>JBKQLG010000300.1:0-13269 GCA_052147235.1 Occallatibacter sp.
GCGATGGGTGCCACGTGGCTTTTTCCTCGAGAAAAAGCCACCCTGCACGGCGCCAGAAGTGCCCCATACCGACTGGAAAACCGCCTTAACAATGTGTTGTAAACTGAACAGGACCCTGGGCCGGCTCTCCGGAGCCGGCTGCATCATGTCGGGACGTGGCTCAGCCTGGTAGAGCACTCGCTTGGGGTGCGAGGGGTCGGCAGTTCAAATCTGCCCGTCCCGACCATTTATTTCTGAATCAATACTCGATCTTTCTTGATACTTGTGGCCGACCCACGTAGCACCCCAACTTGCGCCGCAGCGCCAGCGGAGGCGCACCCATCAGGCCTGCGAGGGGAGCGAGGCGAAGCCGAGCCTTCGGCAGTTCAAATCTGCCCGTCCCGACCATTTTTTATGATTTTTTGTTCAAAAGAATGAGCCGCTCCAATCTGGCCGCGGCTCATTCTTTTTCCCTGGAAGATTCTGCCGCGATCTTCCCTCTACCGGTTCACGTCCTGCGCCTCGCCGGCGATCAATTTGAGAGTGATCTGCTTGCGGCCGCGATAGAAGGTCACGTTGATCGTGTCGCCGGCCTGGTGCTTTTCCATGATGACATCGACATCCTGGGAATCGCTGACCTGCTGGCCGTCGATGGCCACAATGAGGTCGCCGCCCAGCAGGATGGGGGTGTTGCCCACGTAGGCCTGCTCCGTGCCGCCGCGCAGGCCGGCCCGCTCCGCCGCTCCACCGGGGATGACCTTCTGAATCAGAATGCCGGAGTCTACCGCCAGGCCCATCTGCGAGGCCAGATCGGGACCAATCGCATAGGAGACGATGCCCAGCGAAGGCCGCTTCACGCGCCCGTAGCGGGTCAGGTCGTTCAGCACCGCTTTGGCCGTGTTGATGGGAATGGCAAAGCCGATGCCGGAGCTCTGGTCGGCGCCGTTGGAGGCGATCATCGTATTGATGCCGATGACCTCGCCGCGCGAGTTAAGCAACGGGCCGCCGGAGTTGCCGGGGTTGATCGCCGCGTCGGTCTGGATGGCATTCTCGATGGGCGCGCCCTCCGATCCGCCTATGGAACGGATGGAGCTGATGATACCGCGCGTCATGGTGCCGGCCAGGCCAAAGGGATTGCCGATGGCGTAGACCTTCTGGCCCACGGCCAGTTCGCTGGAATCGGCCAGTGTCACCGGCTCCAGATTGGGCGCGTCGATCTGCAGTAGCGCCAGATCATGCACCCGGTCGGTGCCCACCACCTTGGCCGAATAGGTGCGCTTGTTGCTCAGCTTCACTTCGATACCGCGATTGGCGCCCGCGATGACGTGGAAGTTGGTCAGCACATGGCCAGCCTTGTCGAGAATGAAGCCCGAGCCCTGGCCCTGTTGCGGCACCGGTTCAAAGAAGAAGTTGTAGACCAGGGACTTGGAGGTAATGTTCACCACCGAGGGCAAAACCCGCTTGTAGATGGCGATGTTATTCTGCTCCTCGGCGTCGTAGGCCGGCGCGGCCTCGGCCTCGGTTAGCTGGAGCGCAGAGCCGTCCCCAGAACCGGCGGTGTGAAAAAACCGGCCAATAGCGGAGCGGTCAAGGCTGGAGGGAAGATGCGTAGTGAGGAACCAGAACCCACCCACCAGCAGAACAACCAAAAGAACACGGCGCAGTTTCATTGCGTGCAAACCTCTTCAGTGAACAGTGGACAGTTAACAGCAAAAAGTCCGGTTTCGCCATTGAATTGAGTGCCCCACCTTCGCCACGTTATTGGTTTTGTGGCTAGGGTGGGATAGCTTCACCTATTTACAGTTCCTTACAGTTTTTTACAATCTGAACCCTGACCCCTGATCCCTATTCCTTATTCTAAAGACTCTTTCGCCGGAGATTTGTTGCTCTCGACTTGAAGGCGCGGCCACAGCGCCTCAACCTGGGCGCGAAGAGCCGCCTGATCTCCCTCATTATCAAGCACATAGTCGGCGCGGGCAGCCTTCACCGCATCGGGAATCTGATGCGCCAGCCGTCGACGAGCATCGGCTTCGGCAGTCTCACGGCCTTCGCTCGTGGGGCAGACGCGGGCGGCATAGCGGGCGATCTTCAGTTCGTCGGGTGCGGTGACCACGATGATGCGGTCCATGCGCCGACGCCAATCTGCCAGCACCGTCTCGTTCTCACCGCGCAAGCGGGCATCGCGTTCGACTTCAAAGATCAGCGCCGACTCGATCACGGCCACGACGGCTTGATTGCGGGCAAAGACCTGCTTCATCCAGCACCGTTCGGCGGCAATCACCGCCGGATGGACGATTGCATTCAGTTCCTGTAGACGGCCTTCCTTGAAAGCCAATTCCGCCAGCCGCGCTCGATTCAGCCGTCCATCGGGGCCAACGACCTCCGTGCCGAAGACGCGGGCAATCTCTGCGAAGACGGGCTGCCCCGGCTCCATCAGCTCTCGGCCCAGCTCATCGGCCTCGACGATCTCAGCGCCCAGCGCGCGCAGCATCGCCACAACGGTGCTCTTGCCGCTGCTTAGACCGCCGGTGAGACCTACTCTCAGCATCAGCGAAGAACCCCTCTCCGGGCTGCGATGATTCTCTGTTTCTCTAAGGAGCTGAAGATCGACGCATCAAGCACGCATGGAAAAGTCTCGCACTTTTCGCAAAGTTCTTGAATTGTGTCCAGGATGAATCCGTAACAATGCCTGTCTGCGAGGGCTACTGACGTCACCTGAAACGGAAGAATCCTTGGTTCGCTATCATTGAGCCACTCCATGACCCTGCTGTCAATTGGGATCTCGAACCTTGTGAGTCCCAAATCCTGGAGGATGTTACGTGCCTGCTTTGGGCCGATCCCTGCCAGCTCATCGTCCAGAAGATCGGCGACGTTCCGTTCGTTGCCCGGGAGCGATGGCTGTAGCAAGGAGTTGCACCGCTCAAGAACGACAGCCCATCGGCCACTCTCGAGTTTGTTAAAGCACTTTAAGAGGTCCGCCGCGATCCTTCTGCGGTACGTCCCGACCATGTGCTCTCCAAGCGTTGCGTGGAGAAAATCCTCTCGCGTTGCTTCTGGCTCCTCTCGAACTCGTTCGAGCCGAAGAGGGAATAAAGCCAGACCCTGAAACCTCTCGATGGGACTTCCCTTGCCACTGGCCGCTAGTGTGGTGCAGCGCATGCAAACAAGCACCGTCCAAAAATCAGACTGTGTAACTTCCTTCTTTGGATAATTGAGATTCCTTGAAAACCTATCCTTGACCCACGGGTGGTCTTGCTCACCGTTAAGCAGTCTCTTGACCGCTGCAATGTCGGCATCGGTGATTTCCCAAGTGCATTTCATGATGATTCCTCAATTGGATTATTTTGGCATCCTAGAAACTTCAAGAATTGCCGGTCGAAGCAATCGTTTCACATCCCTCGCCGCATCTTCGCGGCACGCACGGTGTTGGCCATCAACATCGCCGTGGTTAGCAGGCCGACGCCGCCGGGAACCGGTGTGTAGGCTCCAGACACCTCGAAAGCCTTGGGATGGATGTCACCCACCAGAGTCGAACCGTTCCTGGCAAACGCGGCCTCGCGCTTGGTATTGCCGGCAAAGAAGCGGTCGAAGTCAGCGCGCTCGGTGATGCGGTTGATGCCCACGTCGATCAGCGTCGCTCCGGGTTTGACCATCTCCGGCGTAATGAAACCCGCGCGGCCGATGGCGGCTACCAGAATGTCGGCCTGACGGGTGATCGCGCCCAGGTCGCGGGTCTTCGAGTGGCAGATGGTCACCGTGGCGTTCTGATGGAGCAAGAGCATTGCCGCCGACTTGCCGACCAGGTCGCTGCGGCCTACCACAACCGCGTGCCGGCCGCTGATGGGAATCTGGCTGCGCTTGAGAATTTCAATGACCCCGGCAGGAGTGCAGGGCGCCAGAGCCGTCCGCCCCGCTTGCAGGAGGCCTGCGTTCAGGGGATGAAGGCCGTCCACGTCCTTGGCCGGAAGAATCGAGTCGAGAACCGTTTTCACTTCCACCTGAGCGGGCACCGGCAACTGAATCAGAATGCCGTCAATCTCCTCGCGGGCGTTGAGGCTGGCCACCAGTTCGAGCAGCTCGGCGGTTGTTACCGTCTCCGGCCGCGTGATCAGGTCGCTGTAGATGCCGACCTCGCCGCAGATTCTCACCTTGTTGCGGACGTAAATCTCCGAGGCGGCCACGTTGCCCACCAGCACTGCCGCCAGACCGGGTTTGATCCCCTGCGCCGTCAGCGTGCGAACCTCCTCGGCCACCTCCTGCTTGATTGCCGCGGCAATCGCCGCGCCGTCCAGAATTTTTGGCATTCTTTCGCACCTCACGAACAAGGCCGGTTGGAGTTCGTCGATTCCCAGCTCTCAAAATCGGGACATGGGGCACCCAACTATCCAGATTTATCGTATCGCCTCTCGCCTGCGCTGCGGAGCTTCCCGCGCATCCCACTCTGAGATGAAGCGCCACGCGACCCGGCGAGCGCCTGCGATTCGCCCTTGTGTGATTTCGCTCACATACAACCATGCCCTTCCTTCACTTAGGGTTAAAGCTGCGAACGGTGATCTGGCTCACATTGGACGCTGATTCGCTTCCGTCCCCGTCAGCAGCGTTTTGTGAGGGTTGCATGAGCGTCTTCAAGGATGCAGGGCATCTTTTCCGGTTCGCGGGGCTCTTTGTCCTCGCCTTTCTGGTCTTTCTGGTGGTGCGCCACTACGTGGTCCCCAAAAGCTTTGGGCAGTATGGGCACTATCGCGGAGCAGCCATGGGCGAAATTGCGGCTCACCCGGTGAAGTTTGCCGGGCACGAGACGTGCGAGAGCTGCCACTCCGACGTGGCGGAGAAAAAGAAAGCCGGCAAGCACGCGCGCGTGAGCTGCGAAGCCTGCCACGGCGCGATCTTCGAGCGCTTGCCTGTTGCGGAGCAGCCCAGGCCAAACCTCTTGCAGCGCGCCGTGGCGATGGTTGTTCATCCGATCCCGCCCGATCCTCCGCTGCTTCGCCATGCCGAGGATCCAACGGTAAAGCCGGTCTTGCCGGATACGGCCGTGCTCTGCGCCAGTTGCCACACAGCCAGCGCGGCCAAGCCCAAGGGCTTTCCGCAGGTGGTTCCCGCGGAGCACTCGAACGGAATGCCCTGTGAGAGTTGCCATCAGCCACACAATCCCGGAATGGACGCGCCGGTGGCGGCTGCGGGAGGTGCGAAATGAATCTATCACGGCGTCAAATTCTGATTCTTCTGCCGGCGGCGGCGGTAGCATGGAAGTCCGTGCTGGCCGGGAGCCCCGAGGAGTCGCCCAACTATAAAATGACGGACCACTGGTGGGGAATGTTGATCGACATTCCCAAGTGCATCGGCTGCGGCAACTGCGTGCGCGCCTGCGCCACCGAAAACGACGTGCCCGACGGATTCTTCCGCACCTGGGTAGAGCGCTACCACGTGAAGGACTGGAGCGAGGCCGGGGGCGAGGAGATCAATCCGATGATTGTTCCCGAGGTCATCTCGCCAGACGGCGGCAAGGAAGGATTCCCGGCAGCCACCGATGAGAGCGGAAAGTACTTCTTTGTTCCCAAGATGTGCAACCACTGCGCGGATTCGCCCTGCACGCAGGTCTGCCCGGTGGGCGCGACCTTCATTAGCCCGGATGGCGTGGTGCTGGTGGACCCGAAATACTGCCTGGGCTGCGCCTATTGCGTGCAGGCCTGCCCCTATGGCTGCCGCTACATTCACCCCAAGAAGGAGGTGGCGGACAAGTGTACGCTTTGCTACCACAGGATTACCCAGGGGCTGACCACCGCTTGCTGCGAGGCCTGCCCCACCGGGGCGCGCCAACTGGTCGATCTGAAGAATCCCAACGATCCGATCCACGAATTCCTGAAAACGCATAGCGTGCAGGTGTTGAAGCCGCAGATGGCCACCGGCGCGAAGGCCTTTTATAACGGGCTGGACGGCTCGGTGCGGTAGAGACAGTGAATCAGTGAAGAAGTGAACGGTCTGGAAGCAAACGTGTGAGGGTTTATGAACGGTGTCGAAGGCTACATGTATCCCAACGAAATCACACTCTATTGGAGTGTGCTGATCGTTTTGTATCCCTATATCACGGGGCTGGTGGCGGGAGCGTTCATTCTGGCCTCGCTGGAGCGTGTCTTCCGAGTCGAAGCAGTGAAGCCGACCTACCGGCTGGCGCTGCTGACGGCTTTGGCCTTTCTGCTGGTTGCGCCCCTGCCGCTGATCTTGCACCTGGGCCACCCGGAGCGCTCGCCGGAGATGTACTTCACTCCGCACAGCACCTCGGCGATGGCCATGTTTGGCTATGTCTACCTGTGGTATCTGATGGCCGTACTGGTGCTGGAGATATGGCTCGACTACCGGCGCGAGATCGTGCTTCTTTCACAGTCCAGCAAGGGGCTGCTGCGTTTTGTCTACAAGGTGATGACGCTGGGTTCGACGAACATCAGCCCGCGCTCGCTGGCCATCGACGAACGGGTGGGCTGGATTGTCACTCTGATCGGCATTCCCTCCGCCTTCCTGCTGCACGGCTACGTCGGCTTCATCTTCGGCTCCATCAAGGCCAATCCCTGGTGGTCGTCGCCGTTGATGCCGGTGGTCTTCATCTTCTCGGCGATGGTCTCGGGAATTGCCGGGGTCATGCTGCTCTACATGGGAATCACCAAGCTGCACAAACAGGCCATCGATATGCGCTGCGTGGACACCATTGCGATGTATATGTTCTATATCTACATCATCGACTTCAGCCTGGAGATGCTGGACCTGGTGCATCGCATCTACGAGGCCAACGAATCGTTCAACAGCCTGAATTTCATGGTTCATACCAAGCTCTACTTTTCGCAGATCGTCCTCCAGATTTGCCTGGGCACCCTCACGCCGCTGGTTCTGCTCTTCCTGACGCAGGTGGTGAAGCTGCCCGAGATCGCCCGCAAGTCCATGTATGTCATCTCCGGATGCCTGGCCCTGATCGGCGTTCTTGCCATGCGCTGGAATGTGGTGATCGGCGGGCAGTTGTTCTCCAAGAGTTTTCTTGGCTACACCACCTACAAGGTGGACCTGGTGACCAAGGAAGGATTGATTGTGGCGATTGCGCTGACCCTGCTGCCGTTGCTCTTCCTGTGGGTACTGATCAAGCTGCTGCCACCGTGGCCTGAGAAGAGCGAGCACGCGCCGGCGATCGGGGACTAAGGGTCCGCATTTTTCGGGTGGAGGCTATGGACGTTCTTCCCGACGCATTCGAAGAGCTTACAGCACGCCTGCAATCCCTGGAGCGGCGCGTCGACGCTCTCGAACACCCCTCCACCCCGCAGATCGCCTCGGAGCCTGTCGCCTCGCCAGCGGCCGTTGCCGACGGAGAGTTCTCTCTGGCGCAGAGCGGCAGCGTTCTCTCCGTGCTGGCCTATGCGCTGCTGGGCATTGCCGGCGCGTACGTCCTGCGCTTCATAGCGGAGTCGAGTTCGCTGCCCAAACTGGCGATTGCCGCCGTCGCCATTTTCTATGCGCTCCTGTGGCTGGTGGGCGCGGCCCGCTCTCAGGCGTGGTTTACCAGTGCCGTCTACGCCGGAACCTCTGCTCTGATCCTTGCTCCCATGCTCTGGGAACTGACCCTAAGCTTCAAAGTGCTGCCGGAGCAGGCCACCGCGGCCATACTCTGCGCGTTCGTGATTGTGGCCACCGCGCTGGCGTGGAAGAGGAATCGCGCGCCGGTCTACTGGATGGCCAACGCAACCGCTGCCGCGGCGGCGCTTGCCCTGTCGATCGCCACGCACCAGTTCCTGCCCTTCCTCGCGACGCTGCTGCTGATGGCGCTCATTTGCGAGTACGCGGCCAGGCGCAATCACCCGTGGAGTGTGCGGCCGTTGGTGGCTGCCGCGGTAGACCTAGCCGTCTGGGCGCTGATCTTCATCTACTCCAGCCCGCAGAGCACGCGCATGGATTACCCGGCGCTGGGAGCGGCTGGTTTGCTGATGCCCGGCTGCCTTTTACTGATGATTTACGCAGTCAGTGTCGTCGTCCGGACCACGCTGCAGAGGCAACAAATCACCTTCTTTGAAACCGGCCAGACGATCATCGCCTTCCTGCTGGCCTCTTCGAGCGTTCTTTATTTTGCGCCGGACTGGGGCGCAATCGTGCTGGGAGCGGTCTGCCTGCTGTTTTCGATTGCCTGCTACGCGGCAGCCCTTCTGCTCTTCAACAAAGCCGCCGCAAGCCGTAACTTCCACGTCTACTCCGCCTGGGCCGCCTGCCTGCTTCTGGCAGGATGCCTGTTATGCATGCCGCCCTTCTGGCTGGCGATGTGCCTCGCCCTGGCCTCGCTGGTCGCATTCCTTACGGAGTCCCGCCGGACGCTCCAGTTACATGGCCTGATCTTTTTACTGGTGGCAACCATAGCATCTGGACTGATGGAGTATGCCTTCCATGCCCTGACCGGAACTCCGTCCGCGAGCCTCACGTTGAGCGTCTGCCTGGTTGCCGCGTGCGCGATCGTTTGTTCCGCGGCCGGCAAGCGCGGCTCAACCGAAAGCTGGATGCAGCAGTTGATCAGCTTGGCAACAGCGGCTTTGGCGGTCTTCGCGCTGGCCGCGTTGCTGGTCGAGGGCCTATTGCGCCTCGTTGCCCTGCGCTGGCCTCCCGAAGCCCATCACGTTGCCTTCATACGCACGCTCGTCCTCTGCGCGCTGGCCCTGGCGCTGGCCAAAGCCGGCTCCCGCTGGCGCCGCTCCGAGCTGACGCGCATCGCCTACGCCGTGCTGGGGCTGGTTGCGGCCAAGCAGTTGCTGGAAGACCTGCCCCTCGGCCACCTGGAAGTCATCGCCGCCTCAATCTTCCTCTTTGCGATCACTTTGATCGCGCTTCCGCGTCTTGCGCGCATCGAGCAAAAGACATAGGGCGCGGTGGCAAGCAGCTGTCATAACCTCATTACTCAATAAGTCTGAATATCTTCTATTCTGAATATCGGAGATTTTGAAATGTATTCTGTCATGATGGGTAAGCGGGGTACAGAGGTAATCCCTGCCGAATTGCGCAAGCGATTCCATCTGCAAGAAGGTAGCGTACTGCTCCTTGATGAGCGTAAGGATGGGATTCTGATGCGCCCTGCCATCACGACTCCTGTGGACATAGAGATTTACACGCCCAAGCGGCTGGCCGAGTTCTTTCTGAACAATGTGATGGACAAGGAAAGCTATCTGGAGGCACGCAAAGATGTGGAGAAGATGGGTATTAACCCAGGCTCGATCGATCATATTCCCTGGCCGGATTGAGTGCTTTCCCGCTCGGCCAACATAGCTACAACTGCTGTTTCTTAATCGGAAAGGGTTTATCGAGTCGCTATATGTGTTTCCGAGCAGAAGCAATCCGCTCAAGAATCTCAGCCAAGTTAGCAGACTGAATATCCGATACGTCTACACCGTAGATTTCCTTGATTTTATTTATATATGCGTCATTGTTTTCATCCGCATGGAAATCCCATAGGCTTGACTCATCCGAGATCCAGGCTGACTCCAGTTCCAGAACACGATGAATGAAGTCTTCTGCTAACTCGGTGTGCGCTTTAACTCGCTGCTGAGATGCAAATTCAAGCGGAACCCGCATTCCGGGCCGCGGAAAAGACTCGCCAGCTTCCTTCTTCTTCGACTTGACGGCTGCAAATGTGCTGTTCAGTTTCTGGAGTGCCTCCTCGTGCGTATCTCCACACCCTATAAGGTGCCAATTCACGATGCGGGCCACATATCGGTTCAATTTGAATCGCGGATTGTCGTAAGCAGAAGCAGGGAATAGTTCTTGCGTGCGAATCGTGATAGGGTAGTCCGCCAGTTCCCAATCACGCTTACGAAAGGAAAGGAACCACTTCCAGAGAGCACGGAATTGATTCGTCATGCGCACGATCCGAAACATCGAAGCCATGAGCCTTCCTTATGTCATTGACTATTTGCCGCCCGGTGAATCGCCAGCAGCTTTTCCAGCAGCGGCTTGAGCAGCTTCAAATCCAGCGCATTGGCGCCGTCTGATTTGGCGTTGGCGGGGTCGTCGTGGACTTCCAGAAACAGGCCGTCGATGCCGGCTGCAACCGCGGCCCGCGCCAGCAGCGGAATGAACTCCGGCTGGCCGCCGCTGACGCCATGGTCCGCCGACGGCTGCTGCACTGAATGCGTGCCATCAAAGACCACCGGCGCGAGCGCGCCCATCACCGGTAGCCCGCGGAAATCGACGACCAGCGTGTTGTAACCGAAGCAGGAGCCGCGCTCGGTGAGGAAGACGCGCTCATTGCCCGTGGAGCGCACCTTTTCAACCGGGTGGATCATGTCCCACGGGGCCACGAATTGGCCTTTTTTAATGTTGACGGCGCGGCCTGTACGGCCGGCGGCTAGCAGCAGGTCGGTCTGGCGGCAGAGGAAGGCGGGAATTTGCAGCACGTCCACGGCCTCGGCGGCCACCGCGCAATGGGCCGGCTCATGCACGTCGGTCAGCACCGGCAGGCCCGTATCCCTGGCCAGGCGACCCAGAATGCGCGTGCCTTCGACCAGCCCCGGCCCGCGAAAGCTCTTCACGCTGGTGCGGTTGGCCTTGTCGTAGCTGGCCTTGAAGATAAAGGGAATGCCGAGGTCGGCCGCGATGCGCTGAATTGCCTCGGCCATCATGCGCGCGTGGGCCTCGGACTCGATGACGCAGGGGCCGGCGATCAGAAAGAGCTGGCCAGCGCCCACATGGACCGGGCCGATTTCGAAGGAGTTGCTCACGGATTCGATTGTAAAGGCTCTGGGAGTCGTAAACTTGTTTCACAGAAGTTTTCCGGCAATCCGCAACTTCCCTGACCTTCTAACCTGATTTTCAAGGCACACAACGATGAAAGACATCTACATCGCCGATCTGGCCAACTTTGACGAAGGCAAGCTCTTCGACGGCTTCTTCCTGGTCCTTCTCAAGCAGCAGCGCACCACTAAGAACAACAAGCCCTACCTCAACCTCATCCTGGGCGACAAGACCGGCCAGCTTGAAGGGCGCGTCTGGGAGCCCGGGGATCCGCGCATCGCCAAGGACTTCGAAAGAGGAGACGTCGTCAAGGCGCGCGGCTCGGCCTCGCGCTTCGACGACCGCCTGCAGATGAAGATCGACCAGCTCCGCGTGGCCCGGCCCGAGGAGGTGGACAAGAGCGATCTGCTGCCCTCGACCACCTACGACGTGGCCACCCTCTGGCGTCAGCTTCTCGGCTTCGTCGACAGCTTCATCAACCCCGACCTCAAACTCCTGCTCACCACGATACTCAATGATCCACCCCTCGCAGAGGCCTACCGCGAAGCTCCCGCTGCCAAGCAGCTCCACCACGCCTGGCTGGGCGGGCTGCTGGAGCACGTCGTCAGCCTGCTCACGCTGGCCGACCGCGTCGCGCCCAGCTATCCCATCCTTGACCGCGACCTGCTGCTGACCGGCGTCATCCTGCACGACATCGGCAAGGTGCGCGAGTTGAGCTGGGAGATCGGCTTCGAGTACACCGTCGAAGGCGTGCTGCTGGGACACATTCAGATCGGCACGGCGCTGGTGGAGCGCACTATCGACAGTCTGCCCAGCTTCCCGCCGAAGCTTAAGCTGCTGGTTCTGCACATGATTCTGAGCCACCACGGCAAGCTGGAGTTCGGCTCGCCCAAGCTGCCGATGATTCCCGAAGCCCTCGCCCTCAGCTTTCTCGACGATCTCGACGCCAAGATGCAAGCCGTGGCCGGCGAGTTCGATAAGTGCATCCGCGAAGGCAAAGGGCCGGATGAGCTGACCGGCAAGGTCTGGGCGCTCGATCAGCGGCAGTTGCTGAACACCAGGCGCTGGCTGGGAGAGCCAGGAAACAGGGAATAGATGTGACCTTTACCTTGTCCGCACCGGATCGCACTCGGATTTGTTCTGAACCGATGATCCCAGAGCCTTCGACCAACATCTCACTTTACAAACCACTCCCACTGCTCCTCGGTCAGCGGCACCACCGACAACCGCCCGATAAGGACCAGCGGCGAGGCGGCGAAGAGCGGCTCGGCTTTGATCGCCGTCAGGGTCTTCGGCTGTCTGAGGCGCTTGCCTGCCTTGACCTTGACGATGGGAACCTTGGGGTCAGTGGGGTCTACGCTGACTACGGTTCCGGTGCCCACGGCGGTGCGCTCCTCGCCGGTGTGGTAGAAGATCCACTTGGTTCCCCGCTTCATCTCCCGCAGGTGCTTTACGGCGGTGGGGTTGGTCACGCCGTCCCACACAGTCTCCCGGTCGCGCAGGAAGTCGTCGAAGGAGTAAACATCGGGCTCGGTCTTGAAGAGGAAGAAGCTCATGCAATTCATCGTACACGTGGGACCCGGGACCAGAAAACAGGTACTAAAAGGCCTTGCTAGTCTGACTTGCTCAGCCACTCGCGTTATTTTTAGTGGAGCCTTTCGAAATGCGTTTGACCGGCGCGGCCTTGCGGGGCTACCATCCGATACGATCATGTTCGCAGCCGCGATCAACCCAACCAAGCCCTTCCGCCGGAAGCAATATGCCTTGGCGCTCCTTCCAATTGTTGCCTCGCTGGCGCTGTCCCCCTGCGCCGCCTTTCAGCACAACGGAATGCCCCGCACGCAGCGGCACGAGAGCCACCACGAGATCTTCCAATTGGAAGAAGCGTGGCGCAATGCCGTTCTGAAGGCCGACATCTCCGCCCTGGATTCTCTTCTGGCTGACGACTACATGGCCATCACACCCAACGGCACCCTGCAATCCAAGGAGCAGGCGCTGGCCAATCTCCGCAGCGGCGCAACCCATTTTACGGCCGTCGAAATCTCCGACCGCAGGGTGCGCTTCTATGGGACAACAGCACTGGTAACCTCACGGGCCGATGTGAGAGGCACTTCCGCCGGGGAAGACTTCTCCGGCAGCTATCGCTACACCCGCGTCTATGTGCGGAACGCACAGGGCCAGTGGAAGGTTGTGAGCTTTGAGGCCAGCCGGATTCGCGTGCCCGGCGAGCGCAAATAGCCGCGGACCGCGCCGGAAGACGGATTCACCTACAATAGACCGATGCCCGAGCTTCCTGAGGTCGAGACGATCGCCCGCGGCGTCCACGGGCGTCTGCGCGGCGACCGCATAGTAGCGGCTTGGTTCGGCAGCCACCGGGAGCCCTTCAAGACGCCGCCGGCGCGCCAAGCCAGCGGCCTGGAAGGACGCGCGATTCTGGCCGTGCATCGCACCGGAAAGCACATCGTCTGCGAATTGGGTGCGTTGGTCGAGGATTCTGACGCTCCAGCCGCCCAGTGGATCGTCCATCTCGGCATGACCGGC
>JBKQLG010000301.1:0-4761 GCA_052147235.1 Occallatibacter sp.
TCCGGTTGCTGAAAATGCGGGTGAAGCTCCATTTCGTTGACTGCCGGACGAATCTTCGCATCCTCAAGCACCAGCTTGAGTTTGGGAATAGTCATATTGGAGGTGCCGATGTGGCGAACCAATCCCCGCTTAACCAGTTCTTCCATAGCCGCCCAGGTCTTCATGTAGTTCGCATGGATGTAAGGCTTGGAATCCTTGCTACGTGCGGTAACATCGCAACCCGGCGGATGAAAATTCGGGAACGGCCAATGAACCAGATACAAATCGAGATAACTAAGTTGCAGATCAGTCAGCGACTTTTTGCAGGAGGCGATAACATCTTCGGGCGCGTGCTTGTCGTTCCAAACCTTCGAAGTGATCCACAACTCCTCGCGCTTAACACCGCTGGCAATCACTTCAGAAAGCGCCCCGCCGATCTCGGCTTCATTTCCATAAACGGAAGCACAATCAAAGTGCCTGTATCCAAACCCCGCCGCCGCTTTTATAGCCTCGGCAATCTGGTCGGCGGTAACATGGTCGGAGCCGAATGTGCCCAGGCCAATGGCCGGCATTCGTGCCCCCGTGTAAAGTGTTCTCTGCGGTATTAACGCTGGATCAATGCGATTGGGCACTGTCCCCTCACTTGTGGTATTGGCTTGCATCTTGCACTCCTGATCTTGCGGTTACAGTAAAACACAATACGGACCAAACCGGAGCGACTTGCCCCGAATAGAACTCACGCCCAATCACCAGCAGTGGTGTAAAGGCTACAGTAAACGATTTCTAACCTGAATGCAATGTGGAATTCGCATCACGCGAGCAACCGCAGGATCTTCTGAATGCCGGCAATAAACCGGCCGCAGAGGCGATAGTTGCGATCATGCGCTCTCGCAAAGTGGCCTGCTCAAAACGCGAGGCGTAGTTAGCCTGAGAACGCCTCTTCCGCGTTATGGGAGGTGGACTTCGCCGATCTCCAGCTCGATCTTGACCTCCGGAGGCGTCAACAGCGTGTTGTGAATCAGGCAGGCATGCACGGAGCGCATCAGGCCTTCGGTCTGCTCTTCCGTAAGAGGAACGGGGCTCACAACATGAATGAGGAAGTTGCCCAGCCGGGCAGGCTGCTTCAGCTTCTCGGCGGTGATGGAAACTTCCACGCCGCTTTGTGCGAGATTGCGGGTCTTCAGGTATTGCACGGCGTAAAAGGCCGCGCAGGAACCCAAAGACGCCAGCAGCAGTTCGGGGGGCGTCATGCCAGAGTCTTCGCCGCCATTCTCTACCGGCTGGTCGCAAACAATCGTGTGTGATCGCGACTGAATGGCGAATTTCACATGATCGAGATGTGTAATCTTCACTTCCATCCTGGTTTCCTCTCTCATTCGATTAAAGACACAGCGGCGGCGATTCGTTTCAGAACCACGGATGCTGCTTCATAGCCAGCTTCCCCATCATACCCAAAGAACGGAAGACAAGGCTGCTAATCCCTCCGAACGAGAGATTTGCAAGTTGCAGCCAAGCTGGAAGAGCGGGGTCTTGCTGAAGGCGGGATTGTATTGGTGGACCTGGTCGGGATCGAACTGACTACCTCTTCCATGCCATGGACACTATTCAATGTATTATCAATAACTTACAGACCTCTTGGGAGTGCCAAACAACGCGGAAACACGCCGAAAACGGACATTTAACAGGTGATTTTACAGGCAAGAAATATGAGCAGGCACCTTGGCACTGTGTTGAGACAGAAGTCGAACTCGACCCTCTGCTCCCAAAACAGGTCACGCCGTGATGGAAATCTGGTGAAACTCATTGATTCTAAGTGCTTATTATAGAATGTATTACCTAGACGGGTCCGGGCCTTGTTGATTCCTGTGGCTCTGGAGTGATCTGACCACTGCAATTTCGACTACACGCTTATGAGTTGAACCCCTTCATTGAGACAGTTTTCAATCGAGGTGAGATTAAAGGCGTCACCTGGCGCACCCTGCGGCACACCTCGCTAGCCGTTTGGTGATGAGTGGGGTAGACTTGAAAACAGTGCAGGAACTGATGGGACACAAGACGATCGCTATGACCGCCCGGTACGCCCGCCTCGCTCCAACTCACAAGTTGCAGGCGTTGTAGACCTTGATATGTCCGGGGTCAGTTTCGGTACAAATGGCTATTTTTTGGCTATCAGCGCCAAAAAGTCACACAAAGCCAAGAAGATTGATGTTCTACAACTTGTTGAATCTAATTAAGTTGTAGTTGGTGAGAGCTCGTAGCTCAGTAGGTAGAGCAACGCCCTTTTAAGGCGTGGGTCCTGGGTTCGATCCCCAGCGAGCTCACCACTCCTTCCGGCCGCGATTTCCCGTCGCTTGCTCATCCGTCGATACTCTACACGCTGGGATCTGCCGAGGGCGCCAGCGGCAGCGTAAAACGGAAAGTTGCTCCGTGGCCGAGTTCGCTTTCAGCCCAGATGCGCCCCCCGTGAGCCAGGACGATGTGCTTGACGATGGCCAGGCCGAGACCGGTGCCGCCCGCCTCGCGCGAGCGAGCTTTATCTATGCGATAGAAGCGCTCGAAGATGCGGATCAAGTGCTCGGAGGCGATGCCCGGGCCAAAGTCCTGAACACTGAACTCGACCTCAGAGGCGGTTTGTGGGGCAGTTTGCGGCTCAAGCAGCCGCGCGCCGACAAGAATGCGCTTGCCGGTCTTGCCGTACTTGAGCGCGTTCTCGATCAGGTTGCTGAAGACCTGGTTCATCGCGTCGGGATCGGCCAGAACCAGGGCGTCGGGCGCGCCGGAGAATTCCAGGGCGACGTCAATGTCGGCGACGATGCCTCCCAGCGAGCCGATGGCGTCCTGGAGCAGCGCGCTGGCACGCGTGGGCCGTAGCGCCAGTTTGTAATCCGGACTCTCGATTCCTGCCAGGGCGAGCAGATCCTCAGTGATGCGGTTCATTCGGGTGGCGTTCTTGAGGATGATGCCGAGGAACTCATCGCTGGTTTTGCGGTTGGGACGAGGCTCCTCCATCAGCGTTTCGACGTAGCCCTGAATGGAGGTCAGCGGGGTACGCAGCTCGTGGCTGACGTTGGCGATGAATTCGCGGCGCGAGGTCTCCGCGGCCTCGATGCGGGTAATCTCGTGCAGCACGGCGAGCGCGCCGCCGGAGGGCATGGGGGCGGCATTGATCTCGAAGATGCGCCCCTGTGCAAGCGAACTGGCGCGGCCGGTGCGCGCCTCGCGTTGCTCCAGCGCCGAGCGCACACAGGCCAGCAGTTCGGGGTCGCGCACCGCGTGAACCAGCGGACGGCCCACATGAATCTGTGTGCCGGCGATACGCTGCATTTGCGCGTTGGACCAGCGGACCATCCCCTCGGGAGTAAGGGCGACCACCGCCTCCTGCATCGAGTCGAGCAGGCCTGCCAGCTCCTGGCGGCGGCTTTCGATCTCGGCAAAGCTCTTGCCCAGCCGCTCGGCCGTCTGATTGAGCGCGGCCTCCATGGTGGAGAGTGAATCATCGCTGTCCTGGGGAAGGCGGGCGCTCAGGTCGCCGTCGGCGATGCGCCGCGCGAAGACGATGAGCCGCTCCAGCCGAACGGTGAGGCGGCCGGCAACCCAAACAGCCAAAACGAGCGCCACCCCCAGCGCGATCAGGCCGGACCAGAGCGTTTCACGACCCAGAAACAGGCCGGTGTTGCCGGGAGGAATCTCCAGAACTTTGCGGGCGATAAAGGGAAGGACAACAAACTCCATCGCCGCTGCCTGAAAGAGCAGCAGCAGGAGAAATAGGCCGAGCAGCTTGGTGAAGATTTTTGATTTCAAGGAGCCTTACTCGCTTTTTGGCAGCTCGAAGCGGTAGCCGGCGCCGCGCACGGTTCGCAGGTAGCGCGGATTCTCCGGATCGATCTCGATCTTCTCACGGATGCGGCGCACATAGACGTCGACCGAACGGGGGGTGACGAAGCGGGCATCGCCCCATACGGAGTCCAACAGGTGGTCGCGGCTGAAGACCCGGCCGGAATGACGAGCCAGATAATCCAACAGCCGAAACTCAGTGGCCGTCGTCGCGGTCAGCTCGCCTCGCACCATCAACTGCATGGCATTTGCATCGATGATGATTTCTTCAAAGCGGATGACAGAGGGCGTAGTGGGGCGCTCGAAACGGCGCAGCACGGCCTTCACGCGCGCCACCAGCTCGCGGGTGGCGAAGGGCTTGGTGATGTAATCGTCGGCCCCCATCTCCAGGCCCAGCACGCGGTCATTTTCAGAGGCGCGCGCGGTCAGGAAAATGATGGGAACGGTAGAAAGCACGGGATTAAGGCGCAAGCGGCGGCAGACTTCGAGGCCGTCACCGCCGGGCACCATGATGTCCAGCAGAAACAGCGCGGGCGCCTGGCGCTCGGCGTCGGGAATCAGGTTGGTGGGAGTGTGAAAGAGGCGCGCCGCGAAGCCGGCAACCTCCAGGTGATGCTGCACAAGCCGCGCTATGTCGTGGTCGTCTTCCAGTACAAAAATGGTTTGGCTCAACCGCTCTGCCCTCGCCCGGCGGCCGTTGAACTTCAGATGCGGAGGCCGCACGGAATCATTAACAGAGTAATTCAGTCAGGCAAAGGAATTGCAAACGTTGTGTGAATTTGTGCCAGCGGTCACCCTTCCTGTCTCCAAAACAGGAGCCAGGGAGCACCCAGCAATCTGCCATCAGTATTCCCCCGCAGCCAATTTCTTAATGGTCTGCAACATGTAATCGCCGACGGTCCACTGCTGCGCCATTCCCTGTGCGTCGGTGAAAACATGCTTTGAGCC
>JBKQLG010000302.1:0-3702 GCA_052147235.1 Occallatibacter sp.
CCTGAGCGTCATACCGGGCCGCCAGACGGAAGTAAGGAATCGCATCAAGAGGCCGTCCGCTGCGCCGGATCGCGTTTCCCGCGGCCACCGCGGTGTGCCAGTCACGATGCGCGTCGTGAGCCGCCTTCGCTTCACGCACGGCCGCAGCAAAATGGCCCAGCTTTCCGAGGGCCATCAGCCGTAGCACGTGCAATTGCGAGTCGTAACCAAGCAATCGCTCAACTCGGCTTAGCTGGCGCACTGCCAGTCGCAAATGTTCCCTCGTATAAATGATTGTATGGCGATTGGAGGAAAGGGGGACATGGTTCTTCTTCCCTGGCCAAGCGCGCATAACAGTTGTCTTTTACTTCCGTTGATCGGATTTCCTTCAAAGGTTGTTCTTCCCCGGCGCGCCGCGCGTCCGGTTGCGCGTGTTTTTCCAATTCCAATGAGGCTTGAAATCCGTAGTCTTGGAACGACGCGATTTGTTCTTGGTGAGTTAAGAACGGAGACACTTTCGGGCCGAACAAGCAAATGGCGTCGCGACCCCTTCGCGTCGCGTGCTTCGCATCACGGAGATCATCCCATGCCCCTGAAAAAGCCCTTGCCACTGTTGGTGCCGCAGAGAGCGCGCACCATCCCTCCCTCGTTCGCTTGGATCGACCACCGCCTCCGCAGCGAAGGCATCCTTCCACGACTGCGGCCCGAGGATCTTGGGCTGTACCTGTTTCTCGCCCTCGCGGCCGACCAGCAAGGACTCTCCTGCTGGCGGCTCGATCGCATCGCGAAGACCGTGCCGTGCTTCGATCGCCATACGCTTTGGGACGCGCGCACCAGGCTGTCCGAACTGGATCTGATCGCCTATCGCCCGTGGCGCGTCGGCGAACCGGACGGTTGTTACCAGGTCCTCTCCGTCCAGCTTCCCCGAGAACGGTCTTCGCCGGAGTTGCAGCAAGCCCTGGCACAAGTCCTACAACACCTGGAGCCCCCTTCCGCCGGATATTGAAACACTGCCATCCGACGCGGGATGCCACGTCCGACCCCATAGAGTTTGCTTTGCAGCAAAGAATGTGACCCGCATCGTTATCATCGTATCGCCTGAATGCCAGGAATGAGTCGGTTGGGACCGGCGCCGAGCCGGACGCCCCGCATCACCAACGAGGTTTTGGATCAAGCGAATTACCCGTAAATCTTCCTCGACCGTCAGGCCCGCGGCCATCCAGCCAGGGCCCTGAAATTCAAACCGCAGAAAGAACCCTGACCATGAAGAAGTCTTCGCAAGCACAGCCCGTGCTCCCCCGCGGCCGCGCCGTTGTCGGCATCGACATTGGCAAAGGAAAACACGCGGCCACGGCCCTCTCGCCCCAGGGCGAGGTCATCGCGCAACTCGCCTCGTTTCCCAATACACGCCACGGCGTGGACCAACTGGAGCAGGAAGCCCTCTGCAAGGCGGGCGGGCCGGGCAAGGTGCTCGTCGGCATGGAAGCCACCGGCCACTACTGGATGTGCCAGTACCACGAGTTGACGCGACGCGGCTACGCCTGCGTGGTTTTTAACCCGTTGCAGACCAATGCCCGCAGCAAAGCCCGCATCCGCAAGACGCGCAACGACAAGATCGACTCCAAGACCATCGCCCGGCTGGTCCTTGCCGGAGAGGCCAAGGCCACGCGCGTCCCCGATGTGAAGATCACGGAACTGCGGCTGTTGGCGCGGCACCGCCATCGACTGCTTCAAGCGGCCGGCGACATGGAACGTTACGCCCACACCCTGGTCGATCGCCTCTTCCCCGAATACGCCGGTATCTTCTGCCGGCCCTTTCTTCCCTCGGCGCGGAAACTGATCCGCCAAATCGGGATTGCGCCCGACAAACTGGTGCGGAATGCCGAGCAGGTTCGGGAACTCCTCCGCATCGCAGGCCGCAAAAAGATCACTGACGAGAAGATCGAGCAACTCCTGAAAGCGGCCCAGGAGACGATCGGCACGCGCCAGGCGGAAGACGTGATCGAAGGCCAACTCCGCTCGATCTTCGACTACCTGGACACCGTGCGGCAACAAGTCGCCGACATCGAGAGGCAACTCGACGAACGTGTGCAGGCGCTTGACTCGCCCCTGTTTTCCCTGGGCATCACCGCCCCACTGGTGGCGGCGATCCACGCCGAATCGGACCCCATCAGCGACTTTGCCACGCCCGAAGAATACGTGGCCTACACGGGCCTCGACCCCAGCCGGCACGATTCAGGCGACACGATCCACTGGCAAGGCAAGATCAGCAAACGCGGTTCCCCCCTGCTGCGTTGCACC
This sequence comes from Occallatibacter sp., assembly GCA_052147235.1. GTDB lineage: Bacteria > Acidobacteriota > Terriglobia > Terriglobales > Acidobacteriaceae > Telmatobacter. The sequence continues at coordinate 2,281 of JBKQLG010000302.1, forward strand.
CTGTATCTTGCCGCGTTCGTTGTCTGTCGCCGCCATGACTACTTCGCTCGTATCTACCGCAAACACCGCGCCAAGGGCAAGAAACACACAAACGCCCTGGTGATCGTTGCGCGTCGCCTGGCACGCGTGATCTGGCGGCTCTTGACCGATGACCGCGGCTTCACCAAACGTGCGCCCAAACCCGTCTCGCCGTCCGGCAAACCTTGCAACTCAGCCAAATCCACCAGAACCCGAAAGACCGCCAAGGCCCGCGCATGAACCATCTGGCAAGCTCACCATGAAAAAAATCACCGCTATTTTACGCCCGCACTTGACTGTTCATAGTCGGTCTTTGAATCCTCTGGATGCTGCCGCTGTAGCTGAAGATCGAACCGCTGGCACTGGATGTCGCGGCCAGCAGGGCAAGGAGCGGCATCGCCGTGCGGTATGCTCGCGTTTTCATTTTTTTCATTCTAGGGGCCGAGAGTGTTGTGGACAACTCCACTCTTGGTTTCCGCTTTCCGGTCGTCAATCCTGACACGCTTACTTCTAAAGGCGTCGTAAGAATAACCCTCGCTCGTCAGGCTCGCGCCGATGAGCTGGTTCGCGCTATCGGTCGTGTAGTTGTCGGTCCCGTCCGCCGACACCTGTTGAGTGACGTTGCCGGCATGGTCATATTGCCAAGCGTAGCTGACGGCGGGCGTGCCCGTGCCGCCGGTGGTGATCGCGTTGCCGCCGTGGGTGTAGCTCAAGCTCGTCAGCCGCCCGTCGTCGTCGTACCCGTAACTCCCCACGGCCACTTGCGATGTCGCGGAGTAGGTTTCGGTCTGGACTTCGCCGTTGTTGTCGTAGCCGAACGCCGCCTCTTTGGCCGTCGCGCCGCTGCCCGACTGCGAGATGCTCGTCACCTGATCCAGCCCGTTGTACACGTAAGTCGTCGTGGCCGCGTTGCCGGAAAGGGAGGACAAGTCCGACTTGTCGCTCACGGTCTCCATGGTGCCGTTGGGGTAATACGTGTAGTCCAACTCGGTCAGCGCCGTGGCGACGTAGGGGTGGGCGGCGGTCGGCGTCTGCGGGATGTCGCCGGGGGCCATGCGGCTGCTTGTGAGGCGGCCGTCGAAATCATAGGCGTACTCGTAATCGGTGCAGGACGACGGGTTGGCCGCATGCAGCGCGGTGGTCGTGTCGGTCTCGACCACGCCCACCGTCTCGCCCAGCGTGTTATAGTACGTCTGTATCGTATGGAAGACGTTGCCGGACCCGCCAGCGGGTGCCCCGTCCAGCCACTCTTCTTCGGTCTGCTGCCCTACGGCGTTAAAGACGTAGCTCGTCACCAAGGGAATCGGGCTGTTGATGCCCGGCGTAGCGACGGCGGTCACGTTGCCGTCGTTGTCCAGCGTGTAACTGGTTGTCAGCTTGTTTACGCCGCCGGTGGGGTCGGGC
>JBKQLG010000303.1:0-7271 GCA_052147235.1 Occallatibacter sp.
ATCTCGACATTCATCTGGGCCGCGAGCTTGGTGCTGACTCGATAACACGCCGAGGAACGTGCCTCGATGTACTCACTGAGCCGGGCTAGATATGCTTGTTCCAAACTTGCGCAGATTAAACAGCCCATACCTGCCCCTCCCGTTTCTCACCAGCCCAGCCGCGGCAGAAGTTATGCTGCATCAAGCAGGAAACCCATAATACTGGGTTGACTTATGCGGTTCCCTGGTCCCGGCTCCATACCGGCCTGTCCGCCCGATCATGGCGATGAAAAGGTTTGAGTTAGAATGTTCCAGCAAGAAGTCTTCGGCAAAAGTTGACTTCCTTTTGCTCACTCCTTCCAATTCGGTACCTGATGAATGGCTGTTATCGGCCTTTCCTGCCGGCCTGAACGAATTGCGACTCTTGTTCCGGCCAGCCGATAGACAATCCTTTTCTTCACATTCCTTAAGATGGCCCATATCGTATCTCCAATCGCTCGGCAGCTTGTTTCAGCATGCTCGTCTCGACAAAATTCGAAAGACCGCGGCGAGAAGAAAGTAACTTAATTGCTCTAATCAAAGCATGCCCGGAATAATTCACACTTCTCCTGTGCCATGGCACGAAAACTTTCCAAGGCGGCAACAGTGGCTTGCTTCGATTGTTATTGAGGCTTGGAATCCAACCTAGGAAAGCCTCATGGGGACAAATACAGGAGCGGCGAACTTCAGATGGTCTGCCTGTGTTCAGGCAATCTGAACGAGGATAAGTGAGTCTCGCTCATCTTCAAGTGTTACGCTGATTGGTCAAGCGTGTCAAGCGGCATTATGTGAATTTTCCGCTAAGGCATCCCATCGCGCGCTTCCGCAGGAATAACCTTCTGCGCAACTATCTCGTTCCATAGCCGCACTTCGATCAATAAACTGGTTGGCAGTACCACCCTCGCTGCACGCCGCGGCCGGAAGGGCGCCGGAAGCTGCGGCACTGGTCGTAGCAGATGTCGTGCGCCATTTCAACCCTTTCTGCACTGCGGCATCGCTGCCTCCTTGTTGACCGGGAGTTGCAGGCCTCCTCTTCATCGCCCATTCCGCTTCGATACAACCATGGAAATCGCGCCGCCTCGGCCGTCCAACAGGAGCAGGCAGGCTCCGATTAAACGAAGGAAGTGTTCAGTGCGGGGATGATCCGCGCCGCGAACTTCCACCCGGGCCTGCTCGCCCTCCGCTGTCGGCGGAGTCTATAGGAAGGGGCCAAGGAGCGTGCCGGAAGAGCTTCCTGCCGATTGCCACCCTGCCCTGATACACTTTTCCTTGGAGTTTCGCGAGCGTGTTTCGTCAATCGGCTTGTAATTGAGCGTGTCGCCGGGGCCGGCGGCGGCGAGGTAAAGCTCGCGAAAACCAAATTTTCCGACAGGTTCGGAAGAGACCGTTCCGCGGTTCGATAAGGCGGGGCGGGGAGGATTCATGCGGCGGTTTCTTACGCTTGTTTGTTTGTTGTGCCTGGTCATTCCGGCTGGGATTTCGATCTCCAGCTGCACCCGCGACCCGGGCGTGAACTACTGCAATGGTGATGGTTTCGGGATGAAGATCACGGATGTGGCCGCGATCACGCTCACTCCCGCCACTACCGGCATCTCCCTGGCCTTCGGACAGACGCAACAGCTCGCTCACCCTACGGCCGTTACCTGCAAAGGCACTTTGACCACCGTTAGCGCATACACCTACGGCACCTCCAACAACCAGTTGGTGGACATCACGCCGACCGGCATTCTGTGCGCGGGTACATGGAACCGGAACTCTGGCGGCGGCATCCCCAACTACACTATCTGTAACCCGCCCAGTCCATTGCCCTCGACCGGCGGCCTGCCCTACGCCACAGCCTTTGTCACCGCCTCCGCTCAATCGATAGTCTCCAATCCAGTGGAGGTATTCGTGCATGCCCCGGTGACCTCTATCAGCTTGGTCACTGAACCCTCAACCGGCACCGCGCAGCAGTGCTTCTCACAGGGTACTCAAGCCACGCTCGACGCGCAGGCATGCTTCACAGACAGCAACGGCCAGCAGGTTCTTATGTGCGCGCCGGCTTTGGTCACCGGCTCTTCATCTCCAACGCTGGCCTGCCCATTGCCTACTGTCAATGGCCAACAAATTGCCCTCTCCTCAATCCCCAGTTGCACTGCGGCCATCGGTACGCTCAGTTACAATGTGATCACATCCTCTATCGCCTCCATTGCCACCAGCACCACCTCAAGCCAGGTGACGATCAGCGCGGGACAGTCAGGTACCAGCCCAATCATCGCGTCGGTGGCCGGCACTGGATCGATGGCCGGCTACTTCACCACTTGCCCGCCGCAATCGATCTCGGTCACTCTTGCCAATGGAGATACCGCAGGCACCATCACCAAGGGCGTGACGCAGAATCTGGTCACCACCGTCTATGACACCAACGTGGAACAGTGCCCTCCTACGAGTACGAATCCAACGGGTGGATGCCCCCTCACCGGCCTGACTCTGGACTACCAGTCCACCGACCCGGTCGACATTTCGGCGAGCAGCAGCGGAGCCATCTCCACCAACTTCCCCGGCGTGGCTTCGGTCTATGCCATCTGTCAGCCCTCCAGTTGCAATCCTTCCCCCCTCAGTGAGATCGGCTTGTTTGGAACCGGCTTGCCCATTTCCTCGAACCCGGTCACGATCACCACTCCCGGCACGGCCAGCGACTACGCCTGGTATTCGGCTCCTGGTCAGTCGCAGTACGTCTTTCCTGTCGAGCTGATCTCGGGAACGTCCGGCTCCTTAACGCGCCTGCCGTATGTGCCGAACTCTGCGATGATGGACCGGCTGGGCAGCAGTATCTACTTCGGATCCTCCCGCGAGTTGATGGTCTTCAGCACCTCGTCCGGCACCGTCATCACAGAGAACAATTCTTTTCCCGGCGTGGTGCTGGCCGTTTCGCCGGACGGCACGACCGTACTTATCAACGACCAGGAGCGCCAGCTCTTCTATCTCTACAACACGGCCCATTCCAGTATCTCCGGCTCGGCCTTTGGCGGCATGGGCGACACTGCTGCATGGACCCCCGACTCGAAGACGCTCTACATCACCGACAGCGCTGCCTTGGGCGGCAACCATTCCGATTTGCTATATGTCTACAACATCAACACCGGCTGGACCACCCATGCGCTGCCTTGTTCCGTTTACAACGCCACTACCTGCCCGTCTCCCTCCACGGGCGCGCAGGGCCTGGCGATTACCATCCCCAGCGTGGGTGCTTATCTCAGCGGCAGTACTACCGTAGCTCACACCTGGTGCCCCACCGGCACGGCGGACAACTACGCCAACATGATCTTCTATCCGCAGAGCGATTCCATCGCCGCGCAGACCGATGTTCTGGCCGCCACCACCGATGGAGAACACATCCTGGGCGCGGCTCTCACCAACAACGGGGTGACGCTTAACGACATTGGCGTCGCAATTACCCCGTCCGCATGCACCTTGACCGCCCCGCTCTCCACCAACGGAACGCTGCTCACGCCTACGCCGCTCAGCGTCAATGCCAATGCGGACGCCGTGAATCAGGTGGTGCCGTCTCCGGTTTCCAATCTGGCATTTATCACGTATTTCCCGCCCGCAACCGGCGCCACAACAGGTGCTTCGCTGCCCTATTACGTGCCGGGAACCTACACCCCAGGCACTGCCTACACGGCGAATCCGGTGCAATACATTACGCTCACCGGAAGCTCGGCTATTACCGCGCCACTGGCCGGCGCCTTCGCCCCGGACGACTCGCTCTTCTTCGTCTCTACCGCGGGCGACAACAAGATTCACTACATCAGCGTGCCGACGCTGACCGACACGCTGCAGATCAGCCCCAACCTGCCGGCCTGCACGCCCGTCACCGCCGGTGGCATTGACCTTGGCTGCACGTATACCGGCAGCGGCGCCATCGTTCCGGCCACGGCCATCGCCGTCAAGCCGCGCCCCACCACCTAGCCGCGGCGCAGACTATAGCCAGGGAGGCCGGACACGCGTCGGCCTTCTTAGCTTGCTGTCCCCATCGACCTTTTGTGCCCCTGTCATCCTGAGCGGAGCGTAGCGGAGTCGAGGGACCTGCGTCTCGTTTTTCCGCTGCAGTTACAAGGGCGGGCAACCACAAACCAAATCCGCCTTCTTCTTTTGCTGACTCGCTGTGCGGCAACCCATTTCACCGGCCCCCGCACGATAGAATCAGATCATGATCAAGGGGATATCCTTTCTTCGTCCCACGCGCAGCCGCCAGGCTTATGACCGGCTGACTAGCTTCTTTTCCGCGTTGGGATTTGCTCCCGGCAAAGGCTGGGACGACGACCACCCCAACGACGAAGACCTGTCGTCACCACCCCAAGAAGCAAAGACCGCTTCGTGGGGGCCCCGGTCGTCGGGGGCCCCGGTCAGTCACGGTGCCTCCTTCCTGGCGCCGCTCGGCAATCTCGAATTCGTCGATGGCCAGTTTCCCTCGACCGCCGATGTACTGGTCGAGGTGACCGCGTTAGACGCCGTCTATCAGGCCGCCCAAACCTGGCTGCGCGCGGAAGGAGGCGAAGCTGCCGAAGCGCTCCTCTCTCCCATTGCGGAGACCCACTGGAAGTCGCGCCTCTTTACCGTCGAGCCCATCCCGGGTTTTGCGTTTTCTTTTTGGGCATGGACCGATCCGCTCAAGGGCAAGCCGGTGGCCGTTGAAGGCGATCTCTCCGCCGCGGGCATGAAGTTTGGCATTGTCGTTGCCCGCTGGAATGCGGTGATTACCGAGCGGTTGCTGGAAGCCTCTCTGGATGCCCTTCTGCGCAGCGGCGCCAATCGCAACGAGATCGAAGTCGTCCGCGTTCCCGGCGCCTGGGAGATTCCCTCGGCCGCCCGCACCCTCGCCAACGCTGGCCGTGTGGACGCCATCATTACCCTGGGATGTTTATTGCGCGGCGAGACCGCCCATTACGAGGCCATCTATAACGAAGTTGCTCGCGGCATCGGCCAGTCGCAGCAGGAGACGGGCATTCCCCATAGCTTTGGCGTACTCACCTGCGAGACGCTGGAGCAGGCCCTCAACCGCGCCGGCATCAAGGCCGGCAACAAGGGCTTTGAAGCCGCCCTCGCCGCCATCGAGATGGTTTCGCTCACTCGCAAGTTGGTGAAGGGCGGCGCACAGTGACCACCGGGCAGCATCCCGCGTCGGGCGGACGCCGCAAGTCGCGCGAACTGGCCATGCAGATGCTTTATCAGGCGGACATCGGCAAGCAGACCCCCGACCAGGTCCGCGCCAACTTCTGGAAGGCCGCCGACGAGGTCGAGCCCGAAGTCCGCGGCTTTGCCGAAGACCTCTTTCGCGTGGCCGTCGAGCACCAGGAGCGGATCGACGAGCTGCTCGTAGCCAACTCCAAGCACTGGCGCATCGAACGCATGCCCGCCGTGGACCGCAACCTGCTGCGCATGGCCGTCGGCGAGATGCTCGGCTTCCAGGCCACGCCCTTCCCCATCGTCATCAACGAAGCTCTCGAGATCGGCCGCCGCTTCTCCGCCCCAGAGTCCATCAACTTCCTCAATGGAATGCTCGACGCCATCGCCCGCAGTTTGATCGGCAAGTGAGGGCAAATCCGCCTATCAAAACTAACCTTGGGATATAGGGAGTCATCCGCACGAGCCCCTCACCGGCAAGCTTCGCCCGGCCTATCGAGCACATCGTTGGTTCGCGCTCGGTTGTCATGGCGCAGCGCGCCGCCCGACTTCAGCACCAGCCTTCCATCGCGGCTGAGCAGCGGATCGAGCGTCGCCACCGCGCCCACCGGCTCGCCCGCCATGGTTTGCGCGCAGTACCAATCCTTGCCATAAACATCGCCGTTCTTATACCATCGCTGGCAACTGATCGTGGTCTTATCGGAATCCAGGTTGCAGCGGTACCACAGAAAGGGATCGTCCTTGCCGGAGCCGGCCAGCGGAAAGGCGTCGGCGGGAACCTTGGCCGGCCGCTTTTGCGCGTAGGCCGCATCAAGAATCGGCCCATGCACCGCGCTGGCGCAGCCCGAGTCGTTGAAGTTCTCAAACTCGGAGCCGCGCCGGAGCTTCATCACCGCGCCATCCGGCATCCTGATCCACAAAAATCGCCGGTTGAATCGCAGTTGAAGCTGCTTGCCGGCCAGCTCTTCGAGGCCGGAGAACCTGCCCTCATGCAGGTAGCTTCTTCCCTCCCCCAGCAGCACCTGATCGCCCTGCCTGAAGCAGAAGGCGCTGGCTGTATCGGTGAGCGCGGAGCAGCCATCGCCGCAGGGAAGATAATTCGCCGCCTCCACCAGCGTCGCCGCGGAAAACACCTTAGCCTCTTTCGCCGCGGCGTACAGCGTGAGGCACAGCCCCGCGCAGGCGGCCAGGGCAATGCGCGGCAATGCCCTGCATCGTATCGAAAACAATAATCGCATCCTGCGCTTTAAGGTACTACTGCCGCTTCCAATCTCGCAAACGCCAGGAGCAACCCACACGCCGTCCGGCCCCTCCTCGTTACCTTGCTTGGCCTCTTCCGCAAGCCGTAAAAACACGTACTCCTCAGGTCGAGCCGGCGCTGTTATTCTTGTTGGGTGATTCAGCACTCAAGACTCAGAGGATTTGCGGCGATGGCTCTGCTCCTGGCCGTTTGCCTCTCCGCCTGCCACAAGGAAGAGCAGGCCGTCGTCGGCGTCGCCCAGACCGCCCTCACCGCCGAGCAGAAGGCGCAGGCCGCCGCCCAGGCCGCCGCCACCGAACGGGACCGCCAGCGCGCCCAGTTGGCCCTGATCCCGCTGCCCACCAAAAGCATGTATGTGGACGTGCATGAGCCGGGCGCGTGGGCCAATCCCTTCCTCTCGGTCGACGCCGGCACCCTCACCCTGCGCATTACTCTGGCCGACGCCAACCCCAGCACCATAGGCCAGGGAACCATGCTCCGCCCCGAGGCCGCCCGCCGCCAGGAGATGCAGTTGCGCCCCGCCGACCTCGCCCAGGCCCTGATCGCCCTGCCTCCCGGCGCATGGCGCTATGGCCGCGTCATCGCCGTCGCCGAGTCGCCCCTGGCCAGCCGCAAGGACCGCCCCCAGGTCCGCCGCAACCTTGAAGCCGCCATCCAGCAGCTCAACGACCTCGGCATCGTAGTCGAAGAGTGGCCCACGCGCTAGGGAACCTCTGAAAAACTCTTTGATCCTTATGGCCTTTGAGTGAAGCTATATTCAGAGGTGGATCACGAATGCAACAACTTACTTTGGCTCGGCAGGCGGAGTTTCAACGCTACACGAAGA
>JBKQLG010000304.1:0-16963 GCA_052147235.1 Occallatibacter sp.
ATCGCCAGTGAAACTCCAAGAACTGCCAATGCGTAGCGAATAGCTCGTTTCATGTGAACTACCTCCTGTGGGGTTGGTTTGGGGAAACCGCGAATAGCTGCTTGAGTCTACTGAACTATCCTGCCGCCGTAAACAAAATAATCGTATGAAATGCAGATTAAAGAATCCTGCCTTGAGACAGGCCATCGCAGCCGGGATAGGTCAAATTCCCAATTCCTTTTTCGTTTCGACAAACTTTTCCAGCGCGAATTCGAGGTCTGCGCGGGAGTGGGCAGCGGAAATCTGAGTGCGGATGCGCGCCTTGCCCTGTGGCACCACGGGGTAGGAAAACGCAACTACATAAACGCCTTTGGCCAGCAGCAGTTCGGCCATCGTCGAAGCCACCACTGGCTCGCCTAGCATCACCGGCACAATGGGATGCTCCCCGGGGAGAATATTGAAGCCTGCCTCGGTCATCCGCCGCCGAAAGAAGATAGTGTTCTCTCGCAACTGTCTCCGCAAATCGGCCGATTCCGTCAGTAACTCGAGTACCTTCAGCGATACCGCGACGATCGGCGGCGGGACGGAGTTCGAAAAGAGATAGGGCCTGGAGCGCTGGCGCAGCAATTCCACAATTTCCTTGCGGCCACTGGTATAGCCGCCGCTGGCTCCACCCAGCGCTTTACCCAGCGTGCCGGTGATGATATCCACGCGGCCCTCAACTCCGCAAAGCTCCGGCGTGCCGTGCCCGTGTTCGCCCATAAAGCCGACAGCGTGCGAATCGTCCACCATTACCATCGCATCGTACTTCTCGGCCAGATCGCAGATTTTGCCGAGCTTGGCAATATAGCCGTCCATCGAAAAAACCCCGTCGGTGGCGATGAGGCGATGCCGCGCCGATGCGGACTCCTTCAATTTCGATTCCAGGTCGCTCATATCGCCGTTGCGATAGCGATAGCGAGCCGCCTTGCACAACCGGATGCCATCGATGATGCTGGCATGGTTCAACTCGTCGGAGATGACCGCATCCTCTTCATCCAGAAGTGGTTCAAACAGGCCGCCGTTGGCATCGTAACAGGAGCCATAGAGGATGGTATCTTCTGTGCAGAGAAACTGACTGAGTCGTCTTTCAAGTTTCTTGTGAACGCTCTGTGTGCCGCAGATGAAGCGCACGCTAGCCAGGCCGTAGCCCCACTCTTCCAGGGCTTGCTGCGCCGCTGCGACGATCGCGGGATGATCGGCGAGGCCCAGATAATTGTTCGCGCACAAGTTCAGTACTGGCTCGCCGCCGGCAACGGAAACCCTTGCCTGCTGCGGCCCGACGATCACTCGCTCCCCCTTGTAGAGGCCCGCGCTTTCTATCTCGGCGATCCTGTTGCGCAGAAACTCCTGCATCTTTCCATACATAAAGTTCCTTTCCCGCGCTAACTTGCCGCGCGACGGCGGAGCTACGTGTGCAGGCTCGTCCAATCCAGCAGCACCTTGCCTGCCTGCCCGTAAATCATTGCCTCGAAGCCCTGCTCGAAATCGGTGTAGTCAAAACGATGCGTAATAACCGGGGAGATATTCACGCCCGCCTGCATCATCACAGACATCATGTACCAGGTCTCGTACATCTCCCGCCCGTAGATGCCCTTGATGGTCAGCATATTGAAGATCACCGGCCGGTAATCCAGCGGCGTCTCCTTGGCCGGAATGCCGAGAATGGCGATCTTTCCTCCGTGGCACATATTGGCAATCATCTCGCGCAGCGCCACCGGGCTGCCGGACATTTCCAGGCCCACGTCGAAGCCTTCCAACATGCCCAGTTGCTTCTGCGCCATACCGAGCGGCGTCTCGCTGGAATTCACGGCCAGCGTCGCGCCCATCTTCCGCGCCAGCTCCAGGCGGAAGGGATTCAAATCCGTCACCACCACATGACGCGCCCCCGCGTACCGCACCACCGGAATCGCCATCAGGCCGATCGGCCCCGCGCCGGTGATGAGTACATCTTCGCCCAGCACCGGGAACGAAAGCGCCGTGTGCACAGCGTTGCCGAAGGGATCGAAGATGGCCGCCACCTCGCGGTCGATGCCGTGGTGGTGCCGCCAGATATTGGTCATGGGCAACGAGATCAATTCGGCAAAGGCCCCGGCGCGGTTCACCCCCACGCCCTGCGCCGAAGCGCAGAGATGCCGCCTTCCGGCCAGGCAGTTTCGGCAGCGCCCGCAGACCACATGCCCCTCGCCGCTGACGATATCGCCGGGGAAAAAGTCGTTGACGTTCGACCCGACTGCAACGATCTCGCCCACAAACTCATGCCCCACGGCCATGGGCACTGGAATCGTCTTTTGCGCCCACTCATCCCACTGGTAGATGTGAACATCGGTGCCGCAGATCCCCGTTTTTTGCACGCGCACCAGTACATCGTTGATGCCCATCGCCGGTTCGGGAATCTCTTCCAAACACAAGCCCCGCTCCGCCTTGCTCTTGACCAACGCCTTCATTGCGAACCTCCAATTCCGGCAGTGTTGCTCCTATTCCGCTCCAGAATACTGCATGCCGGTCCTACCCCATCGCTACACTCTCTTCCTCCAGGATCTGCGCTAGGCCGGTGGGGTTGACGTCGTACTCGACCAGATACCATCTCGTCACGCCGTTCACCATCTTGCCGCCGAGGAGGATGCTACGATGCTTCTCGCGGCACTCTCACCGCCCCAGCGCCAGCGAAGGATCGGCGGAGAGCGAGCCGTCGGCGAATTCGCCTGCTTGAAAGCGCGGCCAGGCGGCGGCGGCAATCATCGCGGCGTTGTCGGTGGAGAGAGCCAGCGTGGGAAAGGCCACGCGCAGCCCGCGGCGGGCGGCTTCGGCGCTGAAGCGGGCGCGCAGTTCGCGGTTGGCGGCCACTCCGCCGGTGATCAGAATGCGTCGCGCTCCCAGTGATTCAGCCGCCGCGAAGGTCTTCTTCATCAGGTCGCCGACCACCGCAGCTTGGAAGCTGGCGACGAGATCCAGCACCTGCTGCGGACAGAGCGCCAGCGCTTCTTCCCTGGTTTGGGGTGGGCAGGGCATTGCGTTGGGGGCAAAAAGCCGCGCCGCCCGCGCCTGCGCCTCGTCCCGCAGCTCATGCAGCTCCACATAGCGCAGCACAGCAGTCTTGATGCCGGAAAACGAAAAGAGAAAGCGCGGGTCGAGATTGGCGATGGGCGCGGTGCGCGCGGCCTTGGTGCGCGGAGGCTTGCCGTCCAGGTGAACCTTTGGCTTGATCTGCGAGAAGGCAAAGGGCACGGCGCGCGGGTTGCCGAAGCGGGCCAGCGCGTCGATCCATGGGCCTCCGGGGTAGCCGAAGCCGAGCAGTTTGGCCACCTTGTCGTAGGCCTCGCCGGTCGCGTCGTCCAGCGTGCGCCCCACCAGCGAGTAACTCCACGCGCCGTGCGCCGACCGGCAGAGATAGAGGTGCGTGTGCCCGCCGGAGACGACCAGCGCGAGGGACTGCGCGTCCGGTGAATCGGACGGGCTCCGGCCCGTCCACCGGGAGTCAATCTCGGAAGCTGCGGTCGCGGACTCCAGCTCATGCAGCAGCACCGCATGAATGTGCCCTTCCAGATGGTTGACGGCAATCAGCGGCAGCCCCTGCGCGTAGGCGAGCGCCTTGGCGTAGGTAATCCCCACTAGCAGCGCTCCGGCCAATCCCGGCCCCTCGGTGACGGCGACGGCGTCCAGGTCCGCCAGCGCGATGCCAGCCTCGGCCAGCGCCGCGCGCACCACCGGCACAATCGCCCGCAGATGCTCACGGCTGGCCAGCTCCGGCACCACGCCGCCGTAGCGAGCGTGCGTGGCAATCTGCGAGGCGACTACCGACGAAAGCGTGCGCGAACCCCGCTCCACCACCGCCGCCGCCGTCTCGTCGCAGGAGGATTCAATGCCCAGAATGAGGCCGCGTCCGCTCATCATGCGCTTTCGATCTGACGTGAAATCCAACGGCTCAAACTCACGCCCTCGACCGCCGCGCGCAGAGCGGCCTTGCGGTGCAGCTCCGGCTCAGTACGCACCAGAATCTTTCCGTTGAATGGACGGTCCGGCTGCTGCCCGCTCTCGGCGCATAGCTCCATGTAGCTGTCGATGCTCTCACGAAAGGCCCGCGCCATCTCTGTCGCCGTTCTGCCTTCAAAATGAATCACATCCCGCAGCCCGGCCACAGTCCCTGAAAACGTCTTATCCTCCGGATCAAAATCAATCGGTCCGGCGGCATACCCCTTGTACTCCATCATAGCTTCACCCCCGCATGGATGAGAAACTTGCGAACCGCATCGACCGCGCCCTTTTTAGCTTCAGGTCGAGGGTGCGGACGATGAAAGACAGCGGTCACTCCGTTCAATCTTGCCGCCACCCTGCTCCCGGCACGCTCCGTTACCACACCGCCCAATGCGCGAATCGGCGATTCGATTGCAGCCCAGCGTATGTCTGCTTTGGTTGGGCGGTAAAAAACGGCATCGAGCGTGGCCTGTTGCGCTTTGTTCATAGCAAAGAAATCATAGCCTTTCCGTGCCCGATGCACAATTGTAATGATAGCATATACCGCTATCATATTCGGGCTAAAACCTGGTAATTGCCGCGCGATTCGCGCGAGAGACCCTGTCAGGACGACAATAGTAATTGTTATTATGCTCGCCACATCCCAATTCGATGCCGCTCTCCAGATCATCGCCGCCCTGCGCGCCGCGGGCCACGAGGCCTATCTCGCCGGCGGCTGCGTGCGCGACCTGCTGCTGGGCCGCGAGCCCCACGACTTCGACGTAGCCACCAGCGCCACGCCCGACGCGGTTCTGCGCCTCTTTCCGCGCACCTTCGCCGTGGGCGCGCACTTTGGAGTAGTGCTGGTGGCCACCTGCGAAGCGGATAACCCCGAATCTGCCGCGGAAGCGGCGTCTGCCCCACCGCAGGTGGTTACCGAGGTCGCCACATTCCGCTCCGATGGCGCCTACTCCGATGGCCGCCATCCCGATGCGGTGCGCTACACCACCAGCGCCGAAGAAGACGTGCGCCGCCGCGATTTCACCATCAACGGCCTGCTCCTCGATCCGTTCTCCGATGCCGCTCAGACCCCCTCGCAAAGGCTGCCCTACGCAGTGGTCGACCATGTAGGCGGTTTGGCCGACCTTGAAACCGGAGTCATTCGCGCGATCGGCCAGCCCGGCGAGCGCTTTGAAGAAGACCACTTGCGCATGTTGCGCGCGGTGCGCTTCGCCGCCCGCTTCGGCTTCCAGATCGACCCCGCCACGGCCTCCGCGATGCGCCGTCTGGCCGCCAAGACCAAAGCCGTCAGCCGCGAGCGCGTGCGCGACGAACTGACTAAGATGCTCACCGAAGGCCATGCCCGCCGCGCCTTCGAACTGCTCGACGAAACCGGCCTGCTTGCCGAAGTTCTCCCTGAAGCAGCACACATGAAAGGTGTCGAGCAGCCCCCGCAATTTCATCCCGAGGGCGACGTCTGGACGCACACACTGTTACTGCTCGCGCAGCTCGAAGCCGATTGCTCGCTCCCGCTCGCCTGGGCCGCGCTCTTGCACGATGTCGGCAAGCCCGCCACCTTCCGCCGCGCCGACCGTATCCGCTTCGACGGCCATGTGGAGGTTGGCGTCGCCATCGCCGCGGAGATCTGCCGCCGCTTCCGCTTCTCCAATGACGAAACTCGTCAGACCCTCTCGCTGATCGAGAACCATATGCGCTTTATCGATGTCCCGCGCATGAAGGACTCCACGCTCAAGCGCTTCTTCCGCCTGGAAGACTTTTCCCAGCATCTCGCCCTGCATCGCATGGATTGCCTCGCCGGCAGCGGCAACCTCGAAACCTGGAACTTTGTCCGCAAGCGCTATGAAGCGATGCCCGCCGAAGCTGTCCGCCCAACGCCGCTCATCACCGGCCGCGAACTGATCGCCGCCGGCTACCAGCCCGGAGCCGCTTTTCGCTCCATGCTGCGCACCGTCGAGGATGCCCAGTTAGAAGGAACTATAACAACACCCGACGAGGCGCTGGCCTTGCTCCGCGACCGCTTCCCGCTGCCTTGATCGGCGGAGCTGTTTCTTGCACTGAACGGAGGAGCGAGTTATGAGCGATGGCCGCGAGGAACGGGAAGAACGCGAGAAGCGCCGCGAGTTGGAAGAGCAAGAGGATCGCGAGGACAGAATCAATCGCGACCGGATAGATCAGTGGGAGCGGGAGCGGGCTGACTCCTGAAGCGGCGCAGTGAAGGCGAGGCTGCGTTATAGCTGCCGACAGCTGGAGTTATGCGCCTTGGGCATGGCAAGAAACGTGATGCTGGCCGGGGCAAATACAAAATGTCCGGAGCGGGTTGCGATTCCTTTTAACTCCGGCAGATTATCTTCGGCGCCGAGCTGAAGTTCAATTCCGTTCAGTTGAACATGGGTATCCTGTAGGTTCTGAGCGGTCAGGGTGTAGCTCTCCGCGGCAGTAGGAATTTCGAGCGACTGCGCCTGAGCTCGGTCGGCACTGATAACCAGCAGTGTAACTCCGCCGGGATGATTGCGCAGGCAATGCGCATAGATGTGCAGGTTAGGCGCGGGTGAGCCGCCCGGATCAAGGACAGTGGTTCCCATGAGTTTGTGCCACAGCAGCGCTGCCCAATAATTCGAACGGGGCTGGTAAGTGTTCTCATCGAGAAGGCCGTAGTCGCTGGCCGCAAGTGTGTTATGCATATGGACCTGAACGCCGCGTTTGGCCAGGGCTCCAAGCTGATTGAGATAGCGGAAGCTGTCCAGGAAAGTGGAGGCCCAGCGGTCGCCTCCGCAGGCAGCTTGCGCTGTTTCAGTAAGCCAAAGAGCCTTGCCGGGCTCAAAGCGATCGCGAAGGCTGCTGTAGAAGGATTCAATGCGCGCGGAGCGAGCCAGCCACTCATCTGACAGTGCTGCGTCCGCGCTGGTGGTTGCCGCCGCCCTGAAGACGCCGCAGCGGCTGGAGACCGCGCCATATGAGTGATAAGAAACGGCATCGAAGACCGGCCCGGTTGCGATAAGCAGATTCTCGCTGGAGAGCGTGCCCATGGAAGACGGAGTCATCAAAGTGCCTTCGCCGGACGATCCCGGGCCTAGGAATAACATGCCGGGTATCTCTTTTCTTGCAAAGGCGCGAAAGACTGCGACATCGCGTGCGTAGGCCGCTGCATCGTAACCCTTCGGCGCGCCGCCCATCTCCGCAATGTTAGGTTCATTCATGAATTCAGCCGCGGCGATGCTGCCGCCGATGGATTTGGTATATTCTGCAATCTGATGCGCCTGGTCCGGGGTCCATACTCCGGCGGCATCGCGGGTTCCTGCAGAGATGGCAAAGGAAGTAACAAGGTCAGCTTTAGCGGCATGGGAGAAATCGACCACGCCCTTCCATTGCGCGCGAGTCAGCACGCCATTGAATCCCTTTGGCGGAGTGGTTGGCGCGGGGTCATCGGAGTTCTGGAAGTAAGTAGTGTTTGCCCAGGTTCCGCTGACGCGCAGATACACCGGTCCCAGTGCCGCGGCCAGTTTACGCAGGCGGGGATTGGCGAGATTGATAGGGGGCCGGTATTGAAACATCGATGGATTCATGCCGGCGGGCTGATTGGATGCTGCCGGACTCTCGGCAGCCTTGCTGGCGTAGGGCTTCCAGAAGCGCCCTCCGGTAACTTCAACCATCTCGATGTTATAGGATTGAAAGCGTTCATCAATGATGCCGATGCGCGGCATGGCGGCAGGAGCGAGCGTGGATGTCTGTGCACCTGCATGCGCGGCGCAAAAGGCTGTTGCCACCATCAAGACCGGAGCCGCGGTTGCCAAGAGTATCAATTCCATCTTCATACTCATGCTGTTATTCCTTTCTTTCGAGAAAATTCTGATAAGTCTTACTTATCTACACGCCGCTGAATGCGGAGAAACCGCCATCTATCGGGATCACTACGCCAGTTACAAATTCCGAAGCTGGCGATAGCAGCCACAGCACGCACCCCAGTATATCCCTGGATTCGCCAAGGCGCCCCAGCGGTGTGTGATCGATGATCGTTTTGCCGCGCGTGGTCCATTCTCCTGTTTCCTTGTCGGTTAAAAGAAAACGGTTTTGATTGGTGAGGAAAAAGCCGGGCGCGATGGCATTTACACGAATCTTCGGCGAATATTCTTGAGCCATATGCACGGCTAGCCATTGCGTGAAGTTACTCACCGCGGCCTTTGCCGCCGAGTAGGCGGGAATGCGAGTTAGCGGCCGAAATGCGTTCATGGATGAGATATTCAGAATCACGCCGTACCCTTGCTCCGCCATGATCTTTCCAAAGGCCTGCGAGGGAAGAATCGTACCCAGCACATTCAGGTCGAAGACCCAGCGCAGGGCGTCCGTGGGCAGGTCGAAGAATTTCATGTCAGCGCCGGTTGTGGCCTGTGGCTTGTTGCCTCCCGCGCCGTTGATCAGGCAATCCAGCTTGCCCATGCTCTTGATTACATCCTCAGCCGCCTGTGCGACGCTCTCGCGATCAAGCGCGTTGAACTTGAAGAAAGTAAGCTGCTTGCCGCGTTCTCCCATGCGCTCGATCAGCACCTTGCCCGCCTCTTCATTCATGTCGAGGATGGCTACTTTTGCGCCGCAACCGGCCAGCGCGCCGGCCATCTCGCTGCCCAGCACTCCAGCGCCGCCGGTAATGGCCACCGTTTTCCCTGTGAAGTCGTACATCTTTGCCAGTTCTGCCAGATCAAAGGAACCTTCAACGGATTCTTCGTTAGTCATCTTGCTCCTCTTTGTAACTCGGTGAATGATTCCTGCTAGCGCTGAATGCGCGCCGAACCGCCTCTGGCGAAGGCACGCACCTGATCCAGTGTGGCCATGGTGGTGTCGCCGGGGAAGGTGGTCAGCAGAGCGCCATGCGCCCATCCCAGCTTGATAGCTTCATCGGGTGTTTCGCCATTCAGAAGTCCGTAGATAAAGCCGGCCGCAAAGCCGTCTCCGCCGCCCACGCGATCGAAAACAACCAGCTCGGCCGTGGGCGCAATGTATGTCTTGCTGTCCACCCAGGCAACCGCGCTCCAGCTATGCCGATTGGTCGAGTGCACCTCGCGCAGCGTTGTAGCCACAACCTTCACTTTGGGATACTTCTTTGTTACCTGGTCAATCATGCCGAAGAAAGTGCTGGGATCCAGCTTCGACTTAGCCGCAACTTCCGGTCCGGGAATGCCAAGGCCCTTCTGCAAATCTTCTTCGTTGCCGACTAGAACGTCCACATTCTCGACGATCCTGGCGATGGTTTCGACTGCCTTCTCAGCGCCGCCGTGGATATTCCAAAGCTTCTCGCGGAAGTTAAGGTCGAAGGATGTAACTGCGCCTGCGGCCTTGGCTCCCTTCATCATATCTGCGGCCAGAGCAGCCGTGGTGGGCGAAAGCGCCGCGAAGATGCCGCCGCTATGCACCCAGCGGACGCCGCCGGCGAAGATCGTCTTCCAGTCGAAGTCGCCCGGCTTTAGTTGCGCCGCCGCTTCGTTCGCGCGGTTATAAAAGACCACAGGAGCGCGCAGGCCGTGGCCTTGATCGCTATAGACGGTGGCCATGTTAGGGCCGGTTACACCGTTGTGCTTGAAATGTTTGTAGAACGGCTTCACGCCCATGGCGCGGACGCGCTCAGCGATCAAATCGCCGATGGGGTAGTCTGACATAGCACTTGCGATGGCCGTCCTCATTCCAAAGCAATCGGATAGGTTGGCGGCCACATTAAACTCGCCGCCGCTGACGTGAATTTTGCATTCGGTCGCCTTGCGGAAGGGAATAATCCCCGGATCAAGCCGATGCACCAATGCTCCCAGCGAAAGAAAATCCAGATCCGCATTTTCGCGGATATTCAATTCATGACTCATAACTTCCTGGCTCCTTGTGATATTTCTACAAAACTCTGGATAATTCCGCGATCAAGCGTTACGCCCCAAAAAGACAGGAGCGATGTGCCGATTGTAGAGGTTCTCCGAGACGTTTCTGGCAATCACGGCTTCATTAGCTTCCAGCAGGTCGAGATAGCGGCTTCCCATCTCCGCCGCGGCTTTGTAGCCAACGTGCAGCAACTGGCGCAAGCTGCTGTTGTATGCCGCGTCTTCGGGCGCATGGCGCAAAGCTGAAGTATACTGCCCGGAGGTCCAGCCCTGCACCTCATTAGGCGAAGGAAGTTTAGTCGCGTCAATGTCGATGACCGTGGCGTAGGGTGCGCATAACTCTTCGCGATGCGCAAAAGCCTCGGTGTAAATCTCTTTGACCAGTTCGAGGGCGGAGCCGCCGGATTCAGCCAGTCCGATCAATTCTTCCAGCCAGCTGGTCCCCGCAGTCTTCAGGTGAATGCCCGTGTTAAAGCGCTGGAGGGTTGCGTGGATCGTTGGATAGATGGAAAATTTGTCGCTGCCCGAGTGCACGCTCAGCTTGAGATTTGCAGGCAGGCCAAAATGCTTGACCGCGTAGGAGATGGCCGCGACATCCGGTGCAAACTCACGCTTAAACTGCGCCACATCTCCCCCGCAGTCGACTCCTTTGTTGAAACTACCGCTGAACTTAGGCGCAATGGTCTGCACGGGTATGCCTTCATCAGCAATGGCAGCCAGAATCACAAGCAGCTCAACGGGAGTTTGCGGAGTATCCGTCTCGTCCATCGAGATTTCTGTGATAAAGTTGCCTTCTCCCTTAGACGCTGAAATAGCGCGATAGACTTCACCGGCGTTTATCACTGCGGTCAGATACTTCCGCGCTGTCTGGCGAAGGATTGCAGGCGTAATCTCAAACGTATCATTTGTTCCATCGAGCTGAATGTTTCCAAGCAGCTCTGAATGGTGCTCGACGAAGCCATCGATCTCCGCGTCCGGCGCAGGTTGGCCAATAAAGTCGGCTACATCGATGGTGTAGAAGTCGCAGGCGCCCAGGAAGCGGCCAACAATCTGTAAATTAATATGGTCGGCGTCGCAGAAATAAGGCAACTTCCAATCGAGAGCCTTAACGGCGGCATCGGCGGCAGCGCGCGTGGAGGCGGGTTCTGAGCCGATGATCGTATGCTCGCGGTTCGATTTGTTCCATACTGGAATGACTTCGATTCCGCTCTCAAGAGCCAGAATACAAGCCCGTAACTGAGCTTTGGCCTGATGCGCAAAGCGGTCACCAGTCCCAATGGAATACTTAGCGAGTTTCAAGCCCTGATCTCTCAAAGTAACTCCAAATTATAGCCTGCTGCGGTGCGCCCACAGCCCCAATCCCGGGTTAGAGATAAAGAATATCTCTTCACCGTTAACCCGGTTTGCGCCGAGACTTAGCTTGCAAGGATCATAGCGCTCAAGCATCGCCTGCAAATCTCCATAACTGAAGCCGACGCTCTCGATCTCTTCCTTGTTGAGCAGGCCGGGGCACCATGTTATCTTGAAGCGGCCTTCCGATGAGCCGTGGATCAGGTGCGCAGCCGCGCTCAGATCGTTGGCCAGATCCGCATTGGCTTCGACCGCCTTGAGCGTTGCGGGGGTACTGCGGTAGCCATATTTGCGGATGAGTCTGTCGATGGTTTTGTCTTCGCCATATTCTTTTACACCAGGAGCGAGTATAATTAGTTCGGCATCGTTGGCCAAAGCCATTCGCGTGCGATAGACAGCTTTGTTGCCCAGCCAGGTTGAATGAAACTCCTGCGGATCAAGATAGACGACGGCCTTCTTGATCGGCTCATCAACGATCTCGAAGTTGACCTTGAGGCTCAGTTCAGCGGCCCGGTTAAAGCACTCGATGTCATCGCCTATGTAGAGTCCGCGTACAGCCAGACCATTATCAGCGCTGCGTCCCACCACGGTGAGCACATAAACGATGGGCTGGTTTCTGAGGAAATGATCGGAGGCATAGTTAAGTACGTTGCGCACAGGATTGACGGCGCGGCCGAGAATGCGCTCCATTCCATAGACTGCGCCCAGATAATGGCTGCGATTGATGCCGTCGCGTCCGCCCGTGCCTACCAGAATGTTCTTGTTGTAGTTAGCCATGCCAATGACTTCATGGGGCACGACCTGGCCGATGGAGAGAATCAGATCGAAGCCACCCCGCGAGATGAGCTTGTTGACCTGCGCCGGCCACGCATAACTCAGCTTGCCTTCCGATTGTTCGCGAATAAACTCCGCCGGAACCTCGCCAATGGTTTCAATATCGGTGCGCCAGTTATGAACCTTGAAGATATCGAACGGCATATCGCTGTACATATGGGCGATTTGTTCAGGGTTCATCGGCGCATGGGTTCCCAGCGCGGGTAGAACTGCTCTGAGCTTGTCGCCGTAGTACTGCCACGCGTAGCGAGTTAGTTCACCGGCGCGGGAGTGAACGCGGGTTTGATCGGGCGGAACGGCCAACACTTTGTTGCGAGGGCCGAGCTTAGCAAGGCTCTCCGCCAGCAGGTCGTTCAACTGCCGAGGAGTGAGGTCGGTATCGACGCTTCCGATGGCGCAGTAGAGACTCATAGGACTAATTCCACCCTTTTCAGTCCCGGAGCAAGCAGGACGTTGATAAGCAATGAGATGAGGTAGACGCTCGCGGCGATGGCGAATAGAATCGAATAACTGTTCGATATTTGCAGGATATGACCGGCCAATTTGGCGATGAGGAAGCCACCTACCGCTCCGGTCATAGTACCGATGCCGGTAACTGAACCCACGGCGCCGCGCGGGAACATATCCGACGCCGTTGTGAAGAGGTTAGCCGACCAGCCCTGATGCGCGGCCGCGGCCAGGCTAAGAAGTCCGATAGCGGCCCATTTTCCAAAATTGTCCGCGTTAAGGTAGTTAATCAAAAATACAGGAACCACGAGGCAGGCGCAGAGAAGCATGGCCGCCAACCGCGCGCGCTCAGCAGAAAGCCCGATGCGTATAAAGGACGCGGGAAGATACCCTCCGTAGATGCTACCAATGGCTGAGGCGTTGTACACAATCAAGATGGGCAATCCCAAACCCACAAGGCTCAGATGAAATCTGTCGCTGAAGTAACCCGGAAGCCAGTAAAGATAGAACCACCAGATAGGATCGGTGAGGAATTTGGGGATGGCATAGGCCCAGGTCTGGCGGATACCGAATAACTTGATCCATGGCGTGGATGGACCAGGCTTCTCCGGGGGGTCCTGATTGATGTGGGCAAATTCGACGGCGGCAAGCGTGGGATGTTCAGAGGGCTTGCTGTACTTGAGGAACCACAACAGGATCCATGATGCCGAGAAAAAGCCGGTGATCAGAAAGGCGGCGTGCCAGCCAAAAAAATAAGTCGCCGCGGGCACCAGCAGCGTGGCCAGGATTACGCCGACATTGGCGCCGCAGTTAAAGATGCCAAAGGCCAGCGAGCGCTCCTTCTGCGGAAACCACTCGGCTACAGTTTTGTTGGCGGCGGGAAAGTTGCCGGATTCGCCTATCCCAAGGCAGGAGCGCGCAATACCAAGCTGAAGCACGGAGTGGACCAGCGCGTGGGCCATCGCGGAGAGGCTCCAGAGGGCCATGATGACCATGTAACCGAGGCGTGTGCCGATCTTGTCAACGAAGCGCCCCGCTCCGAGCTGGCCGAGCGCATAGAAGAGGGTGAAAAAGGCTATCACGGTCCCATAGCTCTCTTCGGTCATACCGATGCCTCCCTGAGCTTGACTGTGCATGAGTGTGGGTTTCAATAGTGCCAGAACCTGCCGGTCCATGTAGTTGATGGTGGTGGCGGCAAAGAGCATGGCGCAGATGGCCCAGCGCACATGGCCAATGCGCGTGCCTTGTGCTGGTTCTGCAACGGCCGGGATGCTGGAATCCGTATAGCCAATCATTCACAGGCTCCTTACAGCCGGTATGCCTTTTTCACCAAGCGATAGGCCAGGTCATGCGCTACTTCATAGGCTTCGTCCTCGTCGAGCCGGTGTTCGGCGACGAGCCGGGCAAGGTAGGCGCAATCCACACGCCGCGCAACGTCATGCCGCGCCGGAATCGAGAGGAAGGCGCGGGTGTCGTCATTGAAGCCCACAGTGTTGTAGAAGCCCGCCGTTTCGGTGGTTTGCTCGCGGAAGCGCATCATGCCTTCTGGACTGTCGTGAAACCACCAGGCAGGGCCGAGGCGCAGGCAGGGATAGTGGCCGGCCAGCGGCGCCAGCTCGCGGCTGTAGGTGGATTCATCGAGCGTAAAAAGAATGATGGTGAGGCGGCTTTCATTGCCGAAGCGGTCGAGCAGGGGGCGCAGCGCGTCCACGTAGTTGGTGGGACGGGGAATGTCTGCGCCCACATCGCGGCCATACTTCTCATAGACCTTGCGGTTGTGGTTGCGAACGCTGCCGGGATGAATCTGCATGACCAGGCCGTCTTCCAGGCTCATCTTCGCCATCTCAATGAGCATCTGGGCGCGAAAAAGCTCTTGCTGCGCCGCATCGGCCTTGCCGGTGAAGACCTGATTGAAGAGCGCGGCGGCTTCGGCTTCAGGCAGATCGGCGGTCTGCGCGGTCAGATGGCCATGGTCGGTGGAGGTGCAGCCGAGCGCCTTGAAGCGCAGGCGCGCCTTGCGTAGCGCATTCAGATAGCCGATCCAGGTGGAGGAGTCTTCGCCGGTCTGCACGCCCAACTTAACGATCGACTCGGCAAATCCGGGATATTCAGGATCGACGGCCGGGTCTGGGCGAAAGGCGGGCAGAATTCTCCCTTTCCAGCCCGAAGCGCGGATCGCTTGTATATCGTCGAGCGAGTCGAGGGGCGAATCGGTGGTGGAAAGCACCTCAATATTGAAACGCTCGAAGAGAGCGCGTGGCAGGAACTCCGGCGTCTTGAGTTTTTCCGCGATGGTGTCAAAGAACAAGTCGGCGGTGGAAGCGGAAAACCGCTGCTGGAGTCCAAAGAGCTCCTGAAAAACATAGTCCATCCAGATGCGCATCGGCGTGCCGCGGAAGAGATAGTAGTGGCTGGCAAAGAGGCTCCAGACCTTGCGCGGATTCTTCAACTCCGGCCTGCCGGTTTCCAGATCGTCCAGCGAGACTCCCTGGCTGTAGAGCATGCGGAAGACGTAGTGATCGGGCTGCACAAGTAGCGTTGCCGGGTCAGGGAAGGGCTTGTTTTTGGCAAACCAAGCCGCCTGCGTATGCCCATGCGGGCTGATAATAGGCAGGTCTCTGACGTGAGCATACAGCGCCCGGGCGATCGCGCGCGTGCCTGGATCGGCGGGAAAGAGACGGTCTTCATGGATCGGCATGAGGGAGATTCTACCTCTGTTTGAGCGGCATAGCGCTGGCCGAGCCGCTCCTTCGATGATAATCTTTCACGGCCATTCCCACCCGCCCGCAAAGAGATAGAAGGAGCGAATCCGGTTCTTCCGGCAGTCAAAAGCCTTAGTATGAAGGGGGAAGAATATGCCTCCGAGGAGAACCCCCGTGGCCTACGACGACTTGCGCGACTGGATCAAGGCACTGGAAAAAGCCGGCGAACTCCGGCGCATCGGCGAAGAAGTGTCGCCGGAGCTGGAAATAACCGAAATTACCGACCGCGTTTCCAAGATCGGCGCGCGGGGCGGCGCGGGCGCGAAGAGCGGGGTAGGGAAGTACGCTCCGGGCGGCCCAGCGCTGTTGTTTGAAAACGTCAAAGGCCATCCCGGCCACTCGGTGCTCATCAACCAGTTCGGCAGCGAGCGGCGAATGGCGCTGGCTCTCGGCGTTGACTCTCTGGACGAGATTGCCGAGCGCATCTCCGGCCTGCTGAACCTGAAAGCCCCCGAAGGCTTTATCGACAAGCTCAAGATGCTGCCGCAGTTGGGCGCGCTCTCCAGCGCCTTTCCCAAGACCGTCAGCGCCAAGGACGCTCCTTGCAAGGAAGTGATTCGGCGCGAGAATCTGGACCTCAATTGGTTTCCAATTCTGAAGTGCTGGCCGCACGACGGCGGACGGTTCATCACGCTGCCCTGCGTCGTCACCCGCGACCCGCGCTCGGGCAAGCGCAACATCGGCATGTACCGGATGCAGGTCTACGACGGCCAGACCACCGGTATGCACTGGCAGCGGCAGAAGGTCGCCGCCGAACACTACCGCGAGGCGCTGCGGACGGCAGCCACTTTGTCGAGTGACATGGAGCCCAGCACTGCACGCGTGGCCGCGATGGCCGAGTCGGCGGGTGGCGCTTGCGCCATTCCAGACGGCCCCATTGGCGGCTTGCCGCAGGTGGCGCTGGGCAATCTGAAGGGCTCGCGGCTGGAGGTCGCCGTCGCCATCGGCACCGATCCCGCCACCACCTTCGCGGCCATCGTGCCCGCGCCGCCGGAGGTCGAGGAGTATCTGATCGCCGGCTTCCTGCGCGGCAAATCTGTCGAAATCGTGCAGTGCGAGACGGTCGATCTCCAGGTTCCCGCCCACGCCGAGATCGTCCTCGAAGGCTACGTCGAGCTGGGCGAGCTGCGCGCGGAAGGCCCCTTCGGCGACCACACAGGCTTCTACACGCTCACCGACGAGTACCCGGTCTTCCATCTCACTTGCATCACGCATCGACGGAACCCCATCTACGCCGCGACGATTGTGGGTAAGCCGCCGATGGAGGACGCCTGGATGGGCAAGGCCGTTGAGCGCATCTTCCTGCCCGCGATGAAGATGCAGATTCCCGAGTTAGTCGATATTCATCTGCCCGTCGAGGGCGTCTTTCATAACCTGATGCTGGTCTCCATCCGCAAGAGTTATCCCGGCCAGGCACGCAAGGTGATGAACGCCATCTGGTCGCTCGGCCAGGCCATGTTCACCAAGATCATCGTGGTCGTGGACGAGGACTGCGACGTGCAGAACCTCGCCGAGGTCGTCCTGCGCGTCGCCAACAACATCGATCCCGAGCGCGACATCCAATTCACCCTCGGCCCGGTCGACTCGCTCGACCACGCCAGCCGCCTGCCCAACTACGGGTCAAAAATGGGGATAGACGCCACGCGCAAATGGAAGGCCGAAGGTTTCGAGCGCCCCTGGCCCGCGATGATCGAGATGGACCGCGAGACCAAAGCCAAAATC
>JBKQLG010000305.1:0-8963 GCA_052147235.1 Occallatibacter sp.
TCTTCGTGTAGCGTTGAAACTCCGCCTGCCGAGCCAAAGTAAGTTGTTGCATTCGTGATCCACCTCTGAATATAGCTTCACTCAAAGGCCATAAGGATCAAAGAGTTTTTCAGAGGTTCCCTAAAGGTGAAACGAAATGCAAATCCTCCGGAACGAATACTTCTGGCTTTCGCTCGGCAGTGTTGCCTTCCTCGTATTAGCATCCCTCTCCCATAACTTCTGGATGGGATTTCTGACGGCGTGCATCCTCGCCGTGGTCTGGTATGCGGTCGATCACCAAAAGCACCCAGGACCACCACGAGGCCTAAAATCGCGCTATATGGATCATGAAACCGGGGAATTACGCACAGACGAGAACGAGCCAGCAGGTCCAGGGACATCGTCGCCCTGATTGAATGCGACTACTCAATACCTAAAGCCTTCACGCTCTCTTCTGCCATTGCAAGGTCGCCTTTGATCGCCTTGAGATCAACGAGTAGGTCTTCGATCCGCGCCTTATCGAAATGACGCCACGGTAGACGCTCTAATGGTTGACCACGGTCGTTCGTGACCCATATTTCCTCTTCATCGAACTCGAATACACGGCTGCGGGGACTATCAGCAGCTCGGCCTAGCTTTGTCCATGACTCTGCAAACTGCTTCATCTCATCCTCAAGCCGTGCCAGCTTCCCTCTGAAGACCTGGCGATTCTTGAGCATCCGCCAGTTTTTTGCTTCCTCTTGTTCGTCAGTCACAAAGTATCTCCCTGTTGACATGGGCACACAAATCCTCCTACTCTTGACCTTCCGCAGTGCGCTTGATCTTGATGGTTATTCGCATTGTCGGTTCCGCCTTTCCCTAGGCGTTCGCAGCGTCTAGGCCGTTCGTGTATTCAACTCCTCAACCTGGGCCGATCCACTCGTATTCCTTCCAGTACCGCCTTTTCCCTTGGCCCACTGTTTGACGAACTAAACCTCCAGCTACCATCCGCTTCAGTGTCGGATGAATCGAGAGGAGAGGGTCCACCGTGTATTTCTTCATTGGAAACCCCAACTCCCGAAGCATTTCCCGAATCAAGGGTGCAGGTATCGCACAGTTCACCATTTTCAGGACATACTTCACCGCCGCCATGAGGCTACGCTCATCGCTCAGTGGCCCGACTACTGGGCTTTTTGCTGCATTGGAAGCGCGCTCATTTGTAAGCGCATTACGATGTTCACGCCATTCCAGAATTCTGTCAAATAGCATCGTTACTTCTTCGTTACCCCCACCCATTTGACCCTCCTTTTTTCAGCAACGCAGTATTAGGACAGTACCCAAACGCCGAGGGAACCGCTGCGAAGGAATATAATTAAAATCTTCTTTTGAGGAGACAAAATCGTGACAAAACAAAATACCACCAAGACCGACCTAACCACACAAACGCTGGTGGAGTTCCTGAAACTTATAAGCGATATCCGAAAAGCTTGGGACTTCGATAGAGACGATGTATCCAAACCATGGTTCAGGGGACAGCAGAGAAAGCACTGGGGACTTGTCCCTAATATTGTGCGATTGGGTTGCTTTGACCGTGAGTCAGAAGATGAAATCAGAGAAGAATTCGCAGTACGAGCCCCCGCACTAAGTAGATTTGAGACGTTGCCTACCAACGATTGGGACCTGTACTTCCTAATGCAACACTACGGAGCACCTACGAGGTTGCTCGACTGGACCGATAGCCCAGTAATAGCTTTGTATTTTGCTGTTCGCGATAACCCAGGACTCTACGATTCAGCTGTGTGGATGCTTAATCCGTATGAATTGAATAGATTGGTGATCAAGAAGGGAGAGGTAATCTCACCGAGTGCTCAAGGTGCAAGTGAAAGGGATATTGAAAGAGTATACCCATGGCTTCAGGAAAGGTGGTCAAAGAAGGTACTTCCAGATTGGCCATTGGCGATCTTTCCGACCCACATTGCACGCCGCATTAGCAGTCAGAAATCATGTTTCACAATCCACGGAAAACAGGGGCTGGGGTTCTCCAGATTCGCGGTCGGAGCCAATCCTTGTCTAAAAAAGATTGTTATACCTGGCCATTCTGTACGTGAAATTCGATTGGATTTGTTAGATTACGGCATTGACGACACTACCATCTTTCCAGACCTCGAAGGACTTGGCCGTGCGCTATCGACCAGCTATCGAAACGTCAAAGAGAAATCACCCCACCGTGGTGTATTTGTGAGAATTCAGCCTTCTAAACTGCACAAGAGTGGTGTGGGAGTCTTTGCAATTATGAGGATACCCAAGAATAGACGTATCTTTGCTGACGAGAATGAGGAGGTCCTTTGGATGACAAAGCAATCCCTTCCAAAGACAGGTCCACTGCGGAAACTTTATGACGATTTCGCAATAATTAAAGGAGATCGCTACGGGTGTCCTACTTCGTTTAATAGACTGACACCCGCTTGGTTCATGAATGAATCGAAGACTCCGAACTCACGCTGTGATGAGAACTATGATTTCTATACAATGCGCGATATTAATCCGGGCGAGGAACTTACAGTCGATTACTCGACTTTCAGTGAGTATCCGGATGGATACAAAGCTTCAGCGAGTCGCTAACAAGAAACTAACCGGATGTGCGTGCTCAGCTCCGGATTTTCGGACGGGGGAAACCACAATCCTCGTGCTGTTATTTCTACCCGCGCCGCGCGCGCACAGCGGCGGCCAGCTCCTTGAGCAGGGTATAAGTCTCCGCCCAATCGATGCAGGCGTCGGTGATGCTTTGCCCGTACACCAGCGGCTGGCCCGCCACCAGCGGCTGCGCGCCGGCTACCAGATTGCTCTCGATCATCACGCCCATGATGCGCTTGTCACCCCCGGCAATCTGCCCGGCCACATCGTGGCAGACGAGGGACTGGCGGCGATAGTCCTTGCTCGAGTTGGCATGCGAGAAGTCGATCATGATGCGCGGCTGGAGGCCGGCCTTCTCCATCTGCGCGGCGGTCTCGGCAACGCTTTCGGCGGTGTAGTTCACCGTTCCCCGGCCGCCGCGCAGGATGATGTGCGTGTCGGGATTGCCCGTGGTGACCAGGATCGCCGATTGGCCGGTTTTGGTGAGGCCGAGAAAGGCGTGCGAGTGAGCGGCGGAGAGAATCGCGTCGATGGCGATCTGCACATTGCCGGAGGTGCCGTTCTTGAAGCCCACCGGGCAGGAGACGCCGCTGACCAGTTGGCGATGAACCTGGCTCTCGGTGGTGCGCGCGCCGATGGCTCCCCAACTGACGAGGCCGGCGATGTACTGGGGCGAGATCACGTCGAGGAATTCGGTTCCGGCGGGCACGCCCATCTCGGCCAGGTCGAGCAGCAGATGGCGCGCCAGGCGCAGGCCGTCGTTGATCTTGTAGGACTGATCGAGGTGGGGGTCGTTGATCAACCCTTTCCAGCCGACGGTGGTGCGCGGCTTCTCAAAGTAGACGCGCATCACGATGCGCAACTCGACGGAGAACTCTTCAATCGCGGCTTTGAGCAGCCCGGCATACTCGCGCGCGGCGTGGGTGTCGTGAATGGAGCAGGGACCGGCCAGCACCAGCAGCCGCATGTCTTGCCCGGTGAGGATGGCGGAGATTTCGCCGCGGGTGTCGAAGATTGTCGCCGATGCGGCCTCTGTCACCGGGCGTTCTTCCTCCAGGAAGACCGGAGGCAGAACCACCTTGGTCCATTGAATGCGAATATCTTCCGTGGTGTGGAACATGGCTGGCTTCCTTCGGCGCGCGCGATACGGCCTTACTAAAATCTATCAGCCGGGGGTGCGGGCAGACGACTCCGGCAGCGGGTCGCCACCCCGCAAGCGAATTCCCGAGGTTCTGCGTCTACATTCATCATGGGCTCGAGCGCAGATTGAATTGATTCCAAGACAAATGCGCTCGCAGGCGGTAGCCTGTATATGGGTCCATGAAAATGGCGCGGCTGAAAACTGAGCAAGAGGAGCGGTGATGAAGATGGGAAGGTTAGCACGGTTGTTGTTGGCGGCGACGCCGCTTCTGGCGGGTTGCGGAAATTTCTGGCAGGCGCCGGGCGGCAACAGCAGCACCAGCTTCACCCTAACCAACAGCGGCGCAATCTCCGTGAGCTCCGGCTCGACCTCCGGCACCTCTACCATTACCGTGACTCCGGGAAGTTCCTTTACCGGAACGGTGACGCTGACCTGCGCCGTTACCACCGCGCCTACCAACGCCACCAGCCCCACGTGCGACCTTTCTTCGCCTTCGCTTACCTTCAGCAGCACGACGGCGCAAACCTCCACGCTAACCGCATCCACCACCTCCACTACGACCACCGGAATTTATGACATTACGGTCACTGGCGTTTCCAACAGCATTGCGGAAACCACCGTCGTTTGCGTGGCCGTCGGAGTCTCCTCCAGCGGTTGCACCAGCACCGCCAGCAGCAGCGGCAATTTCTATATCCTGAACAGCACCACCATTTCCGGCTATTCCATTGTCTCCGGCGCGCTGACCGCGCTCACCGGCAGCCCGACTTCACTGCCCAGCGGAGTTACTCCTTATTCGTTGGCCATTGATCCCACCGGCAGTTTTCTCTATGTGGGCACGAACGGCGGCATCTACCTTTACGACATAGGTACGGGCGGCAAGCTGACTCTGGACACCAACATGCTCCTGAGCGATGGAAGCTCCAGCGCTCTCCAGGTCGACTCGACCGGTCATTGGCTACTGGATGCCTCCAATACAGCAGGCGCGCCAACCCTCTACGCATGGCCAATCAGCACCACAAATGGTGAATCCACCCTTGGCAACGGCGTGGCTGTTCCTGGGGTGTTGCTGGTCTCCGGCGGCAATGTCGCCGTGGGCGGAATGGCCATCTCTCCAGACAACAAACTAGTCGCTGTCGCCGCCGGCTCTGAGACCCAGACCTTCACCTTTACATCAGGCTCGGACTTCACAGGCGTCACCAATCCGATCAGCACCACTTTCGACGTGAGAACAGCCACGGGCACCGCCGTTTCAGTAGCCTTCAAACCGGGAACCAGCTTCCTGTTTATCGGCGAAACCGGTGACTTCACTACTTCAAACAACTCGGGCGGGTTGCGCATTATTCCCATCGCATCCGACAAACTGGGGACGGAGCCCACGGCGTCGCCGTATGCCAGCGGCGGCACCGGGCCTCATTCCATTCTGGCCACTTCCAACGGTTATGTTTATGTCGCCAACTGGGTGGGTACTTCAGCCGGAAATATCACGGCATTCCTGGTGAATTCCACCGGCCCCTCGCTGACGCTGCAAAGCAATACAGTGGCTACCGGCACAGAGCCATACGGCATGGCCGAGGACAGCACAGACACCTTTGTGATGACGGTGAACAACCAGGGCAGTCCCTACTTCAATGCCTTTACCTTCGACGCCACTACCACCGGCCAGTTGGATTCCTCGCTGACCAGCACTTCGACCGGGACTGGTCCGATCGCCATCGTCGCGGTGCCGTAACAGTGGTCAGTGACCAGTGAACAGTGGACAGTTGCCGCTGTCTGAAAGCAAGGGACGGAGGCTCGTAAATTGAGGTAAGAAACTTACTGCCCGCGACTGAAATCCATTGATCACTGACCACTGTTATCTGTTCACTGATCTGCTATCCTCAAGGTGATCGCAACAGGCTGTGTTCACGCAATTCTCCAACCCAATCGTCTCTTCCGCGCGGCGCTCGACGGCTCCCGCCGGGCGCCCTACCTTCGGCTCTCATTCTGAGCGGAGCGTAGCGCAATCGAAGAAGCTGCTTTTTGACTCATTGCGCAAAAGGTGGGTAATCCTGCTCCTCGTGTGCGTTCTCGCGTTTTCTTCAGGATGCAACCGCTTCCGCGAGGAGCATCACAACACGGTCTACGTTTCAGCGCGGCAGATGTACCTGCATGATCGCGTGGCTGCTGTCTCCAACCGCGTGGCCGAGGTGGTCAACGGCCAGCCCCTCGAAGTCCTCGAACACGGCCACCGCTTTCTCAAGGTGAAGACTCAGAAGAACGAGATCGGCTGGATTGAGGAGCGGGCGGTGATTGACAGCAAGACCTTCCAGGCCTTTGACCAGCTCAGGCTTGAACACCAGGACGATCCGGTAGTGGCCACCGGTGTTCTGCGCGACGACATCTACCTGCACCTGAAGCCCGGCCGCGACGCGGAGCGTTTTTATTTGCTGGAAGCCAACGCCAAGGTCCAGCTACTGGCTCGCGCCTCGGTCCCCAAGGCTGTCCCCGGCGCAGGACAGGCTCCCAAGCCGCTGACGCAGAAACTACCGGACACCACTAAGTCTCATACTTCAGCCTTCAAGCCGGCCGCTCCGGCGGCTGCGCACGTACCCAGCCTGCCAGCCACAGAGCCGCCGCCGCTGGAAGACTGGTGGCTGGTGCGCGACGCCCAGGGCCACGCCGGGTGGCTACTGGCCGGCCGCCTGGATGTGGATGTGCCCGACGAGATTGCCACATATGCAGAGGGCCAGCGCTACGTAGGCGCCTACGTCTTCAACAAGGTCTTCGACGCCGAGGCTACGACTTCGGACCATCTGGTTCCGCAGTATGTGACCGTGCTCAGCCCGCCCCTGGCCGGTCTGCCCTTTGATTTTGATCAGGTGCGCGTCTTCACCTGGAGCGTTCGCCATCATCGTTACGAGACGGCCTTCCGGCTGCATCCCATTCAGGGCTATCTGCCGGTGCGAGTCACGCCAGCCGCCGGCGGCAAAGCGCCCACCTTCAGCTTCCAGATCGCCAGCGGCAACAACCTGACCGCCGATCCGGCGACCGGCATCACCCGCCCAGCCTCGCCACGGACGATTACCTATGAGATGGACGACACACGCGCCCGTCGCATCGGCCCTGACCTCGGCCCCATCCCCGTCAGCCACCTGCCCGAATCCCAGCCCAAGTCCGCCAAGCCGGCGAAGAAGGGGCGGTAGGGATCGTTCGCCATTTTCTCACCCATGTGGGGTGAAGCCATGACGGAATACAAGAAATATGCCGCCGGTCCTATCGATATTTGATTTGGATGATAAGCCGTTGTAAAGCGCACGATGACCACCTGCAGTGGGTCTCCTGCGCGTGTCCTTGGTCATGATTTACGGGCCTGGGATTCGTGGAACCCGTTATGATGGTGCCAGCGCGGGAGTTGCGGCGCAAACAATCAGAATGCCCCCCACGATCTTCATTTCGGCAGGCGAGGCCAGCGGCGAACACTATGGAGCGCTGCTGATCTCCGCTCTCCAGCAGCGGCTCATGACCTCCGCCCAAGCGGCCAGCTTCTTCGGCATGGGTGGCGAGCGCATGGCTGCCGCCGGCCTGGAGTGCGCTGTCCGCGCCGAAGATATGGCCGTGATGGGGCTGACTGAGGTGATCCGCCACCTGCCGCGCATCTGGCGCGAGTACCGCAAGCTCAAAACGTCCATCCGCGACCACCGGCCCTCGGTGGCCGTGCTGATCGACTTCCCGGAGATTCACTTCCGTTTGGCCGAGGAGCTGCACCGGCTGGGCGTGCCGGTGATTTACTTTGTCAGCCCGCAGTTGTGGGCGTGGAAGAAAAAGCGCATCCGATTGGTGCAAAAGTACATCGACAAGATGCTGGTGATCTTCCCCTTCGAGGAGGCATTCTATCGCGAGCGCGGCGTGGAGGCGGAGTTTGTCGGCCACCCGCTGGCCGATCAGCCGGCGCAGTCGGTTAGCCGCGAGCAGTTTGCCGCCGAGAATGGATTGGACCCAGCGAATACATGGGTCGGCCTGCTCCCCGGAAGCCGTCCCAGGGAGATCCGCGACCACTTGCCGACGATACTGAGGGCAGCGCAGGAGCTCTCTCACGGCCTGGAATTCGTTATTCCTCTCGCCCCGACGCTGAATGACGCGCAGCGGGAGGATGTGCTGCGCCTTGTTCAGAAACATGGCGAAGACCTGCAAATCAGCCTCGTCAACGATGCCCGCGCCACGCTCTTTCACGCCCGCGCCTCGGTCGTCGCGAGCGGGACGGCTACCGTCGAAGCGGCGCTGATCGGCAATCCCTTTGTGGTGGTCTACCGTGTTTCGGCGCTGACCTACGCGATTGCCAGGCGGGTGGTGAAGGTGCCGCACGTGGCCATGGCCAACCTGATCGCCGGCAAGCGAATTGTGCCGGAGCTGATCCAGAGTGACTTCAAGGCGGAAAATATCGTCCAAGAGATTGAGTGGCTGCTACCCGATGGCCCCCCGCGCCAGTCCATGATGGAGGAGCTGGCGCAGGTGCGTGGATTGCTGGGCAAGCCGACTCCGGGTGGCGCGATAGACCGGGTGGCGGAGGTTACGCTGGAGACGATGCGGCTCGTGGATTGAGGTTCGTGGTACCCCACACTTCGCAAAAAACGCGAAGGATGGGGTACGGAGGGGTATTGGTTTCCCACCCAAGCAGCAAAAACGCGGCGAGGGTGGGGCACCCAAGCTGGAGGTACTGGGTTCCATGGACTCCCAGGTCTGAGAATCCAGACCTGGGGCACCATATTCAAGGTTGAAATCAAGAGGCAAAACAGCATGTCTATGGCTACGATTAGGTCTGCGATGCGTGCACGAATGAGGATTACATCGATAGCGTCCACCCTGGCCTGCGCTCTGCTGTTGGCCGCGCCGCTCACCGCCCAGAGCCCCGAGCGCCCCGCGCTCTCCATCTCCGGCTATGTCATTGACGCTGAGATCGATCCGGCCACGCACCATCTGGCGGCCAAAGCAGTGGTCACCTTTACCGCGCCGGAGAACTCCGATGCGGTAAGCTTTGGATTTCATCCGGCGCTCAAAATCACGAATATTTCCGATGAGGCGGGCACCGTCCTCACCGGCGAGCGCTCGCCGGACGGCGGCGTCCGTATCACTCCGGCCACGCCCTTTGTTCCGGGCCAGGCAGCGCATTGGAGCTTCGAGTACGGGGGCACGATCACCGGTAACGACGACGGCCCCATTGAGGGCTTGAAGCTGGCCGCGATTCAGGAGCCGA
>JBKQLG010000306.1:0-5446 GCA_052147235.1 Occallatibacter sp.
CGTCGCGACCTGCTGCGGGGAACCACCCGCCAAGCGCCATCCAAGTTGAGGCGGTTTGAAGGCGTGAGACGCGAAAGCGCCGCGGGCCTTCAGCCGAAATCCTGAGCGCATGGCGCGAAGGATCTGCGGTTTTCGCCTCTGTCGACTTGCCGGTGACCATACTGCGAGGGATCACCCGTTCCCATCCCGAACACGGAAGTTAAGCCTCGCTGGGCCGATGGTACTGCACGGGTGACTGTGTGGGAGATTAGGTGATTGCCGGCAATGATCTTCAAGACAAAAAAGCCATGCCATTACGGCATGGCTTTTTTGCGTTTGGAACTCATAGTAGCACAGACGCTCGTGAGCGAATAATCCCATTCCTTACACAATCCATAAAAATTGCGAGGCTGGGAGTCATCTAGTTAGTTTGCAGAGCGGGCGGCGCGCCGGGCTTGGCGGGCGGGGTGAGGACGAAGCCATTGCGGACCAGGGCAAAGCCTTGCTGGGGGAGTTCGGCCTGGAGGAGCTGGTTTTCCGGGCCGCTGAATAGGTCGGTCGGGGCGCCGGCGATGGTGGCGATGAGGTGATGGACGACGATGGGCTGGCCGTCGAGCGTGCCCTGCTCGTCTGCGTAGGTGGCTAACTGGATGGGCTTGACGGCGCCGGCCTTCTTGGGGATGATGGCCCAGAGGTCGCGGCTGTTGCGGGCGACGCCGAGGGCGAGAAGGGTTTCATAGGCGCCGGGATCGAAGTCTGGCAGGAAGACGGCGGCGGGGTGCGTGGCCAGACGGGTAGTGGTGATGCGGCCGTTGGCGGAGGTGGTCAGCAGGGTCTGGGCCGGCTGCGATTTTGGGTCCGGATCGGCGGTCACGTTGGCGGCCGAGCCGTTGACGATGGCGCTCAACTGCACGTGGCGGAGGCGGTTGGCGGCCGAGAGGTGCTCGGTTTTGGAGAGGGAGTAGTTGAGGCCCTGCATTTTGACGCTGACCAGCGAGGTGGAGGCGTAGCCGTGGAGGGTTGCGGTGAAGCGAAAGCTGGCAGTGCCGACGGGCTTGCCGTGCTGGCTGACGATGAAGCTCGCGGACTGGGCGCGGGCGGCTGGGGCTGAGGCGATCAGGGCGGCAAAAAGCGCCGCGAGCGGGAGAAGTGTCAGTTTGCGCATGGGTTTATTCATCATTCCTGAGGTGTTAGACACGGGATGGGGAGGAAAGTTGCTCGGCAACAGGGTATTTGGAAGATGGAATCAGAATAGATTCACGCCGGCCCTACGGGACGGCGGGGTTATGGGTGTTCGATTACCCCGGGTTTCACCCGGGGCTATTTTCATTTTCTCCCTCCGGGAGAACGGTGTTGCGATAGGCGTCTGGCTTGATCCACAGATGCACGAATGGCTGCGCTCCAAAGGCGAAGGGCACCTGGGCCGGATCAATGATATTCTGAGCAACCTGTTGGAGGCGGATGGGTGGATTGAGGCGCGGAGATAGGTTAGTCCCAGGTTCCAAAGGCTGGACGTTGGGTAACCGGCAATTCCTCCCGTAGGGCGGATTGAAAATAGCCCAGGGTAAAACCCTGGGAATGTGTTGAAGCTGGAATGTACCGCCCTGTAGGGGCGGTATGATACCTGCGTATGGTCTCAATAGGAGGCAATTCACTATGGCGCACACGTATTGTTCCTCGCTGTTTCATTGTGTTTTCTTCACCAAAGAGCGCCGGAAAGCCATCGCGCCCGAGCTTCAGGAGCGGCTGTGGGCGTACATGGGAGGAATAGCGCGGGAAAACGAGATGAAGGCCCTCGCGGTGGGTGGGACGGAAGACCACGCCCATATTCTGCTCTCGCTGCCGTCGTCTCTGGCAATCGCCGCTGCGATGCGGAAGATCAAGGGTGGATCGTCGCTATGGTTGCACGAAAGCTGCGGGCTGACAGGTTTTGAATGGCAGTTGGGTTACGGGGCGTTCACGATTGGATGTTCTCAGGTGGATGCCACAGTGGCGTATATCGCCGGACAGCAGGAGCACCATAGAAAGCGCGATTTCCAGGCGGAGTTTTTGGCCATTTTGAAGCAGCATGGGATTGATTACGATCCGCGGTATGTGTGGGGATGATTCACGCCGGCCCTACGGGACGGCGGGGTTGCGGGTGTTCGATTACCCCGGGTTTCACCCGGGGCTAATTTCATTCTCTCCCTCCGGGAGAACGGCGGGCGCGCGCAATTTGGATTTCAAAAACAAGGCATGTGGCATACGGTGATGAGGAACCACGCCGGGGGTGGGTGCTCTACGATTCCACCCTTCGCAAAACGCGCGAAGGATGGGGCACACCACAATGTGATTCAATGAAAGAGATGGCGATTCCCCGGAGATCGACGGTGCGCGGGCGCGCGATTGCGGCGGCGCGGAAGGTGCGCGAGCTGCGGATGGTGGCGAGCGCGCTGGCGGATACCTCGCATCCGGTGTTGGCGCAGATTATTCCGGCGCGGTTTTGCAACCTCAGCTGCGACTATTGCAACGAGTACGACAAGGTGTCGGAGCCGGTGCCGCTGGACGAGATGCTGCGGCGCATCGACCACCTGGGACGGCTGGGGACGGCGATGATCGGCATCAGTGGCGGCGAGCCGCTGACGCATCCCGATTTAGATGAGATTATCCGGCGGATGCGGCAGACCGGGGCGATTGCCGGGATGATTACCAACGGCTATCTGCTGAATGTTGACAGGATTGAGCGGCTGAACCGCGCCGGCCTCGACCATATGCAGATCTCCATCGACAACCTGAAGCCGGACGAGGTCTCGAAGAAGAGCCTCAAGGTGCTGGACAAGAAGCTGGTGATGCTATCGCAGTACGCCGAATTCCATGTGAATATCAACTCAGTGGTGGGCGGGGGCTTTAAGAATCCCAACGACGCGCTGGTGATCGGGCGGCGGGCGCTGGAGCTGGGCTTTGAATCGACGATTGGGATTATCCACGACGGCAGCGGGCAACTGAAGCCGCTGCTGCCGGAGGAGGCCAAGGTCTACTTCGCGATGACGAACCGGCGGAAGACCAACTACTCGCGCTTCGACAAGTTTCAGGAGGCGATTGCGCAGGGGCGGCCGAACGACTGGCGCTGCCGTGCGGGGTCGCGCTATCTGTACATCTGCGAGGACGGGCTGGTGCACTACTGCTCGCAACAGCGCGGGTATCCGGGCGTGCCGCTGGCCGAGTACACCACGGCGGACGTGAAGCGGGAGTTTTTGACGGCGAAGAGTTGCGCGCCGAATTGCACCATCGGCTGCGTGCACCGGATCAGCTACATCGACCATTGGAGAGCGCCGCAGACGCGGACGGTTTCGCCGGGTGGGGTGGGGGCTGATACGCCGGCGCTGGTGCAGATTCAGGGCGGGAAGTAAATCGAAGTGCGGATCGCGCAGCTTTTTGGGCTCATAGCCTTTGTCCGCATAAACCTTTGCCAGAATTCTGTCGGATTCCAGCCAGTTCTTCTCCGTCGGCGTCAGGATGGGATTCCACGAACCTCAAGCGAGCGAGTAGCGAGCGGCTGCCCCACCGCAGGTGACGCGGGCGGCATTTACAATAGCAACTGTGCAACCCGAAGAGTCTTCGCCCATCATTCTCGCCGAAAAGCTGACCAAGGTTTATGCGGCGGGCCGAGTCCCGGTCACAGCGGTGCGCTCGGTTTCGCTGGCCGTCGAGCGCGGGGAGTTTGTCGCTATTGTCGGCCCCTCGGGTTCGGGCAAGTCCACGCTCTTTTACCTGCTGGGCGGGCTGACGCAGGCCACCGAAGGCC
The DNA here is from genome assembly GCA_052147235.1 of Occallatibacter sp. Taxonomy (GTDB): domain Bacteria; phylum Acidobacteriota; class Terriglobia; order Terriglobales; family Acidobacteriaceae; genus Telmatobacter. The sequence goes on from JBKQLG010000306.1 coordinate 3,764, forward strand.
GTGTGGTGATCGACGGGATCGACTTTGCCTCGCTCTCGGATGGCGAGCGCACACGGCTGCGCAAGCACCGCATCGGCTTCGTCTTCCAGAAATTCAACCTGCTACCGACGCTCTCGGCGATGGGCAACATCGAGATTGCCTATTCGGTGAGCGGGCGCGCCAAAGGGAAAGATGGACAGCCGCTGGACCGCAAGTATCTTGACCACCTGTGCGATCTGCTGTCGATCCAGGGACGGCTTGAGCATCGACCGAGCGAGCTGAGCGGCGGCGAGCAGCAGCGCGTGGCGATTGCGCGGGCGCTGATTTGCCGGCCGGCGATTGTGCTGGCCGACGAGCCTACCGGCAACCTGGACACCAAAAGCTCGGACGCGGTGTTACAGATGCTGCTGCGCTCGAATCGCGAGCTGGGGCAGACGACGCTGATGATTACCCACAATCCCGAGGCGGCCTCGATTGCCGGCCGCATTCTGCATATGCGCGATGGGGAGATTGTGCGCGAGGAGAAAGGTACGCGCTCCTAGGCGGCCTCGCCGCGGCGCTCGCGGTTTGACCGGATTTAGGCACCCCCGGTATACTCAATCTTGCACTAAGCGGGAGTAGCTCAGTGGTAGAGCATTGCCTTGCCAAGGCAAGGGTCGCGAGTTCAAATCTCGTCTCCCGCTCCATTTCGCCCTCCGGTCACTACCGGATTGGCTACGGCGGCATGGATCGATCCGCACGTTTTTTGAGGCAGCCCTGCCAAGGCGCGGTACCCAAGTGGTAAGGGAGAGGTCTGCAAAACCTTTATGCGCCGGTTCGATCCCGGCCCGCGCCTCCAAACCTTTCAATATCTTCAGCAGCCGCAACAGAGAGGCGAAAAGGCTTCTGTCGCACTAACTGTAGCGGCCTTCATCGCCGCATATAACACCCCGTTCGCGGACAGAGGTCGCACGGTGAATAGTACGAGCTGACCGCTTCCCTGGGTGCCAGGCCGACCAGTCCGGAGATCGATTTCAACGGATGCATCAGCATCGACGGCAACAGTCTCACTCCCACGGCGTCAGACGGCACGAGCTGGAAGAGTTTGCGCTGCTGGCTAATCTCCATGCCGCAATAGCCGGGGCTGTAGCGCAGGGTCAGCTCTTCTTCGTCGCGCAGATGACGGCGGACACTCAGCATCAGCGCGTCCGCCGCGGCCTCCGCCGCCCAGGAGCCGGCTGCATCCATCACCAACGCCGAGAATGCGTCGCCGCTCTTCGCCGCGGATTCGGAAAGAAGAGAAATCTCCTCGCCCACGGTCACGGCAAAGACAGCCACGCGGTCCGCATCTTTGAGGTATTCTCCGATACTGCCGGAGATCGTAGAGTCACCGAGTTTCAACGAATGCGCCGTCCGGCTGGAGACCGGGTAGACAGCGTAGGCGCCGCGCGGATGCAGGCATAACTGGGCCTCCGCCACAACCTGGGCAATCTGTTCCGCCATGGGCGGCGCGGGGGACCCCTCCCTTGGATAGCCAAGATAGCGATGGAGTTCAGCCGGAACGAGAGGTGCAAGCGCAAGCTCCGGGCAGATTTCGGCCACAAGCGCCCTCGCAATGAGGCCTTCATCGTATGGCTCGACTGCCGAGTTATGTTCTTCCGACACCGGCTCTCCCCGCCTGCCGCCGCTCTAGGGAGCCTCTGCGCAGGTGCGTGATTTTGTAGT
>JBKQLG010000307.1:0-19369 GCA_052147235.1 Occallatibacter sp.
GTAGCGTTGAAACTCCGCCTGCCGAGCCAAAGTAAGTTGTTGCATTCGTGATCCACCTCTGAATATAGCTTCACTCAAAGGCCATAAGGATCAAAGAGTTTTTCAGAGGTTCCCTAGAAACGATGGCGTGTCCCCCTCCATGATGTACGCCACGCGCGGATAGACCTTGCCCAGCGGCCCCTTCGAGCGGATGTTCTCGTCCAGCCACGCGTTGGTCACTGGTCTCGGGTCGGCCCCCGCGTCCTTGCTGTAGTAGGCGTCGCTGCTGATCCCCATCCAGGTGGCAAAGTAGTATTCGTTCCCATCCTGGGTTGAGGGCATCACGATATAAAGCAGGCCGGGAAACTCCCGCCGCATCCACGGACCGGCATCATCCTGGTCGGAGATCGAATAGACCCGCAGCTTGCCGACCAGCCGGGCAACCTCCTCTGACGGCTTGCCTGCCCGCAACTCCATGAGCGCCTGGGCCAGCGTATTCGCCCCGCCCCATATGCAGACCCAGAGCGGCCGGCTGTCTTCGCGCTCCAATGCGCGCACAATCGCCTTTGCGCCCTCCGACGCCTTGCCCTCGCCCGTAGCCGCCATGCCGTAGCCCGGCTGTCCGGCGTAGACCCGGCCGAGTAACTCCGCTGTCTCCGGCCAGCCCTGTGCATTCAGAAGCAGATTGGGCCGCGCCTGCCCGTAAGCCTCGATCAACATGCGCATGGTTTCCGGGTGGATGGCCGTCTTCTGCCAGGTCGAGGTCGAGGCGATCAGCCCTTCGATCTCCAGTTCATTCGAGTAGATCAGCAGCCGCACCAGCGACATCTGGTCGTCCGGCTCGTTGCCGATGTCGCTGAGGACGATCACCCGCGGCCGGCCCGTGAAATCGTCCACGTGTGTAGGCGGCAGCGATTGCCCTGCCAGCGTTCCCGCCCATCCCAGCGCCAAACCTGCCGTCAGAGCCATCACATAGTCCAACACATTGCGAAAATCCATCGATTCTCCTTCTTCCCTGCGCAAACACGAAGATACATCCAGGTGAGGCGGTGCGCAACCGGGCTGTGGAACCCCCACAAAAAATAATCTGCGATTTTCGCTTGACAAGAAATCCTCTCCGGATTATGTTTAGATAAATGTCTAATTAGGAGACGATCTAATCACATTATGAGCAGCAACGAAGCATTCAAAGCACTGGCCGACCCCACCCGGCGGGAGATTCTTGCCCTTCTGCGCCGCGGCGAGATGACCGCCGGAGACCTGGCGGAAAGATTCGACATGACCAAGCCCTCCATGTCGCATCACTTCACCGTGCTGAAGGAAGCCGACCTGATTACCAGCCGCCGCGAGGGCCAGCAGATCTGGTATGGGCTGAATACCACCGTGGTCGAGGACCTGATGGCATGGGCCATGGGCCTGATCAGCGACAGCAACAAGAAAGGAGCGAAAAGACAATGACACGCAAGGTTTTTTTCTTCGAAATACTACTTATAGCGGCGGCGCTGGTGGCCACGGCACTTCTGTATCCACATTTTCCGGCCAGGGTTCCATATCACTGGAATTATCACATGGAGCCGGACCACTTCGGGCCCGCCTGGGTGCTCTATCTCATCGGCCCCGGCTTCATGGCCGGAGTGATGCTGATGACCTGGCTGTTTCCCTGGCTTTCGCCCAAGCGCTTCGAGATCGACGGCTTCTGGTCAACCTATCATCGGGTGATGCTGCTGTTCTTTGGCATCATGGCCTATTTGTATGCCGTGATGTTATGGTCGGACTGCGGGCGCTCGATTGATCTGGGCCGGGCAATGCTTAGCGGAGTCTGCGTCTTCATCGCCCTCTTCGGCAACGTGATGGGAAAGCTGCGCCGGAACTTCTATCTTGGAGTCAGAACGCCGTGGACGCTGGCCAGTGAGCGCGTCTGGAATGCCACGCATCGCTTTGCAGCTAAAACCTTCGTGGCGGGCGGCCTGGTTGGGTTGATATTTTCGATTCTTGGCCTCTTTCTTTCGGCAATCCTGGCTACGCTGGTTGGAGCCCTTGCGCCAGTGGTATATTCGCTGGTGATTTACAAACAACTGGAAAGGCGCGGCGAGATCGATGACGGTCTTCCACGCGAGCAGGGAGAACGAGGATGAATCGCATCGCAGGAACACTGGCGCTGATCGCGCTGGCGGCAACAGCCTGTTTTGCCCAGGCCAGGAAAGAAGAAACACCCAAGCCCGCGCAGTCGATTGCAGAGCTGAAGCAGCAGTTAGAGAAGATTCTCAGCGACACGCATACGCCCGGAGTCTCCGTCGCCATCGTGCATCGCGACGGTCCCGAATGGGTTGCCGGCTTGGGCAAATCGGACGTGGCGACCAATCACGCCACGACCGATGAGACGCTCTTTCGCATCGGTTCCACCTCCAAGGCTTTTGCCTCGCTCTCCATTCTCAAGCTGGTGAATGAAGGCAAACTATCGCTCCTGGACCCGGTGCACAAACTCGTGCCCGAGATCTGGTTTGAGAATCGCTGGGAGGCAACCGACCCGGTGCGCGTCGTGGACCTGCTGGAACATACCACCGGATGGGATGATCTGCATATGCGCGAGTACGCCAAGAACGCCAAAGGCATGACTCTGCGCGAAGGCCTCGATTATGACCATCACTCGCGCGCCTCCCGCTGGCGGCCGGGAACGCGCATGTCCTATTGCAACTCCGGCCCTCCGGTCGCCGCATATATCGTTGAAAAGATCACCGGGCAGCGCTTCGAGGATTATGTAACTCAGAATTTCTTTCTGCCCATCGGCATGAAGACGGCCACTTACTTCGAGCAGCCATCGCCGCAGTTGACCACGCTCTATCACGGCGATGGAAAAACTCCGTACCCTTACTGGAATATCATCGAGCGTCCCGCCGGAGCTATCAATGCCTCGGCCCAAGACATGGCCGCGTATGTGCAGTTCTATCTCAATCGCGGCGCGGCAGGCGGCGCGCAGGTGATTCCCTCCGCCTCGATTGACCGCATGGAAACGCCGACTCGAACCTGGGAGGCGCAAGCGGGTTTGAAGGCCGGCTACGGCCTGAGCAACTACACCAGTGTTCACGATGGCTTCGTCTATCACGGGCACAATGGAGGCGTTGACGGCGGGCTGACAGAAATGTCCTATCTGCCGGAATATAACGTTGGCTACTTCTACAGTATTAACTCCGGCAATGGCGATGCCTTCGGCAAGATCGGCGATGCGATTCGCGCCTACATCACGCGGAACCTCACTAAGCCGGCTGTGCCCGCCGCCGGGCAGCTACCCTCCAATGCACAAGAGTGGACTGGCTGGTATGAGGCCGTTGCGATACGCATGAAGATGCAGGAATTCATCGCGCCATTGGCCCTGCAGCATTTGAGCTTCAAGGACGGAGTGTTGCAGTTTTCGCCCTTGGGGCCAGCGAAGCAAACTTTTATCCCGGTCAGCGGCCTGCAATTTCGCTACAAACCAGACAAGGGTCCGGCCGAACCGATTGCCACAGCTGCGCTGCTAGCGCCTAACGCCGATGGACGGTTCATCTATATCGGAACAACTTACAAGCACATCCCCGCATGGCTGGCGTGGAGCCGCATCGTGCTGACGGTATGGTTTCTGCTTGCCTTGGTCTCCATCCTCCTCTATGCGCCCTTCTGGATCTTTGGCGGACTTATCAAGCGCCGCCGCCGCCCAGCCGAGCGCATGATGCGCATCTGGCCGCTGATTGCCGTTCTGAGCCTGCTGGCGTTTGTCGGCCTCGTCATTCTCTCAGGCAGTGACGCAATCGCGCGCCTGGGAAACGTGACCTTCTATTCCTTTGGCCTAACTATCACCACGCTGCTATTTGCCGCGGCCTCGCTGGCCGGCGCAGTTACTTTATGGCGCGCGCGAAATCAGGAGATACGCCGCTACGTCCGCTGGTATTCGATCGCAGTTACAGCTGCACTGCTGATCGGGGTGGTGTACCTTACCTATTTCGGCGTGATCGGTATCCGCACATGGAGCTAGAACAGAATCTCCGGAGATATTCGGATTTTCTTTTTGCCTGACCGCATCTTGGATTCGATCTCAGACGTATGATGATTCCAGTATGCGCAATGGGCTCCACAATACGTCGCGCACGGAAAGCAAGAGGTTGAGATGATCTTCGATTATCTTGTCATGCCGGCCATTCTATTCCTGGCTGGAATTCTGCTTGTGTGGCTGAGCATCCGCCGCATGATTTTGCTTTCCACCAAGCCCTTCCGGATGTGGAGGAAGGTGGCCGAGCGCATCGTACTCTCCATCGTCGTTCTGGTTGCGGCGACCCTGGCCCTGAGCAGCGCGTACAACGCGATTGTCGCACAGATTTTCTGGGCAACCCATCCGGCTCCGGGCGCTTTTTACATGGTGAACGGCCACAAGATGCATCTTTACTGCACCGGCAGCGGCTCGCCCACCATTGTGCTCGAAGCAGGCTGGGGCGTTTCGACGCCCGTGTTGGGCTGGGGCAACTTTCAGCCGGATCTAGCGAAGATCACGCGCGTCTGCTCCTATGACCGCGCCGGGCTGGGCTGGAGCGAGCCGCAGCCGGGTCCAGGCGACGCCGACCACGTCGCCGCCAACCTGCATGAGCTGCTGGCACAGGCCAATATTACCGGCCCGATTGTGTTGCTCTCCCACTCCTGGGGCGGAATTTACCTGCGGGATTACTTGACGCATTATCCGGCCAATGTGCAAGGACTCATCCTTCTGGATAGCTCGACGCCCGATCAGATGAAGCGCGTCGCGGCAGTTATCGGTCCGCAAGACGATTCGCACATGGATCTGATCATCCACATTGCTCGTCTGGCTTACAGCGCGGGCATTCCTCGCTGGATTGGATTGTGCAAGCCGCCCGCCGGCTGGGAGCCTGGCGCAGCCAAAGCGGCAAGTGAAGATTCATGCCGCAGTCATTTTGATGCGCTCCTGAAGGAGTACAAAAATTTCGATGCTTCCAGCGCCGAGACCCTGCATAGCGGGCCATTCGGCGCCTTGCCATTGTTGATCATCTCGCACGATCCGGCCACGGGCGCATATCCCAACGAGCCACCGCAGGCACGCAAGACTGAACCGCTTGAAGCCCAGATGCAGGAAGAGCAGAAGCAGCTTTCCACGCGCAGCCTCAGAATCATCGCCAAAGGTGCGACGCACGAGGTGCACGCCGACCGCAAGGCTCTGGTTGTGAACCAGGTTCAGCTTTTCATCGAGCAGCTTCGCGGCACCGTGCCGCAACCCACAAACTACGGCGCGACGGTGACGGAATAGGGTGCGCCTCGCCGGGTGTCCCAACGAGAAAGGCCCCGCTAATGCAGCGGGGCCTTTCCGATTGAAACTGCAATCGGTGAATGGGTTTCAGTGCTTCTCCGCTGCGGAGGCGATCTTGGCTTCGGCCTCGTGGATCACGCGCAGGGCCTCGACGTAGGCCGCTTCACTGTCGCCAGCCACGTTCCACTCCTTGTGGCCGCGCGCCAGTTGCTCGTTGGCGCGGGGCACGTCGATCTCCTCAGGCTTGAGGGCGTCACTGGCCAGGATGGTTACGCGGTCGCCCAGCACCTCGGCAAAGCCCCAACTGACGTTGTAGCGCAGTACGCTCTCCGGGCCTCCGGAGGTAAGGTCCGCTCCGGTGTGGATGATCACGTCTCCGGCGCCTAGCTCGGCCACCAGCGGCGCGTGGCCATAGAGCACCTCGAAGTATCCGTTCTTTGCCGGCAGCTCGACCGCGGCCGCCGCATGGTCGTAGAAGATGCGCTCGGGCGTGACCAGCCGCACGCGGAGTTGGTTGGTTTCGTCAGCCATGGGCTCCTTTCTCTCGCCAGTTCTCAGTCAAGGCACGGTGTAGCAACATCGGTTTTAACTGAGAACTGACAACTGAGAACTGCTTTACACCGTCGCCTTCAGCTTCTCGGCGGTCTCCAGCACTTCTTCAATCGCGCCCTTCATGTAGAAGGCCTGCTCGGGAATGTCGTCGTACTTGCCCGATATGATCTCCTTGAAGCTGCGCACCGTGTCGGCCACCTTCACGTACGCTCCCGGAATGCCGGTAAACTGCTCGGCCACGTGGAAGGGCTGCGAGAGGAATTTTTGCACCTTGCGGGCGCGAGCCACGGTGAGCTTGTCTTCCTCGGAAAGCTCGTCGATGCCCAGAATGGCGATGATGTCCTGCAGATCCTTGTAGCGTTGCAGAATCTTCTTCACGCCCTGGGCCACGTCGTAATGATCCTGGCCGACGATGCGCGCGCTGAGGATGCGCGAGGTCGAGGCCAGCGGATCGACGGCGGGATAGATGCCCAACTCCGACAGCGGCCGGCTCAGCACGGTGGTCGCGTCCAGGTGGGCGAAGGTCGTCGCCGGCGCCGGATCGGTCAAATCGTCGGCGGGCACATAGACAGCCTGAACCGAGGTGACCGAGCCTTTGCTCGTCGAAGTAATGCGCTCCTGCAGCTCGCCCATCTCGGTGGCCAGGTTGGGCTGGTAGCCGACGGCCGAGGGCATGCGGCCCAGAAGCGTGGAAACCTCAGAGCCGGCCTGTGTAAAGCGGAAGATGTTGTCGATGAAGAGCAGCGTGTCCGAGCCCTCCACGTCGCGGAAGTACTCGGCGACGGTCAGCGCGCTCAGCGCCACGCGCAGGCGCGCTCCGGGTGGCTCGGTCATCTGCCCGTAGACCAGCGCGCACTTGGAGTTGGCCCAGTCGCCCGGCTTGATGACGCCCGACTCGCTCATCTCCAGCCACAGGTCGTTGCCCTCGCGGGTGCGCTCGCCCACGCCGCCGAAGACCGAGTAGCCGCCGTGGTTCTTGGCCACGTTGTTGATCAGTTCCATGATGACGACGGTCTTACCCACGCCGGCGCCGCCGAAGAGGCCGATCTTGCCGCCCTTGAGGAAGGGTTGAATCAGGTCGATGACCTTGATGCCGGTCTCGAACATCTCCTCGTGCGTGACCTGCTCGTCGAAGAGCGGCGCGGGGCGGTGAATGGGCATGCGCGAGGTTTCGCCGATGGGGCCGAGCTCATCCACCGGGTCGCCGATTACGTTGATAACGCGACCCAGCGTCTGCTTGCCCACCGGCATGCTGATGGGGCCACCGAGATCACGAGCCTTCATGCCGCGCACCATGCCGTCGGTGGCTTCCATCGCCACGGTTCTGACGCGCCCCTCGCCCAGATGCTGCTGGACTTCGAGGATCACGCTGATGGGCTTCGGCACGGTGAAGCCCTCGCTGGTGACGCGCAGCGCCTGATAGATGGGCGGCATCGTCGCTTCTTCAAACTGCACGTCCACCGCGGGACCCGAGACCTTGATGACCTTGCCGATATTCTCTGCCATTTTTTGCCTTCTTAAAAACTTGAACTGTTAATCCAATAACTGATGCAAAATACCGCGAATCTGGCGAAATGTCTCGTTCTGCAATTCCCGGTGCTTCCCCTCAAACTGCGGGTCCATGTGAAGTTGTAGGTGCCTTCGTGCAACTAATTCAACATTCTCAGCTTCTCGCATGTCGCGCACGTTCTCGGTCTCGACCTGCCAGCGATAAAGTTCCAACCATTCAACCAGTCCGCGATCGCGGAGTGTCCAAGCCTTGCTCCGCACATTTTGGACCGCATTCGTTGCTTCCTTGTTCGCGACCGCGAACTGCTCACATCTGCAGTAACTCAGCGTTTCCAGCTTCTCCACCTGCGCTAGAGCGACCTTTCCAGCCTGCCTTTCGCCGCTCGTCAGCCAATGTATTTCAACCTCATAGGACACAAATAGCAGCACTAGAAGCAAACCAAGAGCAATCGCAACTGGCTTCAGGACACGCCAAATCCTTCTGAGTACCTTCCGTGATGTCTCTTTTCTCCAAAGTTCAATTTGCAAAAGCTCACGGACTTTCATCTATAAATCCTCATTGCGCCGCCGCGCCGCTCACAATTTCAATGATCTCCTTGGTGATGGCCGCCTGACGCACGCGATTCATGTGCAGCGTTAGCGCGTCGATCATATCCGAGGCGTTGTTGGTTGCCGAATCCATGGCCGTCATGCGCGCCGCATTCTCCGCGGCCACCGACTCCGTCATCGCGTGATAGAGCATCGACGAAATGTACTGCGGAATCAGCCCCGCAAACAATTCTTCCGAAGGCTGCTCGTAGATGTAGTCCACCTGCGCGGTGCCGAACTTCTTGGCTTCCTCGTCGGCCTCGGCGGTATCGACCGGCTCGATCTCGATGCCCGCGCTGAGAGCGGCCTCGGCCGCACGCTCTTTTTCTTCCGCGCTCGGCTCGACCGCGCCGGCGATCTGCGGAATGCCGATCTTCATCAGCGGCAGCAGCTTCTCCACTACCAGCCGCTGCGCGATTACCGACTTGAATTCGTTGTAAACGATGTAGGCGGCGTCGATCTCCTCGTGAATATAGCGGGCGATGATGTTCTGCGCCAGCTCGAAGACCCGGCTTTGTTCCAGTTTCAACAGCATTCCCGGATGGTCGCCGGTAACCTCGACGGAGCCTTTGCGCTCACGAATCTTTGTAACGACGCCATTCGCATCGGTCTGCTCGCTGTAAACGGCCACCGGATAGCGCCGCCGCATCAGGTCGCGCGCCTTGCGGCCCACTGCCTCCACGTCAATCTCTTTGTCCGTGTTGCCGGCGATGAACTGAAAGGCCGTCTTGAGGATGTTGGCGTTGAAGGCCCCGGCGAAGCCCTTGTCGCCGCTGATCACAATCAGCAGAATCCGCTTTTCCGGGCGCGTGGCAAAGAGCGGATGGCGCAGGTTGCCGGTGGCCTCGTCATACAGATCGATGCGGCGGGTCAGCGATTCCAGCACGCTGGTGATCATCTTGGCGTAGGGACGCGCCGTGAGCGCCCGCTCCTGCGCGCGGCGCAGCTTGGCCGCCGCCACCATCTTCATGGCCTTGGTGATCTGCCGCGTGTTCTTCACGCTGCGGATGCGACGCCGTAGATCGAGTACGTTTGCCATTGTCAGTTCTCAGTCGTTTACGCTTTTGCCGCTGCCTCAAGTTCCGCCTTGAAATTGGCAGCGTACTCCTTCATCGCCGCGTTCAGCTTGGCGCGCAGATCGTCGTCAAGCGCCTTCTTCTTGGTCAGGTCTTCCATCAGCACCGTCTGCGCGTTCTCGAAGTACTTGTAGAGGCCAACCTCGAAGGCGCGAATGTCGCTGACCTGGAAATCGTCCAGGTAGCCCTGCGTGCCGGCAAACAAAATTACCGTCTGCTGCTGCCAGGTGAGCGGCTGGAACTGCGGCTGCTTGAGCAGTTCCGTCAGGCGCGCGCCGCGGTTGAGCTGCTTCTGGGTCAGCGGGTCAAGGTCCGATCCGAACTGCGCGAAGGCCGCCAGCTCGCGGTACTGCGCCAGATCGAGCTTGAGCGTGGCGCCCACTTGCTTGACCGCCTTGATGGCCGCTGAAAATCCTACGCGCGAGACCGAAAGGCCCACGTTGACCGCCGGACGCACGCCGGAGTTGAAGAGATCGGTCTCCAAAAAGATCTGTCCGTCGGTGATGGAAATGACGTTGGTCGGAATGTAGGCCGAAACGTCGCCCGCCTGGGTCTCGATCACCGGCAGCGCGGTAAGCGAGCCGCCGCCCTTTTCCTTGCTCATCTTCGACGAGCGCTCCAGCAGCCGCGAGTGCAGATAGAAGACGTCGCCGGGATAGGCTTCGCGGCCCGGCGGACGGCGCAGCAGCAGCGAAATCTCGCGGTAGGCCATCGCGTGCTTCGACAAATCGTCATACATCACCAGCGCGTGCTTGCCCGAGTCGCGGAAGTACTCGCCGATGGCGCAGGCCGCGTAGGGCGCGATGTAGAGCATGGGCGCGGGTTCCGAGGCCGAGGCGGCCACGACGACCGTGTGGCCCATCGCTCCGGCCTCGGTCAGCGTCTGCACAACCTGCGCAATCGACGACCGCTTCTGGCCGACGGCGCAGTAGATGCAGATCAGGTCGTTCTTGGCGTTATTGATGATGGTGTCCAGCAGCACGGCCGTCTTGCCGGTCTGGCGGTCGCCGATAATCAGCTCGCGCTGGCCGCGCCCAATGGGAATCATCGCGTCGATAGCCTTGAGGCCGGTCGCCATCGGCTCGCGCACCGGCTGGCGGTCGATGATGCCGGGGGCCAGCCGCTCGATGGGCAGCGATTGCGTCGAGGCGATGGGCCCTTTGTCGTCAATGGGCTGGCCCAGCGCGTTCACCACGCGGCCGATCATGCCCTCGCCCACCGGCACGCTCAAAATCGTTCCGGTGCGTTTGACCTCGTCGCCCTCGCTCAGCTCGGTGTACTCGCCCAGAATCACCGCTCCCACCGAATCCTCTTCCAGGCTCAGCGCCAGCCCGGCAATGCCGTGCGGAAAGCTGAGCAGCTCGCCGGCCATCACCTTGTCCAGCCCGTGCAGCCGGGCAATGCCGTCCCCCAGCGAGGTGATGGTCCCGACTTCGTCCACCTGGACCTTGGAGTCGTAGTTCGCGATCTGCTCGCGAAGAAGTTGCGTAATTTCGTCTGCCTTGATCTGCGCCATTTGGTTCCTTTGAGTTGTCAGTAGCCCGTTCTCAGTTCTCAGTTCTCAGTTCTCAGTCCGGCTACGCCTGTTCGTGACATCTGTACTCTGTTCACTGACTACTTGCTCACTGACTGCTTGCCTTTGCTACCGTTTCCTGTCCGATGTCACTCCATCACTGAGAACTGAGAACTAAGAACTGAGAACTTCTTTCAACCGCTCCAGCCGTCCGCGGACCGAACCGTCGTACACTGTGGAGCCAATGCGCACCACCGTTCCGCCGAGGATGGATGTGTCCAACTTGAATGTGGCCTGAATCTGTGTGCCGGCCAGCTTGCCTACGCCGGCTACCAGCCCGGCGCGGTCCTGCTCGCTGAGTTCGCGGGCGGTCGCAATCTCTACCGAACGAATGCCCTGCCGCTCCCGCATCTCCGCGCGCCAGGCCGCAATGACCTCGCCCACTTCGCCGATGCGATCATTGTTGATGAGCAACGCCAGCAGGTTGCGTTGCACCCGCCAAAGCCCGAGCCGCTCGTTCATCTTGTCCAGGACCGCTACCTTTTGCGGGTTGGCAACGGCCGGATTGACAAACAGTTCGCGCAACTCGGCACTCTCATCCCAGGTAGCCAGAAAGTCGTTGAACTGCCGGTCGAGCGCGGCGGTGTCCAGCTTCTGCTGGGTCACCACGTCGGCAAAGGCACGGGCGTAACGCGCAACAAAGGCTGCCATCTACTTCTGCCCTCCCTTGCTCTCGCTCAGCTTCGCGTCGCCCAGAAACTCGGCAATCAATGCGCGGTCGGTCTCCGGCGTGAAGGTCAGTTGCTGGACGGCCTGGTCGATGGCCAGATCAGCGGCAAAGTGGCGCAGTGAGCGGCGGGCCTGGGCGGCGGAGGCTTCGATCTCCTGCTCGGCGGCGGCCACGATGCGGGTGCTTTCCTCGGCCAAAGTGGCCTTGATGCGCGCCTCGTCCTGCTTGCTGTCCTCTTCCACCTGGGCGCGAATCTGAGCAATCTCACCGTCCAGGCCGGAGAGCTTGGCTTCAATGGCGCCGAGCCTCAGGTTGGCCTGCGCGGTCGCCTTGCGGGCTGCATCGAGGTCAGTGCGCACCTTCTCGCCGCGCGTGTGCAGCAGCTTGGGCATTACCTTGGCCAGAGGAACGCCGATCAATAGCACGACGATTAGAAAGTTGAGGATTTCAAAGGTTGTGGCCGTCTTCTCCCGGCTCAGGTGGAAGGTTTTTGCCGTCCACTTGACCAGCGGCCCTTCCAGCCGGAAAGCGTTGGTCTGCGCTTGCTCGGCGTTAGCCTCCTCGGGATTGGCCGTCTTGCTGGCAGCGGATTCCGGCACCGGCTGAGCCGCCAAAGCCGGATTCGGGGCCGTTTGCTGGGCCGCAAGGCGCAAGGGCATTGCCGTGATGCCAACAACGACCGCCGCCAACAGGACAGCCTGGAAAACTGGAGCGAAAAAACGCGAGTGCGGCAAGAAATCAGGCATGAATCTTCTCAACGGGAGCCCCCGGCGGCCACGGGCAGAACGGCTCGCACAACCTGGCGAGCCAAATCCCCGGCGGAGGCCTGAATAGCTTGTCTTGCCAGCGCGGCCTCGGCGTCCAGCGCGGCCTTGGCCTGGTTTACCTTGAGCGCGGCGGCCTTGCGGGCCACCTCCAGCGCCGCGTCGCGCTCGGCATTCCATTGCTTGACGCGCGCCTCGCGCAGCTTGAAGACCTCGCCGCGGGCCTGGCGCAGCTTCTCGGCGTACTCGGCCGTACGGGCTTCGGCCAGCACTAAGGCCTGCTGCGCGGCTTCAATGGCGCCCTCGGTGCGGTCGCGGCGGGCTTGAAGGGTTTTGGTGAGCGGCCCCTGCACCAGGAACTGGTAAGCCAGTACCAACACGATAAAAAGCAGCATTGTGGGCACGGCGCCAAGAAAAAGCGTCCCGAGTTGTTGAAAAATCAGTTGCATGCTGGTCCGATTCGTCCAGGCTGTATGGATTGTTCTGGCGGTCCGTCTGCTCTGTTTGTCTCAGGTGGAACACTTTTTTGTATCAGGAGCGGACCCTCAAGTCAACGAAATCGGTCCCAATTCCGGGACTACCGTGATGGTTGTCACTCTATGGGAAGATTTAATCAAGAAAGAACTTGATTTCATCCAAAACAAGCCTAGACTGAGATTATCACCTAAGACCCGGTCCAGGGTCCAGCGGGCTGTAGGCTTCAGGAAGTACGTCCACTCTTGGAGCTGGCAGCCCGCCTCTTACTTGTAGCGCATTTTTTCTTATGCTCAGCTTCCAGCATTCGCGCTACTTTAGCCATGATCTCTCCCGATGTATAGTCCGGTCCTTCTGCACGCCTCGGCGGGAGAAATGCACGCAGGCGCTCTCGTGGCAATACCAGAGACTGTATCCGCTTCTCCGGCATATCGACCGTGTAATGAAAGTCCAACTCCTCCCCGTCCTCCAATTCCCCCAGAATGTCTACGAGATCGGATACCCCTTCAAAATGAAAATGAACAGCTTTTCCGGCAGGATTGTCGTAGGAGATTTCTTCATTTTTCCCAAATTGAACGGCCTTCTCATAGGCCTCATCGGCAGAATTGGCATGTATCAGAAACAGATTTTGATGCACGACATTCCTTGGGTCGTCGGCCACTGTGATTTTCATGACCAATTCAGCGAGAAACCACTCAGTCTTCACGATATCTCCTTGCATACCTATGGTTTATTGCCCCCGGCGACCGGCTCCACAGTCAGCAGTCCCTGCGCGCGCAGCCAGATCTCCAGCAGGTTGGGCCATTGGTCCAGAGCCGCATCGCCCTTTCCCAGCCCGGTCCCGTGCGGCCCGTTCGCAAAGATGTGCGCCTCGGCCGGTACCCCGGCCTTGACCAGCGCCTCGTAAAAGCGCAGCCCCTGCTCCACCGGAACCGTCTTGTCGTTGAAGGTATGGAACCAGAAGGTGGGCGGCGTTTCTTTGGTGACAAAAAGGTCAGGGGAGTACGCAGCCCGCAGCGCCTCGCACCGGTCCATCACGTTGAAGAGCTTGCAGTAGCTCAGGTGGCTGGTATCGCTGCTGATGGCGCCGATCCAGGGGTAGCCCAGCACCAGATAGTCCGGCCGGCTGGAAACGCGCTCAATGGGATCGTCGGCATCGGGGTTGCCGGGAACGAACTGCGTCGAGGCCAGCGCCGCCAGGTGGCCGCCAGCCGAGAAGCCGATGATGACAATGCGGTTGGGCGCGATATGGTAGTCCGCGGCCCGCGCCCGCACCAGTTGCACGGCGCGCCGCGCATCAATCAGAGGAACCGGCAGCAGGTAGCCGTTCGAGCTGAGCCGGTAGCTGAGGACGAAGGCGCGAAAGCCGCGCGCGGTGAACCAGTCGGCCACCTGCCGCCCCTCCAGATTGGCCGCCAGCATCAGGTAAGCGCCGCCCGGCAGCACCACCACGGCGGAGCCGTTCTCGTGGCCCCGCTGCGGCTCGAAGATGGTCAATGTGGGCATGTCCTCGCAGGCCTTGCCCTTGGCCTGCGGCGCTTCGCCCGGCCACAGGCGGATGGTCTGAATGCCCAGAAAAGCATTGTTGTCGCCCGCCGTCGCGCAGGGCTGCTTCTGCCCGAGCGCCGCGCAGGCCAGCAAACTGAAAACAACTATCAAAGGAAACTGTTTCATGGCGAACCTCAATCCTGCTGGAGAGGATTATAGCCACAGCGCCGCATGGCCTGAGCGGCAGTTGGCGGCATGTGCGGTCAGCTCCTCAGCCAGCCCAAAACCATAGCGGGCAAAGTAATACGCCGCGCCGTGCAGCCGCTCCTGCAAAACGCCTCCGGGATAGAGCGCCTGGCTGATGGACTCGGCGTGGCGCGCCAGCGCGGCTTCGCGCTGCAACTGGAAGTTGGCCGCCAGCGTCCGCAAACGGCTCATCTGGTAACGGATCTTGCCGGCCGCGGTATCGCCGGACCGGCCAAGGCCCTCATCGAGCGAATGCATCCAGTCGAGCAGCGGGATCAACTCGGCGTCCAGCGCCAGCTCCGCCGCCGCCAAGCTTCGTTTCCCCGCCGCCGGTATCGCGCGGGCAGCCAGCAGTTGCCCGAGCGAGGCTGGGTTCTCCGCAAAGACCTGCTCCAGCGTCAGGTTGTGCTGGCGCAGCAGGTCGCCAATGCCCGGCTCAATCAGCGTCGCCGAGAAGCGCGGCAGCACCGGCGTCACGCGGCCCAGAATGTGTTCGTAGAGCACGGAGGACTGGGCAAAGTAGGCGATCTCCGCCGGTCCGCCGATGAGCTCCGAGGTGAAGAGCAGGAAATCCTGGAAGACGGGCCGGAGCAGCGCCGAGGGCGAGATGCGCTCCGGCTCGGCGTCGAGAATGCCGAGCAGCTCCGCCGTGGAAAAGCTCTGCCGCCCTGCCTGCCATAATCCTGCAGGCTCGTCCGCGCTCGGAGTCAGCCGCTTCAGCGCGAGGCGCGCGCCGCTGCTTCGGTCAATCAGGAACAACAGGCTCGACTGCTCTGCGACGGCCACCTGCGCGTGATAGCCGGCCGCTTCGAGCGCGTGATTGCGTTCCATGAGCGCGGCGTGCAGCTCGTCGGCGCGTTCCAAAACCGCGCGCAAAACAGGAGAGCCGATACGATGAAAGGCGCGGCTGCCTGCATCCAGCACGAGCAGCCCCTGCGCGGCGAAGGCACGGGAATAAAACTGCGCAAAGGCCTGGGCGAAGGTGCGTCCCGGCTGGTAGGCCGTGGCCAACGCCTCCATCGCGTCGGAAGCTCCGAGCATTTCATACGCCTGATCGACAAGCGGCGTGATCGAGTCATCCAGCACCAGGCCGCCCACCGGCTGCGGAGCCTCGGGAGCCTCCGCATACTCCAGCCTGCGCAATTCGCGGCGCGCCGGAAAGACGACGTGGTTGATCTCGGCAAAGTCGTGGTCTTCGGTGGCCAGCCAGAAGATGGCGGCGTGAGGCCGGCCCGCTGCCGTTGCCTCGCGCGCGCGAGCCAGCGCGGTGGCCGCCTTGAAGGGCGTGAAGAGCGGCCCGCCGAAGAGGCCCACCTGCTGGCCGGTCACCACTACGCCCGCGCCGCCGCTGAGAGCTTCGAGCGCCGCCGCCTGTGTAGGAGCGGTGTTCTGCCCGGCCAGCAGCTCGAGCAGTTCCGGCCAGTGCGCGGGCCGCTGTGGGGTCAGCTCCGAACGCGCCTGCCAGCCCCCCGGCAGCAACGGAGCGTAAAACGCACGAGCCTTCGCCGCGCCGGAGCAGTACTCCAGAAAGAGCCGGTGAAGCCCCGGAACAACGCTGATAGGATGGCACTCTGCGTTCAATGCGATTTTTTCCTCTGGGGTAAAGCCCAATTTCCGTGCGTGTTTCCCGATGAACGGGTGAAACCCCGCACTTCTAGAAGACGTTGTGACTCCTGTCTTAGGATGCCACGATGGGGCGGATTGTTGCATTCAAAGCTTTCCTGGGGCTGCGCACGTGCCTTGATGTGCGTATACTCTATTTGAATTGCGCAGGAACGCGCTTTGAGGAGAGAAGAGATGCCCAAGACGAAGAAAGCCGTGGAGGCTGCCGAGCCCAAGACCGCAGAAGCCACGGCGCCCGAGATTGCAACGGCCGTGAAACCTAAGAAAGCAAAAGCTGCCAAACCCAAGGCCGTGAAACCCAAGAAAGCAAAAGCTGCCAAGCCCAAGGCAAAAAAGGCTCCCAAGGTGGTCGCGGAGCATAAGACAGAGGTGCTCAGCTCCGAAGTAGTCTTCGAGGGGCCGCTCTTCCGCGTGTTGCGCGACCGGCTGATTGAGCCGGGCGGCAGTGAGGAAGTGCGCGACGTCGTCCGCCACAACGGGAGCGTGGTCATTCTGGCCATCGACAACACGAAAAGCAAGAAAAATCCATGGATCGTGATCGAGCGGCAGTTTCGCCATGCCGCCGGCCAATTCCTGTGGGAGCTGCCGGCCGGCAAGCTGGATCCGGGCGAGGAGGCTCTGCAAGGCGCCAAAAGAGAATTGGAAGAAGAGACCGGCTACCGTGCAAAGAAGTGGAAGCCGCTGGTCGAGTACTATCCCAGCCCCGGCTTTCTCGGCGAGTCGATGAAGGTCTTCATCGCCGAGGGCCTGGTGGCGGGCGACGCCCATCCGGAGGACGACGAGCGGATCGAGTTTCGCCTGGTCAAACTCTCCCAGGTGATCAAGCTGATCGAAAAGGGCGCGATCCTGGACGGCAAGACGCTGACCAGTGTGCTTTTGTTCGCGCGCAACGTGGCCGGCAAGCACGGCAAGTAGCGGGCAAGTAGCGGAGGAATTGCAGCCCCGCTTCACAACATTCTCTCCAGGCAGGGCTTGCGCTCCTCCGCTGGCCCTGTCTCCTTTTGCACGGATACCGCCTAAAATATTTGTAACCTATGATGGATTTTTGAGTCAAAATGGATATCGGCGAGTATTCCCCAGTACGCTGCTCGCCTTAACTCACAGGATGTAAGGAAGGTGGGGGCCTGTGGCTCAGTATAAAGGGAAGGTCAAGTGGTTCAACAACGCCAAGGGCTATGGCTTCATCGGTCGTGAAGACGGGCCAGACGTATTCGTCCATTATTCATCCATTCAGTTGGACGGATACAAAACGCTGAAAGAGGGCGATGACGTTGAGTTCGACATCGTTCAGGGGCAGAAAGGCGCCCAGGCGGATGCGGTTGTCCGGCTACGGGACTCTGTCACCAGCACAGCCTAGAGGCGTTGAAGGCCAGGCGTAAGCGCAAGACCGCCGCCCGGTGGTACGCGTGGGTGTGCCCATTTTCATAGTCCATGTCACAAGTTCGACTCGCCATTTAAATGATTCGTTTTCTATACGTTTCAGGATGGAACGCTGATTTCGGTGACTCCGGACTCAGGGCTGTTCGATAAGAGAAAAAACTTCGCGCCGGGCCGTTCTTATCAGTAGCGTAATCGAAGCCTTCGCTGCAAATCCCGGACCGTTCGCGAAAAAATGCGAAATTCATGGCCCATTTTGCGTCAGACGAGATAAGATAATGGCGCTATGAGCTTACTCCATCAGGAATCCCAGGAAGAGATTGACGACGCCGCTCTTGGTGAAGAGCTCACCAAGGGCAGCAGCCACGTGGTCCGGGCGGGCATCATCGCGGCCGTGCTGGTCACTGTCCTCGTCGCCATCGTTGTGCTGGCCAGCCACAAGCCGCCGGTGGCTAAAGGCGAGATTATTCAGGTGTGGGCTTACCCCGAGCATGGCCAGACCTCGGGGATCGACGCCAACGGGGATGCCAAGTCCCAGGAGAGCTTCGACCAGGTGCTGCTCTTCGCTCATGTAAAGCTGCATAACCAGAGCAATATTCCGCTCATCGTGCAGAATATGCTGGCCAATGTCAGGCTGGCGGACGGTGTTCCTCTCTCCGTCTCCGCGGGGAGCGTGGCGCAATACGAGGAAGCCTTTCTCGCCTACCCCAAGCTGGACGCATCGCACGGCAAGCCGCTCACGCCCCATACGGTCCTAGACCCGGGGCAGAGCGTAGACGGGACGGCTTTCTGGGTCTTCCGGATGACCAAACAGCAGTGGGACGCGCGCAAGGACTGGCTCCCGGACCCGAATCACAGCGACCCGGGGTCGAAGTTCGGCCTCAACTTCACCTTCTCGATCCAGTACCAGAAAGACCTGGTGCTCACGCCCCAAACAGCGGTTATGGAACAGTAGGCGGAGTCGGTGCGTTCTTCGGCGTTGTCAGATAGCCGGAGATCTGGCTATTCTTTGCGCCTATGGAGTTGACCACGATCTCGAAGAGCAGCGAATCCTTGCCGCTGTAGAACTGGAGCGGCTCGTTCAGGTTGCGATCCTTCTTCTCGTATTCTTTGTCGTCGGAGAAGACCACCAGCGTAAAACGGCTCTTCTTGGCGTCGGCTTTCTTCAGTTCCAGGCTCACTGTGCCCACGGGCTTCTTTTGACCCCTGGCGAGGGTGAACTCGTAGTAGTTCCTGTCCCCCTTGTGCTTGAGCAGTTCCAGCTCTCCCTGATTGCGGGCGATCAGGCTGCTGTGGTTGCTTAAATCCCCCTTCATCGACGTCAACTGGCTGATGGCGGTCGCCAGATCGTTTTGCGTCTTGCCCAGATCGGTCTTCACCCCGCCCACATCCGTCTTCACGCTGGTGACATCGTTGGAGACGGCAGACACAGCCTGCGCGGTCTGCTTTTGCGCGCTGGCCAGCCGCTGCGCATCTGCCTCGTTGCGCTCCTCGCGGCGTACGATCTCCTGGGCGCGCTCGTCCATCTGCTTCTGCGTCAACCCCAGCGAGTTGCCCAGCTCCTCGGTTGCCACTTTGAGGTGAGCGTCGGTTTCGCGCAGCTCCGCGGCCAGCTTCTTGTTCTGCTCGTTGGCCGCGTCGATCTCTTTCTGCTGGTTCGTCAGGGTGCCGCTCTGGTTGTAGTTCCAGATCAAGCTGCCAATCCCGATCAGCAGGGCGACGGCGATGGCCGCCAGCAGCGCGCCCGAATAGCTGCGCGGGGTATCGTCAAGTACACTCATTTTTGCTGCCTCTCTGTGACGGCCCGCCATGCGGGCCGCTTTGTTATAGGACGTCTTCCTCTCCGGTTAGGCGCCGCTCTAAAAAAATCTTTCAGAATGCCCGATGACGAAGCCCTCGCTCCGCTCGCCCCTGGGGAATCTACAGAATATAGAAGTATTCCGCCCGGTGTGGAAAAAGATGGCCTTCTTTATACATAGCACACTCAAAAAGAGCCTTCAGAGCCGCTTCTGCCCTGCTGCCGTACCACGCTTCGTGACAACCGGGGAATCACTGCGTTATAAACATCTATACAGCATATTCAGGCGCCGGGCCTTTTTTAGAGGCCAGGACAGCCGCCCCATCGTCAGAAAACATCGCAAAGGGGAGATCGAGGGCCATGTA
>JBKQLG010000308.1:0-9841 GCA_052147235.1 Occallatibacter sp.
TCGGCGTATTTGGGCGGCCCATGAAGCCCTCAAAGTAGTTGGAAGAACAACTTATTAACGCCCTGAAAAGGCCGGCGTCGGCGGTTCAATCCCGTCTCTGGCCACCATTTTTCATCAAGTTACACGCCCTCCAGTTAACAGTTACGTTGCCCATCGGTGTCCGAAATCATCGGAGTAGAGGGCGTTTACCGTTCCCGATCCTGCGAAGCCGGCTGAACATGGGCCTTTTCTGGCCTATCTGTGTCTACAAGTACCCTCAGTTAGCTCGCCTGTGATACCGGTTGGGCGCGCCGGGCGTGGGAATGTTGTCGGAGAGCTGCACTCCGCGGGCATGCGCATGAGTCAATGCAGTAGTGAAGGTGATGCCGGAGCCGGAGAGTTGTACGCCGGCCACATGCGCGTGAGCGAGAGGCGACTTGACGATGATCGTTGGGGCGCTCCAGGGCAAGATAGCGGCGATAACCGCCGTCTCGGCCTTCGCTCCGCTGTCGATGGCGATGGTTTGCCCTACGCTGAAGCCGACCACGCCGGCTACAGGGATCTCGGTTGCGCCCGCATCGGTTGCAGCACGCGCCGTGGTTGCTCCGGCAGTACCCACCGATGCAATGACGGCAGTTTCGAGGTTTGCGCCCGCGTCAACGGTGATTGTCTCACCGGCGTCAAAGCCATCCACACTTGGGACCTTGATGTTAGTGGCGCCGACGGCCGAGGCGATCGAGAGCGTGGCAGTGGCCTGCGCCATAAAGTCGGCGCAGTTGCTGCCATCGCTGGAGCCATCCGGGAATCGGCCCGCGCTGGCGGTAACGGTGCTGGCGGAAGCAAAGAAGCTGTTGCCTGCTGAAGCTCCCGGCGCGGGAGCAAAGCAGCCGCTCTGGTTCATGCCCGAGCTTCCCTGATAACCTTCAGCGGCCCAAGGATCGACGAGGCCACCGTAGTTGAGGCTGTCGACGACCAGGCCCGCGGCGTCGCGCAGCACCATGCTGCCCTCTTTGACGGAGATGGTGCGGCCAAATAAGGGAGAGTTAGTGGTGAGTTCGGGGCCTCCAAACCATTGGTTGGGCGCGGGCGTTCCCTGATAGCCTGCTGTCATTACAGCAGCGTCGCGCACCGCGGCATTGATCTCGTGATTGTGAGCCAGTGGGCTATCGAGCGTGATGCCAGAGCCAAGCGCCTGGACGGGCTCATTGCTCGAATGAGCAAAAGCCGTCGCCGGCTGGAAGCTGATCCCGGTTCCGCGATCGCTGAAGGGGAGGTTGGCCGCGTGGCTGTATTTGAGCGGTGCGGCCAGGTCGATGCCCGTGCCCGGAGATACCACCCTCTCGTCGCGAATGTACGCCTTGGCGAGGGCTGGCGTAAAGTCGATGGCGATGCCGTTTGGCCCTCCGCTGCCGACGGTGGTGACGGTCACAACCTCCTTGTTCGCCGGGGTGCCAACCGTGATCTTGCCGCCAGCGGCAAAGCCCTCTGCGCGACGGACCCTGATCGAAGTCGCGCCGGCGCTCACTGCTGCCGCGAGATTTGTCTGGTTCGCCCTGGTGCCGACATGCGTGACGGTGACGGTCTCGATCCCATGGCCGACGCTGTCGATGTCCAGCCGAATCTTGTCCCCAACCGAAAGATCGGAGACCAAAGTTACTTGGATGTTGGTTGCACCGGCGTGTGCGTCCGCCGCAAGGTAGGCTTGCGTGCCCGGTTTGCCAACCGCGGTGACCGTGGCGACTTCGTACTGCTCATGATCTCTGGCGACAGAGGGATAAGTTGCGCCATAACCGAGAGCGATCTTCTGGCCAACAACAAAGCCGGATGTGCTGGCAACAGGCACGTTGGTCGCTCCGGCGGGAATCGTGATCAACGGACCATCGGGGAGAGGCTGCCATAGTGTCGTATGGTTGCCGGCAGCCGTTCCGATGCTTACGATCTTCCGAGTCTCCACCTTGGAGCCGCTGTCGATGCTGATCGTATCTCCGGCCTTCATGCCGTCCGTGCTGCGGACGTAAATGGTGGTATCGCTCGCGCGCGCTGGGAGAGCAAGCCCCGAGTTGGAGAGGCCGAGCAGGTAGAAGCCGCCCGCCGCGAGCTTGGTCCCGGCTGGGATATTCACCGTCGAGAAGATGGCTTGCTGAGTCGGATGCTCGGTCAGACTCCAATTGGAAATATCCACGCTCTGTGAGCCGGCGTTGTAAAGCTCAATGAACGAGTTTGTCGGGTTGCTGGGAGATCCGGAGCTGATGCGGAACTCGTTAATCTTGACCGGGCTCGCGTTGCGCACCTTTTCGACCGCTCTCTCGGATTGCTTCGCGCCGCTGGTCGAATTCGTCCACGAGACGTTGCCGGCCAGGTCGCCGTTGAAGGCCGCCGGCCCCGAGGTAACCTTGAAGGTTGCGCTCACGCTTGCGCCCGGCGCAATCGGGTCAGCAAAAGTCTTCGACGTCTCGGTGGCGCCGGAAACAAATGCCGTCCACTGCTTGCTAGGCACGGAAATGCTCAACTTGACGCCCTTCGCGGGCGCTCCCGTGGTATTTGTAAACGTAACGGCGGTCTCCTGCGAAGACCCCGGCGTGAAGCTCTGGAGTCCCGGCGGTGTCGCGGTTGCCGACGCCGGGGCCAGGCTGAGCCGTGGCACATCGTAGCCGGCAGCTACAACATTGGACTGCACCAGCTGATCGGTGGCGTCGGACGGGAAGGTGCCCGCGGCCGTCACCGCGCCTTCGTAGAAGGTGCCTTGCGAGCCGTTGCTGTTGTCGCCGCCGTTGCCCAGCAGGATCGCTCCCTGTTTGCGCATCGGGTCGTAAGTGCCGTTGACGCGCCCGCCGTCGAACATCACTTGCAATGCGCCCCGTTGCGCGTCGCCTCCCATCGAGGTCCAGTGATGCGGTTCGCCTTTGGCTATCGCGGTCACGAATCGCCAGGGAATGTTCGGCAAGGTGGTGCAAAGGTTGGAACCATCCGGGTTCACGCAACCCACCAGATTGTTCTCCTGGTCGGTCATTACCCACGGGCCGGGAGGATTTCCGTGATACCACCAGGGGGCATCCCCGAAGTAGGCGGTTTCCATGGTGCCGTTGTCGTCGTCGCGGCTGTCGGTCTCGGCGTTGCCGTAGTCGAAGCAGCAGCCGGAGTTGAAGTGATGGCCGTTGATAACCCAGTACTGTCCCTCCGCCTGATCGTCGACCGCTGTGCCCTTGGCGTTGTCCTGGCGCAAGCCCATGCCCGGCTCAATGAAGACGCCGTAAGCCTTGTGTCCCATGATCGTAATCGGCGCCATGTCGGCGAGCGGGACGTTATTGAACCCACCCAAAGCCGGGCCACTGAATCCGCCGCGCGGCGCCTGGGTGAGGTCGTTGTGCTTTCCTGATTGGTCGTAGATGGTGGCGATCCAGCAGTAGGTGTTGGTGCAGAAGGCATCCTGCGCGGCTGCATCGGCGTACCCGCCGGAATCCGATGCGGAGGGCTGGACGACACCGATGTCCAGGGTCTTGCCGTCCGACTGGCGAAGGACCTGATAGAGCGGGCCGTTATAAGAGGCGTACAACGCGCGCGTGGTGCTGTGGGCAGCCACGCAGGGATCGCCGGCGGCAGCATAGATGTCACACGGACCTTGCGGCCTGGACGGAGTACCTTTGCGTCCCGCCCCTGCTTGAGCCGTCATTGTCAACGCGGCGCCGGTCATCGTCAGCGCCACCGCGAGCATAATTGCACGATCGATTCTCGTTTTCATTCTTATCCTGTCTCTCTTGCCGGGTTTCTTCCTGCATCTAGAATTCTCACGGTTCCAGGGATGGAATGCAAGCAGAGCGAATTGGCAAAACCCGAAGAAGAAGGGAGTGGAAAATCGTCCGCTCGGTCTCTGTGCTATTTTCTTGTTGATATGGTTCGAGTCCAAATCGAGCGTCCCGTAATTCAGCGAGCCGCCAGGACCAGAGAAGATAGGAGATGACAATGAATCGACGCGAGTTCATAGCGGCTTCCGTGGCAGGCGCCGCCTTGTTGCAACACAGGATGACGGCCCTGGCCGAACCGTCAGGAAGCCTCAGAGTTTCAATCGATGCGTCGAAGAGCGGTAATCCGATTAATCCGCTGATCTTCGGGGGATACATGGAACCGGCTACCACGCAGGTGTGGGCCGAGATGCTGACCGACCGGAAGTTCGCCAACACGGTCACCGATGCCGCGCCGCCTCCGACGAACTCATTCTTCCGCCGCTTTATGGGCGAGCCATTCAAGCCGGTGGGGCCAGCGGGAACGGTCGAGATGGACACTGTGCGGCCATTTGTGGGCAAGCACAGCCCGCGCGTCAAGCTCCAGGGCTCAGAGCCTTGCGGCATTCGGCAATCCAGATTGCGCCTGGGCAAGGGCAAGACCTATGTGGGCCGCATCCATCTTGCCGGCGATCCCAGCGCTCGCGTTGTGGTCCGCCTGAGTTGGGGAACAGGCGCAGGCGACTCTCAAACCATCCAGATCCCGCCGCTCGCGCGCGAGTACAAAGAGTTTCCGTTAAAGTTTACGCCGGCGGCCGACACAGTGGATGCGCGCATCGAGGTTCTGGGTACTGGCAGCGGCGCATTTCACATCGGGACCGCCTCGCTGATGCCCGCCGACAATGTGGAGGGATTCCACTCGGGGATGATCCGCCTCTTCAAAGAAGAAGGTTTCAAAATGTTCAAGTGGCCCGGCGGCAACTTCGTCTCCGCTTACGACTGGCGTGACGGACTTGGCGATCGGGATAAACGCCCGCCGCGCCTGCAGGTGATGTGGTCCGACAGGGTGGAGTCGAACGACGTTGGCCTTCATGAGTTCATGGCCCTCTGCCGGCTGGTGGGAGCCGAGCCCGATCTGGCCATCGACAGCGGCTTCGGCTCGGCGCGAGAGGCGGCCGAAGAAGTCGAATACTGCAATGGATCCGTCGAGACACGCATGGGCAAAATGCGCGCGGAGAACGGCCATCCTCAGCCCTTCAAGGTCCGTCTCTGGACCATCGGCAACGAAATGTACGGCGACTGGCAGTTCGGCTATATGGCGCTCGATCAGTATTGGGTCAAGCACAATTTCATCGTCGAAGCCATGAAGAAGGTGGACCCAACCATAAAGGTGACCGTCTGCGGGGCAAGCATCTGCGAGAAGTCGGTGGGCGGCGCGGAAAAGCGGAATAATTTCTTTCCGGACCCCTGGGAAGCGCCGATGCGCGACAAACTCCCCTACCAGTTCGGCTCGCAGAACGACTGGGACGGATGGCTGCTGGAGAAGTGCGCCGGCAACATCGATTATCTCTCCGAGCATACCTACGCCTATCCCAGCCTGGCATTCGACGCGGAGAAGCAGCTCTTCGTGGATGTTAACGACCCGCTGCAATTCAAAGCGCGGCGTCTGGCCAACCGCATCGGCGAAGCCTTTGAAGCCTGGGACAAGTACGTGGAAAAGATGCCGTGGTTGAAAGACAAAGGCATCAAATTCATCTTCGATGAGTGGGGCAATCGCCTGCGCTCGGCGTCGGGCAATGGCGGCGGTTTTATGCAGTCAACCGGAATGCTGATGCCGCTCTCTTACGCGCTTTGCCTGCATGAGATCTTTCGCCACTCCGGCATGGTGGAGGCCAGTTGCGCCACCGGAGGGCTGCGCTTGTTGACCGACTCGACCGGCGAGGCCGTGGGCTTCGCGGCTGAGGGAGTGGTGATGAAGCTCTTGCAGACGCACTTTCTCAACGCTCTTCCGGTTGCCGTCGACGGAGATTCGACGCAGCCGCTGGTGCCCGGCACGGCGTTTGTTGACAGGGGCACAAAGCCCACCGGAAGCCCGACCTATCCATTGGATATTCTGGCGGCGTTCTCCAGCGATCGCAAGAAGCTCCTCATCTCGGTGGTGAACCCCACGGAAGAGGAGCACAGCTTCACCGCGAAGATCGGCGGCGTCAAGCTGCGCGGACAGGGCAAGCTGTATCGGATTGCGCCGCCCGGCGTGAACTCAACCAATGAAGCGGGCAAAGAGCCTGCGGTCAAAATCGTTGAAACTGCGCAAGAGATGCTTCCGGAAACCGTGCAGGTTCCGCCCGTTAGCGTGAATCTCTACGAATTTGAGATTGCATAAGTCTGAGCGAAGGTGGGGTAAATCTTGGTCTCCTGGTCCCGGCAATAGCCCGCCCCGCGCACATCGCGTGCGAACTCTAACCGGCTACAATGTGGCGGGAGTCGATCTGTCATGAAACTTTCATCGAAAGCGTCTTTTCGTGCCTTCCCGATCCTGCTTCTTGCTGGGGGAATCTCCTTCGCCGCACTGGCGCAGACAGAGGCGGGGTCTTCATTTCCAACCGCCTCTTCGCGCCGCGCAGGGAACCAACCCGCTCCTCCGCCGCCCTCGGCCAACTACCGCGCGGTGCAGCAGCGCCTGGCCCGGGGATGGAATACATGGGACACAAACAGCGTGCTTACGCAGGTGCTGCTCCCCGAGGGTCTGGCCATTCATGTGGGCCTAAAGCACAACGGCGCACTGGGCGGCGATGCGTTTCTTGGCGATGTTCTCATCGGCCGCCTGCAGCCCGGCGCAGAGCAGGTGGTTCCCGGCCCGCATGCCTGGGATGGCAGCTACACCGATCTGCGCGTTACCTGGAAGGGCCACAGTTGGCGCATCCAGAGCGCGCACGATGCGGGGAACCTGGTTATGCTGGCCACGCCTCTGCCCTCCAAGCCAATCTCCGCTCTGCCTCCCACGCTGGTGGTCTCCGTCAATTTCCTCTGGAACCGGCCCGGCACAGCGCTGCGCCGCGCGGATTTCATTGAGACCCGCGGCGCTTCGGGCCTCATGCCCGTATACTGCACCTGCGACCCGTATTCCACCAAGGCCGAAAGCGGCGACTACGCCGACGTTCCCGTTGTGGCGCCCTACTTTTCCGTGGATTTCACAACGCCGGTCGGCATCTCCACAGGACGACGCCGCACCCTGGGCGAGATTGAGGCCATCGTCGATCGCCAACGCCAGGCCTACGAGCAGTCCGTCGCAGCCGCCGGTACTTCAGCGCCTATCCTCGATGCCATTGAAACCACGCTCGGCTGGGACACCATCTACGAGCCGAACCTGCGCCGCGTCATCTCCCCGGTGAGCCGCGCATGGAACCTGAACTTTGGCGGCTATGTACTCTTCGACTGGGATACCTTCTTCGCCGCCACTCTGGCCGCGATTGGCGACCGCAACCTGGCCTACGCAAACGCCATGGAGATTTTGCGCGAGGAGACGCCGAATGGCTTCGTTCCCAACCTCGCCCGCCCCGGCGGCTGGAAGACCTTCGATCACTCCGAGCCGCCGGTGGGCGCCATCACGGTGCTGGGCCTCTATCGGCAGTTTCACGACCGCTGGTTTCTTCAGGACACCTTCGCGCCGCTGCTGAGCTGGAACCGCTGGTGGGACCGGCATCGCCAGACGCAGGGCTACCTGGCCTGGGGCAACGACGGCCCCACCAACCCCACCAATCTGGACGACCGCTTCCGCGAAACCGGCGCGGGGACCATCTACGAATCCGGCCTCGACAACAGCCCCATGTACGACGGCGCGGCCTACGACTCGAAGCTGCATCTGATGGAGATTGCCGACGTGGGCCTGATGAGCATGTACATCGCCGATTG
Source organism: Occallatibacter sp. (assembly GCA_052147235.1). Taxonomy (GTDB): domain Bacteria; phylum Acidobacteriota; class Terriglobia; order Terriglobales; family Acidobacteriaceae; genus Telmatobacter. The sequence continues at coordinate 7,611 of JBKQLG010000308.1, forward strand.
CGACGCGCTGGCCCGGATTGCCGACGAGCTTGGCCGGTCAGCCGAAGCCAAAGAGTTGCGTGCGCGCTCTGACCGCTACCGCGCCAGCCTCGCCACGCTGTGGAGCGAGCCGGACGGCATCTTTCTGAACAAGGACCTGCACACCGGCCAGCTCAGCCACCGGCTTTCGCCGACCAACTTCTATCCGCTGCTGGCCCGCGCCGCCACGCCCGCCCAGGCGCAAACCATGATGCAGAAGCACCTGCTTAATACCAACGAATTCTGGGGCCAGTGGGTCATTCCCTCCATCGCGCGCAACGATCCCGCCTTTTCCGATCAGAATTACTGGCGCGGCCGTATCTGGGGTCCCATGAACTATCTCGTCTACCTAGGTCTGCGCAACTACGACGACCCCGAGGTGCGGCGCGACTTCGCGCAGAAGTCCTATGAGCTATTCCTGAAGGAGTGGAAGGAGAACGGCCACGTGCACGAGAACTACAACGCGATAACCGGCAGCGGCGACGACGTGAGAAGCAGCGACCGTTTCTACCACTGGGGCGCACTGCTCGGCTACGTGGAATACATGGAGCAGACACAGCCGCCGCCGCCCGCACGCTAGAGCGTATCCGCTGTGACATTCGTGAGGGAAATAGGTAAGTCCGCGGTTTATGCCTCGGTGAATCCGGCCCTGAAAAGGCCGGCGTCGGCGGTTCAATCCCGTCTCTGGCCACCACTCTCGAATGCCAGTTCCGCCCAACCGGAAAACTTGGTTCTAGCGCTTGATAACCTCCACCACCGCGCTCTCCGGCCCGCTCCAGGCCGCCGCTCCCTCATGCGTGAGCTTGCCTGCCGAGTTATCCCAATGTAAGTGTGTGACCGCGCCCGCGCCCTTTTCATAGGCATAGGTTGTGCCGTCGTCGGAGAAGAGCGTGAAGCTGCCATCCGCGCCGGGATAGATGCGGATCTTTTCGATCGCCTGCTTCTCATGCGTGCTCTCCACCGGTGCTCCCAGCGGAAGGATTGAGCCTGCCCGCACGAACAGCGGCAGCGTATCGATGGGCGCGGAGACCTTTATAGTCTGCCCGCCCTTCACCCGCTCATTGGTCCAGTAGTTGTACCAGTCGGTGCCGGCCGGCAGATAAACCTCGCGGCTGGTGGCGCCCTGCTCCGTCACCGGAGCTACCAGGAAGGCCGGCCCGAACATATACTCGTTGCGCAGGTCGGCGACCTTGGGATCGTTGGGAAAATCTAGCGGCAGCGCGCGCATGTACGGCGCTCCCGTCAGCCAGCTCTGATAGCCGAGTGAATAAATGTAGGGCATGAGCTGGTAGCGCAGGCGCAGGTACTTTTCGAGGATCGGCTCGGCCTGCTTGCCGTAGGACCAGACCTCGTTGCTGTTGCGGCTGCCGTGGGTGCGGAAGATGGGCAGGAAGGATGCGTACTGGAACCAGCGTGTGTACAGCTCCGGGTAATCGTCGTAGCCTCCCACATTGGCGCGCGCATCGGAGGGGTCGAGCAGCGGCTTATGGGCCGGGTGATGCTCGCGCGGAAGATACTGCCATCCGCCGGTGTCGTTCGACCAGTACGTGATTCCCGATGCGGCAACATCGAGGCCGGTGGGAATCTGCCGCTTGAGCGTGTCCCAGGTGGGATAGATATCCGAGGACCAGAAGATGGTCCCATTGCTTTGCGCTCCCAGGTACGCATCGCGGGAGAGAATCAGCGCTCTCCGGCCCGGCTCATCGGCGCGAAAGCCGTCGTAGAGCGCCTTGGTGTGGAAGTACGGATAGACGTTGAAGAACTGCGTGCCGGGACCCACCTTGAAGTAAGCGCCGTTCGGCGGCAGGTCGGGCTCGGTCTCGTCGGCCCACAGCGAGTCGAAGCCCTGGCTGATGATGTCGTCGCGGAGGGTCTCCCAGTACCACTGGGCCGCTTCGGGGTTGGTGGTGTCGATGTCCGAGCCGGCGCGGTCGTAAGGCAGCCCGTTGATCGGCGTGCCGTCCGCCGTCGAGATCAGCCAGCCCTTCTTCAGCAGCTCAGCATAGTAGCGGTCGGCGGGGACAAACCGCGGCCAAACACTGATCATCGTCTCAAAACCCATCTCGTGCAGCTTTTTGTTCATCCCCGCCGGATCGGGCCAGAACTTGGGATCGAAGTCGAACTGGCCCATCTTGGTGAAGTAGAACCTGTCCACCACCTGCACATCGGCCGGCAGATGGCGGTCGCGATAGCCTTGCGCCACATCCAGCAAC
>JBKQLG010000309.1:0-26984 GCA_052147235.1 Occallatibacter sp.
AGGGCATCACCGCTTCCATCTCGTCCAGAAATTGCTCCCGCCGCGTCTTCTTCGTGTAGCGTTGAAACTCCGCCTGCCGAGCCAAAGTAAGTTGTTGCATTCGTGATCCACCTCTGAATATAGCTTCTCTCAAAGGCCATAAGGATCAAAGAGTTTTTCAGAGGTTCCCTAGTCCCTATTCCCCAGTCCCTTAGTCCTAGTCCCTAGTCCCTGCCCCCCCTCCCCCCTACCCAGCAACCCCGCTCATACCCCCTAAAAACCCGAATTGAACCGGCCAAACCCTTCTAAACCCTAAATGGAAATTGCCATTTTTCCCTCAAAAAGCCCTTAAAACAAGCCATAAATCAATAACAGCCAGTTTTGAGCGTCTTTAAGCGCCGCTCGCCGCAACGCGCTACCATTCCATCGTGGGCATTCCAACCATCTCCGAGCTGATGAATCAGCCTCCTCTCGACCATGAGCGCTTTGCCGCCCATCGCGAGCTGGAAGCACTGCTCAAAAAGAGCCTGCGCGGCAACGTCCGCTTCGATCTCGGCTCGCGCGCCCTTTACGCTTCCGATTCGTCGAATTACCGCCAGCTTCCCGTGGGCGTGATTCTGCCCCGCGACGCCGCCGATGTGGAGGCAGCGCTGGCAGCCTGCCGCGCTACAGGAGCAGCCGTTCTGCCGCGCGGCGCGGGCACCAGCCTGGCCGGCCAATGCGCCAACGTCGCGGTCGTCTTCGATTTCTCCCGGTACATGAATGGCCTCACTTCCATCGACCCCGCCGCAAAGCTGGCGCGCGTCGAGCCGGGCATCGTCCTTGACCGGCTGCGCGAGGCCGCCGAGCGCCACGGATTGACCTACGCTCCCGATCCGGCGACCCACTCGCGTTGCACGCTGGGCGGCATGATCGGCAACAACAGTTGCGGCGTCCACGGATTGATGGCCGGCAAGGTGGTGGACAACGTCGAGTCGCTGGATTTGATTTTGTATGACGGCACGCGCATGACCGTGGGCCGCACCGCGCCTGCCGAACTCGACGCCCTGATCCGCGCCGGCGGCCGCGTCGGCCAGATTTATACCGGCCTCGCCCGCCTCCGCGACCGCTACTCCCAGCTGATCCGCGAAAGATTTCCCCACATTCCCCGCCGCGTCTCCGGCTACAACCTGGACGAGCTGCTCGACGAGAGCGGCATGAATGTGGCGCGCGCGCTGGTCGGCTCCGAGGGCACCTGCGCCACCGTCGTCTCCGCCACCCTCAACCTGACCGCCAGTCCGCCCTTCCGCGTGCTCACCGCGCTGGCCTTCCCGAACGCCTTCCTGGCCGCCGACGCCGTGCCCCGCGTGCTCGACTTCGGCCCCATCGGCCTGGAAGGCTTCGACGGCATGCTCGTCGACTTCATGCGCCGTAAAAAGCTTGCCGTCGAGGATGTTGCGCTGCTTCCTGATGGCGGCGGCTTCCTGCTCGTCGAGATGGGCGCATGGGACGCGACTGAGGCGCAGGGCAAAGCTCAAGCCCTCGCCCAAGCCGCGCAAAGCTGGTCCACCTCGCCCGTCTCCCGTATCTACACCGCCCCGGAAGCCGCCCGCGTCTGGCACGTCCGGGAGAGCGCGTTGGGAGCGATGGTCTTCGTCCCCGGCGAGCCCGACCGCTGGGAGGGTTGGGAAGATGCCGCCGTCCCGCCGGTCCAGCTCGGTGCGTACCTGCGCAAGTTGGTCGCACTGATGGCAGAATATGGCTATAGCAGCCCCCTCTACGGCCACTACGGCCAGGGTTGCGTCCACCAGCGCATCAACTTCGACTTCCGCTCCCAGGACGGCTTGCGCAAATTTCGCGAGTTCATCGACCGCGCCGCCGATCTTGTTCTCAGCTTTGGCGGATCGCTCAGCGGCGAGCATGGCGACGGCCAGTCCCGCGCCGCGCTTCTGCCCAAGATGTTCGGCCCCGAGCTGATGCAGGCCTTTCGCGAGTTCAAGGCCCTTTGGGATCCCGACAACCGCATGAATCCCGGCAAGCTGGTGGATGCGGTGCGCGTTTACGACCCAATGGAGAATCTCCACCACCACCTGCGGTGGGGCCAGCCACCTGCGGTGGGGCAGCCGCCTTCGGCTGGTCCGCGCCACCACCTGCGGTGGGGCCAACTGCCTTCGGCTGGTCCGCGCCAGAAAGAAGGCGCTGGATTTGGTGTTTCGACGCTAGATGAAGACTCAAATCAACAGCAGGTTCCCCTGGAAACCCACTTTGTCTTCGCCGAGGATGGCTCCTTCGAGCGCGCCACCGAACGCTGCGTCGGCGTAGGCGCCTGCCTGAAGAGAGAGGGCGGCGTAATGTGCCCCAGCTACCGCGCCACCGGCGAAGAGCAGCACTCTACCCGTGGCCGCGCCCGCCTGCTCCAGGAGATGCTCACCGGCGCACTGCGCGAAGAGGGCTTCCAAAGCCGCGCCGTTCACGAGGCCCTTGACCTCTGCCTCAGTTGCAAGGCCTGTAAATCCGAGTGTCCGGTGGCTGTCGATATGGCTGCCTGGAAATCCGAGTTCCTGGCCCAGCGCTACAAGGGCCGCCTCCACCCGCTCCATCACTACATCTTCGGCTTTGCCGACCGGCTGGCGCGCCTCGGTTCGCTCGCCCCAGCGCTAACCAATTTCTTGCTGACCGGTCCCCTCACCAGCCCGCTGATCAAGCGCATTGCCGGCATTGCCCGGGAGCGCCAACTGCCGAAGCTAGCCGCGCGGAAATTCCAACAGCGCTCAGCCACCTTGCGCTTTGCTTCTGGCGCAAGGACGGGAAGCCAGAAACTTTATCCCGCGGCGACTCCAGGGCCCGAAGGGCCGGCTGCCGCACCGCAGGTGTCCGCAGGGCCATCTGCCCCACCGCAGGTGGTGCTCTGGCCCGACACCTGGAACAACTACTATCACCCGCAAACCCTGGCCGCCGCGGAAACCCTTCTCACTCAGGCCGGTTTCCGGGTCGAGACCCCCCAAGGCCACATCTGCTGTGGCCGCCCGCTTTACGACTTCGGCTTGCTCGGCCCGGCCCGCGCCTATCTCGCCCGCGTCCTCGACCGGATGGCCCCGCAAATTGAAGACGGCCTTCCGTTCATCTTCCTAGAACCCAGTTGCGCCAGTGTCTTCAAGGACGAACTGCTCCAGTTTTTCCCAACCGATCTTCGCGCCCTGCGCATGAGCCGGCAGGTCTGGCTGCTGGCCGACTTTCTGGCGGCCAAAGCTCCCAACTTCGCCGCCGGCCGCCTTACCGGCGCGAACATTCTCCTCCACGGCCACTGCCACCACAAAGCGGTCTTCGGAGGCCCGGCCAGCGAGATCGCATTGCTGCGCCAGGCTGGAGCGGTTGTCGAGCAAACTCAGGCCGGCTGCTGCGGCATGGCTGGTCCATTCGGTTTTGCTGCGGATAAGTTCGAGGTCTCCGAAGCCATCGCCAACGACGGCCTGCTCCCCGCAGTCAACTCCGCGTCGTCCGCGACCATCATCGTTGCCGACGGCTTCAGTTGCCGGGAGCAGATCGCCCAGCTTAGCCACCGTCAGGCCACGCACTTCGCTGAAATCCTTGCCCGCTCCGATGGCTGCGGCGAGTGATTCCTTATGAGCCGGGCGTCGCTAACTTGTTGAAGATGGCAGTGTAGGTTCGCTGTTGGACGTCAGGGCCGGCCGGCACTAGAAAGAGCGGAAACTCGCCCAGGTATGACTGCGAGAAGATGTAGGTTCCCTGCGGCAGGGTTCCGCCCGATCCTTGGAAGCGCAACGCAAAGCCTGTAAGAGCCTGTGCCGCCGCGTTTGTCTTTGACGAGTTTGCCCCGGTAGAGGTGGAGGTAAGATCCCTGACCTCAATCAGAGTCAATTTGCCCAAAGATCGCCCGGGCTGGCTGATCGCGAACCGTTCTCCGATATACGGTTCAAAATCCTGGCGGGAGATGCCATCGAGGGCGGCAATCCTCTCCGCGCTGAAGGTCTCATCGTCATTCTTATCCTGCGCAATAGCCGCCGGAAGAACCGCCCCGGCCAGCAGGGAGATAGAACTCAGTTGAATAAAGTGACGCCGTGATAGGGACATATCGTACCTCCCGGATGCAGCCTCGGGTCATCAAACCGCCAACGCTCCACGATGCCGTCCTTGTTTAGATTCTTCTGATTAAGGTTAGGGGGGATCGAAATACAAACTTTGTTCACTATATTATATTGAGCGAGCGAGGATTGCATATTTATTTTTTGGCGCCGGATCCATTCGCCCTGGCTGGAAAGCGGCGCGGGCTCCATAGACCGCCAATTTGCTTGATTCGAGCGGTCTCTACTCGCTTTTCGAGGCGAGCCAGGCATTCACCTGCCGCTTCCGGACCAGCGCCGGCGACGGCCAGCCGCTACCAGTCGGAGCCGTCGTGCCCGCAATCCTCATCGTTGCGGGCGCGACGGCTTCCGATGTGTTCTAGAAATTCAGCGTTATCTTCGCCGTCAGTGCGCGCGGAGTAACATAATGCGTACCGCTGAAGGTAGAGAGAAAGTTATACAGCGCGTACTTGTTGGTTACATTGATGGCCGTGATGTCCAGGTTCGTCTTGAAGCGAGTGGCATGGAAGATGTTGTCCTTGCCGATGGAGGCGTCAAACAGGTTGCGGGGAGCGATGCGCTGCGGATTCTTGTCGTTGTCCCCGGTATTTGGCGCGGGAATGATGATGAGGTTGGAGGAGAACTCCGACGCCGGGCAAACCGCGGGGAGCGGGTTGGTTGGCGTAGCGCTCTGGCCGTTGCACATAAAGCCGGCCTGGAATTCCTCATCGGCGGTTAGCGGAATGCCGGTCGCATCCACCATCGCGATTGCCGGCTGGCCGTTGAGCGTGGTAGAGGTCGTACCGCAAGGGCTGTTAGGGTCCGTAGTGCCGTAGCATGGTGCGTTGCCCGCCACCAGACCTGAATCGTAGCGCCAATTGAATCCGCTCCACAAGCCACTGAACACGCTGGCGTGGGAAAGAGTGTACTGGAGGTGAGTCGTCTGGTTAAACTTCTCATCGTGGTCGATGCGGAAGGGCAGGCCGGTCTGGCCCACAGTGGCGCCTGCTCCTGCGACTTGCGGCGGGAAGAAACGGGCGGCAACTGAAGAGGTTACGAAGTAAGCGCTGAAGCCGCGAACGACCGGCACCTCCGCGCGAATGGCATAGCCGGGTATCTTTGAGTTATGCCAGTCGATTGGGAAGGTGATGGGCGTGTTACCCAGGATACTGAAGTCGAAGGCATTGTGCGTGTACTTCCAGATGTACTCGCCGCTGACCACGGCATGCTTTCCGAAGCCCTGTTGCAGGCTGGCGTGGAACTCATTGCGGAAACCGGGCTGAAGCGTTCCTTGGCCACCCTGGCAGACAAGCAGCGGCGCCAATACTGCATTAGAGCAACCGTTGCTGGAGAGCACCAGATTCTCGTTGAATGGCGTTTCCAAAGTGCGCGCATACGAGACGCTCAGTACGGTGCTGGAGGGCTTGATGTGGTATCCGACGCCCAAGCGTGGCTCCACCTGTTGTGCCGATGTGAGTCCGTTGTATACGTCGCCGCGCAGCCCCAGGTTGAAGAGCCAGTTGCCGGCCTTGATCAGGTCTTCAATGTAAAGGGCCAGTTCCTTGATATCTGTGTGGCCAAAGAAGGCGTAGTCGTTGCCGCCGCGAGTCAGGTCATACGGCCCCAGAACTGTGAGGTAGCTGGAATTTGGGAATGAGGCGACGCCGTCGCACGCCGAGGGATCGGAGTATCCCGGCAGCGGATTGCCGTTGACGTCAACACACGGAGCATTGTATGTGGGATTCACAATGCCCAGGCTGTCATTTTCGCGCAGGAAGGTTTGGCCGTAGACGACTCCGGCCTTGAAGGTGTGGCCCCCCTTGGAATAGTTGAAATCGGAGTGAACCGCGGCATTCGTAAGTGTGCGATTCTGGGAAATGGATGAGGTTTGCAGGTTGGCCGGCCCCTGATCGGCAAGAGGATTGCCGCTGGGGTAATAGTTATAGAGATCTCTGCGGACCCAGGCCCCCAGGTTGAGGACCGAGTTGGTGCTCAACACCCGCGTATAAGTGGGGGAGATGTTGAATGTGCCAATCTGAGAGCGCTGGTCGGTGTTTCCAACATTGCCGAAGACAGGGTTGGCGCTAGTACCGCCGCTGGTGACGTTCTGAATATTCAGATTGTCAAAGGCGTTCGGTGTTTGGAACCACGACCGGCTGTAGTTGAAATCCACGTGAATTGAATTGGCCGGATTGAGGCTGTAATCCACACGGTCAAAGAGATTCTCCTCATTCCCTTTGTCGTGGAAGACGGCGAACTCGGGCGGATCGAGAAAGCGTCCGGTGTTCAGGCCATCGGCCTCGATGAAGTTTCCCCAGTTCTTGCTGCCGTAAGCAAGATCGAAACCGGCCGTTGCAGAGCCGAAGGTGCCGTAAGAGCTGAAGATGTTGCCGGTGGGCTTGGTTACACCCTGACCGGAACGTGTAGTAGCTACGATCACCAGGCTGGTTTTTCCGCCGAACTCAGCCGGCGGCGCGCCGCTGATGACCTCCAGGGATTGAACGGCATCTGAGGGTAGCTGGTTGGAAAAGACCTTGCTCTGCTGGTCGGTAATCGACTGGCCATCGATGGAAAACGAGTTGGAAGCGTGGTCACCGAGGCCATGGAAGAGGCCGTTGGAGTCGGCTGCCACACCGGGAGTGGAAAGTGTTACCAAGGAGCTGAGCGTTGAAGACTGGCTCTCCAGCGGCACTTTGACAAACAGGTCGCGATCGACGTCGGTGTGAAACGTCGGATCATCTTCGACCAAGTCGCCGGTAGCTTCGACGGTCACAGTTTGACTCCCGCCTGCAATTTGCAAAGTCAGGTTTATGATCGTACCCACCGACGAACGAATCTCGACGTTCCGGTTCAATGGCGCGAATCCAGGGGCGGACACACTGATGAGGTAAGGGTTGAAAGGCACGTTGGAAAACAAAAAGTGGCCGGTGGCGTCAGTCGTTGCGGTCTGTTCGAAACCGCTCACGCCGTTGACTAAATGGACTACCACGTTGGGAATAAGAGCGCCCGAGGGGTCAGTAAGAACGCCGCGCACAGTGCCGGCATTACCGCTTTGCGCTTGCGCGCCAAGCGCCGAGAGGAACAAGGCGAGAACGGGGAGAATACGAAAGATCGTGCCGCGATTGAACGACATAGGATGCCTCCTCAATGATGGCTGGATGATGCTTATGCTAAAGACTGGCCGTGGCTTCAAGAGTCGCGGCATCCTCAAAGCATGGAGGGCAGCTTTCCGAATCGGCCCTCAGCCTGACCGCGAAGCAGATGCGGCGATGCGCTAGAGGCGCGGGAAGCAACCAGGATCCGGCTGAAACGTAAGATCAGAAAGGATGCCCTAGCAGCCGGCAGGAGGTGGGCGTGTATAGAGTTTGGGGTTCCAGTGACGGACGACTTCGCGCGCCTCAACCAGCGGCTCGGGCCTTCCGATCCTGATCAGGACGATCAGGACGGCTATGATCGCGACCGGCGCGGCCGAGTGCATCGCAATACACAACTGGCAATGGTCGGCATCCGCGTCGAGCGCATGGACATGGGCTACCTGGACCACGACGAGCAGCGCCAGCAGGGCCAGACACAGTAGCGCGGCAGCCCCGAAAGCGTGTGGCTTCCAGCGGCTGTTCCCGCAATTATCTGGCTGCAATCCGGTCAACGAATCCATCCCTTACCTATAGAATACATAGGATTAGACGCACCGGGAGCGATCTGGGTTCCAGTTTCTGCCGGTTTTCTCATCCCATCGGCCCCGCCAACCCTTGCCCGCCCCGTCTAAACTGTTGAGCGATGACCTCTTCCAATCCAATGCGAATGCTGTCTCTGACTGCTCTGGCGCTCCTGCTGGCTATGGCATCATCCGGCGCCGCACAGACTCAGACGCCGCTGCCGCTCAAGCCCGATCAGCTCGCTACGACCACCAATCATCGCCTCATCCTCAAGGACGGCAGTTACCAGGTGGTGCGCAAGTATGAGATTGTGGGCGACCGGGTGCGATACATCTCCGTGGAGCGCGGCGGCGATTGGGAGGAGCTGCCCGTCGAGCTGGTCGACTGGGATGCTACTCACAAGTGGGAGCGCGATCATGCCAGCCAACCCACGGAAGAGGTTTCGCCGGCGATGAAAGAAGCGGAGGAGATCGACAAAGAGGAGGCTGACGAGCGCGACGAGCAGAAGGCGCGCCAGCCCGAGGTTGCCAAGGGCCTCGATCTTCCCGACGAAGACGCCGTCTTCGCGCTGGACACCTACGAGGGCAAACCGGAATTGGTCGAGTTGCTGCCCGTTGATCTGGCTCAGAACGCCAAAAACCGCCACGGTTTGAGCACGCTGAATCCGCTGGCCGCTGCTAAAGCCAGTCTGGAACTGGAGGGCTCGCACGCCAAGGTTCACCTGCACATAAATACACCGGCTATCTATCTCGCTCTGGCCGCCCGCGACGACGCCGAAATGGTGCTTTCCCACGCGCTGACGGTCGAGACCGGCGGAGCAAAAGAGGTAGCCAACCGCAAGCACGGCGCGCACTCGCCCTCGTCCGGCTTCGCCATCGTTCACGCCGAAGAGCGCAACACGGTGCGCATCGTCGGCGCCGTCAACATGAGCCTCACCGGCAAGGTTACCCAGGACGAAGACACCATCCCCGCCAAAGTCGAGGTGCTCCCTGGCAAGCATTGGCTCAAAATCACGCCGGAGAAGCCGCTTGCCGCCGGCGAGTACGCGCTGCTGGAAATCCTCTCCGCTTCGGAGATCAACCAGTCGGGCTGGGACTTCAGCATCAATCCGCAGTCGGACGACAATCCGGGGTCACTGGGGCCGATCTTGAAATGATGGGCGCGTTACGCGATCTCTGGCGCTTTTACCCGCGAGAATTTCTGGCGGCGTTTTTCCCACTCATCGCTTGAGAAGAAGCGCGGGCCAACCTCGATGAGGCGCGGAATCATATTAAAGACTGCCACGCGGCTCCAGGGACGGCCATCTCTCATGCGATAGCCTTTCTCGTTCAGGTCGCTGACGATGCTGGAATAGGAGAAGTCCTGCACCAGCAACTCCATCATCAGCATCAGCACCTGATGCTCGGCGGGTTCGGGCTCCAGTCGCTGGCAGTCGTCGGAGATGCGCAGGCCGTAGGGAATGTCCTCATTGAAGCCGCCCTCGGGCGGTTCTTCCGAATCCGGCAGCTCGCGCCGCCACTCGATGGAAACCATCTGCCAGCCGGCCGCCGTCCGCTGGCGGATTACATCGGGGCTGAAGGGCCCAGGGATCACATCGCGCATGTGCTCAAAATATGCCATCGCAGTCCTCCGTGCATGGTTCGTGCAACGAAAAAAGCAGCAATTTGTGAGCCAAAGCTCCAGACTGTCGTATGTAACTAACAGGCAAGGCGATAAACGTAAATCATGTTCCCCGCCGGAGGTCCGCAATTGTCCGCATTCGCGTATCCCTGTGCGCTTCCGGACAGCCAGAACTGAACCGCTGTCCGCTATGGATGTTGTGTAATCGCAATGATGGTGATAACGGGAATCCGTCTTTTCCCTTTGGTTTCATCGGGGCCATAATGCCAGAAGATTCGATAAGCACCCGGAGTGTTGTTCTGTGCGTAGGCTTCGAAGACTTTTTCGCCATTGGCGCCGGACAGCGAAGTGAACTCGTGCGTACGAAGGCCCGGATGAAGCGGATCGATTTCCATGTAGCCGATGGACTTGCGAACCTGCTGGAAAAGTCCGGCACTCGACGGCGATCTCTCCAGCGCCGTGTATTGAGCGTCGGCAGCTTGTGTGAATTTGATTTTTCGTACCATATATATACCTCTCAATAATCTGTTTCTAGTTCCTATTCTTTAGCGTATTTGGCAAATGAGCCGCGGTACACAGTCTTGCCTTCAGCCGACTCCCTCAGACCCTGTTTAACGCTAGCCAGGGCTTGCGCATTCTCGTAAAGCCATATTTCAGAGACTGGAACGGTCTTTACCGGATCGAGGATGAGCTGGCCTAGTGGATTGCGGTAGATGTTATAGGCCGTCATGCCACCAAGAGCACCCCCCAGCGACAGACGTTTTTTTGCATCGGGCTGGGAAAACTCCGAGACCAACTCGAAATCGGAACTCTTGAGGATAGTGAAAGTAGCCATAAAGAGAAGATTAGCACAAATGGGAACATACGTCAAGTGGGCAACGCCCACTTTAAGATAAAGGACAATCAGATTCCGGGAGCAGGGCATTGGACAAATCCAATGTCTCAGAAGCAAGACCTGAGCAAGACTCGGGGAACCCAGCTTCCACCCTCGGAAGATAAGGTAGCTTGTCAAAACGTGGAGTGTTTCCCATCGCACAGTTCGACCGCCTTATGCAGAGCCTTCACGAATCTCGGAGCATAGTCCGGTCTAACTGCTATGCCCCATTCCCCCAATCCGCAGCAGGCATGAATCTTTTCGGGCTGGCCTTTCAGGTAAGAACTGTACGGGTACTGCACTTGAATTCTGTCCAAATCGTTTGTCGTGCCAAAATGCACATCCACCATTGAAGGAGGATTGTCGTAGTGCGTTTTCTTATTGAGATCACCATACGTGCCGCGCGGGGTTTCCAGCTTGATGGTGGTTGGGTCAATGTCGCTCAGATTGAATGAAACAACAGAATCGTGTTTGAATTTGTACACATCCGGCTTCTTGCCATTCTCGCCGATCCCCCCAGTGCTCTGATGTACTTCGATAATCACTTTACACAAGTCAAAGGAAATCTTGTATACCGAATAGGTGCATGATGCATAGGGGCCGTAGATCACACCGGGTTGGCCTGGATCGTACTCCTGACAGTCCGACCTGCCAGCATTCTCTTCGGTAAAGGTCGATTTGATCCACGACTCGGTATCTTCTAGGGAAGGCGTCCTACGTTGCTGAGAATACTCAGCTTGCTGTGCCTCCATGAGATAAGCAGCAAGGAACGCCATCAGGACTCCAATGATTACAGCGTTGCTGGTCTGTTTCTTCATGTTCCTTCTTCGCCCCCTCCCGCGGTACCTTCTGTCCGGGGTCGAACAATCAGTCTTTTCTGAATTTCCTTCCACCCGTCTCAGGCACCATCGTGATTTTCGGTGGTGGAACCTTGTTAGTTGACGTCTCTTTGAGCGTTAGTTCCTTTGCGATTTCCTTAAGAACGTCGAGGACAGCATTGACGGCCGCGTTCGGTCCGGCGTTCTTCAAAGCCGATTCAGCAATGCCGATTTATTCCAAAATCTCAGGAATCGACATGAATTTACTTCTCTTACGTCCAAATCGCGCCGGTGGTAGAAGCCCGTCGTCCGTGTTGCTCGTGCGCCGATTTCAATTCGCCTTTTGGTTACTCCCGCACGCTAATCCCCAGCGCCTTCATCTTGCGGTAGAGGTGGCTGCGCTCCAGCCCAAGCAACTCGGCGGCGCGGCTGACGTTGTTGCGGGCTTCTTCGATCTTCTTGAGGATGAACTCGCGCTCGTAGGCGTCGCGAGCCTGTTGCAGCGTGGAGAACTCCTCCGTGGAGCGCGTACCGGCTTTGTGGGTGAGCGGCGGCAGGTGCTTGCGCTCGATGCGCAGCGTGCGGGGATTGAGGATCATCACCCGCTCGATCACGTTCTTCAGTTCGCGGACGTTACCCGGCCAGTGGTATTGGGAGAGCGTCTCCAGCGCTTCATCGCCGATCTCCATGCGCGGGCGGCCGTACTGGCGGCCAAACTCGGCCAGAAACTCGGTGGCAAGCAGCGGTATGTCCTGCTTGCGCTCGCGCAGCGGCGGCACAAAGAACGGCACAACATTGAGCCGGTAGAAGAGGTCTTCGCGGAAGTTGCCCTTGGCGATCTCTTCTTCCAGGTCCTTATTGGTGGAGGCGATCAGGCGCACGTCGACGAAGATCGGCTGCGTGCCGCCGACTGGCGTGAACTGCTGATCGTCGAGCGCGCTTAGCATCTTGGACTGAGTTTTGAGGCTCATATCGCCGACCTCGTCGAGGAAGAGCGTCCCGCCGTCGGCGCGCTCCAGCGTGCCGCGCTGCTCGGCCAAACCGCCGGGTTGCGCGCCGTGCCGGTAGCCGAAGAGCTCGGCCTCGATGTGCGCTTCGGGAATTGCGGCGCAGTTCAACTCGACGAAGATTTGGTCCCGCCGCAGACTCTCGGCGTGGATGGCCCTTGCGATCAACTCCTTGCCGGTGCCCGACTCGCCGTAGATGAGCACGCGGCCGTTGGTGGACGCCATCAGGCGAATCTGCTGGCGCAGGGCTTTGACGGGCACGCTCTCGCCGGTGAGCGCCGAGGCCACGCTGAATTGGCGCTTGAATTCCTGGTTTTCGGTGCGCATCCGGCGCGCCTCGACCGCGTTCTTCAACACGATCAGCGTGCGCTCCAGAGAGAGAGGCTTCTCCAGAAAGTCGTAAGCGCCCAGCTTGGTGGCCTTGACGGCGGCCTCGATGGTGCCGTGGCCGCTGATGATGACCACTTCAGGTCGCGTCTCGGCCCCCTGGCGGTGAATGTCGCCCAGCAGATCGAGGCCGTCGCGGTCGGGCAGCCAGATGTCGAGCAGAACCACGTCATAGGGCGCGTCTTCAAGCAGAACCAGGGCTTCGGCCGCCGAGGCCGCGGTGGCCACGCCGTAACCCTCCTCGCGAAGAATCTCTTCGAGCGAAGAACGAATCTCCGCCTCGTCGTCCACCACCAGAATGTGATTCATCAGAACGATCCTCTCACAGAGTTGGGCAAAGCGGCAGAGTCATCCGCCCCAGCGGTTTGTGGCAAAGTTTCCATGATGGGCAGCCGCATCAGGAAGCGCGCGCCCTTGGGAGTGTTGGTCTCGGCGCGCAGGCTGCCGCCATGCTCCTGGACAATCTTGGCCGCGATGGAAAGCCCCAGGCCGGTGCCGCGCTGCTTGGTCGAGTAGAAGGGCAGGAAGAGCCGTTCGCGGATTTCATCGGTGAGGCCGTGGCCGGTGTCGGAGATTTGGACCTCAACCGCCAAGCCATCCTCGCTGAGCGAGCTATGCACGCCGAGTACGCGCAGCAGACTTCCCTGCATTGCCTCAGCGGCGTTGTCGATCAGGTTGGCCAGGGCGCGGCGAATGGCCTCCGGATCGGCCAGCACCGGCGGCAAATCTGGCTCCAGGTTGCACTCGATGGTGATGCCATCCAGCCTTCCGGCAAAGAGCGCCAACGCCTGCTCGGCCACTTGATTCATATCGCAGACACGCGGCTGAGGGGCGGGAAACTCGGCCAGCGCGGAGAACTGGTCCACCAGAGTGCGCAACGTGCCCACGCAGCCCATAATAACCTCGCTGCACTTGCGGATGACGGAGGGCGAGTCTGGCTGGCCGCGATCCAGGTGCCTGCCAATCCGCTCGGCGGAGAGCGCAATCGGGGTCAGAGGATTCTTGATCTCGTGCGCCACCCGCTGCGCCACCTCCTTCCACGCCAACTGCCGCTGCGCGCGCAGCAGTTCCGTCGTGTCTTCGACAACCAGCACGGTTCCCGGCCGCCCGCGCGATTGCTCAAAGCGCGCGGCGGTAATCGCCAGATGTAGAATGCGGCCTTCGCAATGAAACTCAATCTCGGTAAAGGCCAGGCCCATGCGGCGGCCGCGACGCATCACGCCGGTGATATCCTCGGCGCACTCGGCGGGGAAGAGCGAGACAATTTTTTCTCCGCCCAGGCCGAAGTCCACGCGCCGGCCCAGCAACGCGGCAAAGGCGCGGTTGGATTGCAGGATCGTGCCCGCCGCGTCCAGCGTTACCACGCCCGACGGAATGGTCTCGACGATCGTCTCCAGTTCGCGGCGGCGCTCTTCGATGGCCAGGTTGGCCGCGGTCAGTTGCTCGCTGGAGCTCTCGGCCAACTGCCGGCTGGCATGCAGGTCGGCGGCCATGAGGTTGAAGGCACGCACCAGTTCGCCCATCTCCCCGGTAGCGGCCAGGGCAACGCGGTAGTCGTACTTGCCGGTAGCGATCTCGGCCATGGCCTCGGCCAACGCCTCCACCGGGCGGGTGATCTGCCGGGATAAAAACTGCGCCACCCACACGCTCAGGAAGAAGACCAGCACGGTAATGACCACCAGCGTCAGGAAAAAAGTGGTGCGAATCTGACTGCGCCTGCGGAAGAGCTGCAAGTAAGTTGCCGAGTCGGCACGAATGCGCATCGCAGGCTGGCTCAGCCCTTGCGGCATCGGCAGCGCCACCACCACCACGTTGCCGGAAGCCGTCGCCTTCATGCCCAGCGCATACTCCTCACCCGCCACCGTCAAGACTGAATCAGCGCTGTGATGCGCGGCAATGAGAAGACTGGCCGAGAGCGGTCCATGCAGCGGAATCGCCCTGCCCTGCTCGCCTTCCTCCAGCCAGGGAAGCAGGCTGGCAGGGCTTGATTCCGCCGGCGCCTGAAAACTAGCCATCACCCGCTGATCCCGGTCGTACACCGCCGCAAAGCCGCCAGCCAGCGTAATGCGGTGGGAGCTCAGCACAGTCTGGAGAACTGCCAAGTCGCTCTCCACTGCACCCGAGGCTGCAATCGACTCCGCCTCCTGACTGGCATTGGCCGTCACGTAATGCGCCAGCTCCATAACCACCTGCGTCGAGTCATCGCGCAGCTCCGAGGTATTCGGCGAGAACCAGCGGTCCAACGACCGGTTCATCAGCAGAAAGCTGAACAGAAACATCATCACCGCGGGCGCCAGCGCGATCAGCACCGCGCCCAGCACCATGCGCGAGCGCAGCCGAGCGCCCAGCCCGCTGCTGCCTTGCCCGGCGTAGACCTTGAGGATGTTGCGCACCAGCAACACCAGCAACAGCAGCAGCAGCAGGAAGACCAGCACAATCAGGCTGGTGAAGAGCAGCGTCTCGCCGGCGGTTTCGGGATTGAGGAAATCAACGTTGAAAGAGTAATGCCAGATTTTCACCGGCAATGTGGTGTTAAAGGCCTGCAGCGCGCCCAGCAGCACGAGGATCAGCAGCAGCCCGCCCGCAAGCAGTGCCACCGAACGCCGCCGAGGATCGCCCTTGAACAGCATGGGGCGATTATAGAACTGCTAGTGGTCAGTGGACAGGGAAGCAGCACCCGTCGTCCGGGCTGCGCACGACTGACTTACCTCCAGACCACAAATTTTAGCCAGCCCTCCCATACGTCGCCCCAGGCATGGGCGATCATGTTGGCGCGCAAATTTCCGCGCCACGCGGCCAGCATTCCATAGAGAACTCCCAGCACGCTGATGACGATTACATTCGTCCAACCCTGGTAGCTGTGAAAGAGGCCAAAGACCACGCCCTGGCCAAGCACGGCCACGGCGACACTCCCGCTCACTGCGTGAAGCTGCCGTTGCAGGTAGCCACGGAAGACCATCTCCTCGCAGACGCCTGCGGTGATTGAAGTCGCAATCCAGATAAGAACCTCGAGCAGGCTTTGCGGCAGCAGGCTAACGACAGTCTTTGCGCTGCCTGGCCCCGCCATACTAGACAGCAGCCAGTGAACGCCATAGGCCGCGCCTGTCCACAGCACCCAGAACGGCAGCACAATCGCCAGATCCACCGCAACGCTCTTCCAGGATGTCCATCGCCCGCCAGCCAGCGCCCAAAAACTGCCTCCGCGATGATGCACGCCGTCAAAGCAGTAATAGAGCAGCATCCAATCCATGAAGATTGCCGTCAGGTAGATGGGAATAGCTTTGCTGTGGCTGGCAAGCTGGCCGGGCGCCGCGCCGCCGCCGCTGGGCGCCTGCTGAGCCAGGAATCCCAAAGCCACTACGCCGACCCCGATAAGCAGGAAGCCCGCCAGATGCGCCCAGGAAGCGACTTGCTCCGGTCTTGCGCATGCGGCGGAATTGTCCGTGGCATGAATTTCATTTTTTTGCATGACCCTTTTCCTTTCGGTTTTCCGCAGGTTTTTGCTGCTTTTTGGCGATTTTATTCAATTTGGCCAGCGTCTCTTCTCCCCAGCGCAGATGCGCCTCCAGCTCCAACTGGCCGAAGCGCGCCGTCATCAACCAGTAAGGCGTGTCGGGATACTGCTGCTGGGCGCTCACCGCATCCGCTACCTGCGTGAACTTCTGGACCAGCACACGCTCCTTTTCGACCATTGCTTGCACGTATCCAATCAGGATCTCCGCCGGAATCTGCGCGCCAAAGAAGAGCTTCAGCAGCAATTCGTTGCGCGGAATCTCCGGCTGAGGTTCGACCGCCAGCCACGCCGCCAGCCGCTCCCGTCCCTTCTTCGTGATGGCGTAAATGTGCCGGTCGGGCTTGCCTTTTTGCCGCTCACGCTTCGAGGTCACTAGCTCCTCGGCCGCCAGCATTTTCAGGTTGGGATAGATCTGCCCGTAGCTCTCATTCCAAAAGAAGCCGACCGAGGTGCGGATGGCCTGCCCCAGGTCGTAGCCGGACATCGGCCCGATGGTCAACAGGCCGAGAAGCACTTCCATGCTCGAACTTGCACGCTTAGTCATATTCCTATAAGATATATTCCTAATAGAGCTGTGTCAACGAAAATCTTCGCCATCCTCATGGCGGATGGCAACACTTTCGTTCCGCCGCCTCAGTTTGGTCAACTCGAAAGGAGAAATTGATGAACCGTCGATCCTTCATGGCAATCGGGGCTGCCGCGGCAGCCGCTCCCTCCCTGGCACAGGCTCCGGCCTCGCCAATCGTGGCGCAAACGGCCGAGCCCGCGTCGCCCTTCACCGATCCAGACTTCGGCTTTAGCGCGCTGAACGCCCTGGGCCGCTCCTACTATGGCGCCGGCAATCCCGGAAAACTGCTTGCGATTGTCTCCCAAATCAAGGCCGGGGACTTTGAATCCGCCTGGAGTGCTTATCACCAGGCCGGCGTGGAAGCGCGCACACTGGCCGAGTCGGCGGCAGGCAAGCGGCACTACGTTAGCGCGCGTGAGGCTTATCTTTGGGCCGCGAGCTGCTTCAGCACTGCGCTTCGCTTCGGGGATGGCACGGAAAATCCCGAGCGAATGCTTCCCTGCTGGCAGGAGTATGCCGCCTGCTGGTCCGCCACCGCTGCCTTATTCGAGCCGCCCATCGAGCGCCTGGAAATCCCCTATGAAGGCGGCAGCCTGACGGGCTGGTTTCTACGCGCGGACAACTCGCGCCATCGCAAGCCGCTGGTCATACTCAATAATGGCGCCGACGGCCTGGAAGTCAGCAGTTATGTGTTGGGCGCTGCCGGCGCCCTGGCGCGCGGATACAATTGCCTGATCTTCAACGGGTCGGGGCAGGGTGATTCGCTGTGGCTGCGGAAGCTCTACTTCCGCCCGGACTGGGAAAAGGTGATCACTCCGGTGACCGACTTCATGCTGCGCCGTCGCGAGGTCGATCCCAGGCGCATTGCTCTGATCGGCATCAGCCAGGGCGGCTACATGGTGCCGCGCGCACTGGCCTTCGAGCACCGCATCGCCGCTGGAGTCGCCGATCCGGGTGTGTGGGATGTGTCGGCGCCCTGGCTAGGTCATTTACCTGCGTTTGTTCGCAACGCGCTGGATGGCAAGGACAAGAACCTGTTTGATCAGTACCTGCAAATGGGAGCGGCCGCGAATGTGAGGAGCAGGATGACGTTGCGCTTTCGCATGCGCCCCTACGGGATGACCTCTTACTACGACGCCTTTAGCGCCGTGCAGCAATACAATCTCGCCGAGGTCGCCGGCCACATTCGCTGTCCCATGCTGATCACCGCTCCGGAGGGCGAGCAGTTCTTCCCCGGCCAGGCGCAGAAACTCTACGATGCGTTGACCTGTCATAAGACGATAATTCACTTCACGCAGGAGCAAGGCGCGGATCAGCACTGCGAAGTTGCCGCTCCCGGTTATCGGGACTTCTGCATTTATAACTGGCTTGATGAAGTGCTTGCGTGAGTTCCGGATTGACCTTGTGGATAGTCTGTCAAGCCGGACGCCGGGTCTCCCAGACTTCGATTCCGAGGGCTGGGAGGCCGCGGATGCCCCTGTAGGTGTTGACAGCTAACCACAGTTTCTTACTTTCGCAATGCCAATGAAACTCTGATCGGTCAAGCGGGAAGGCTTTACGCGCCCCGCACGGCGCCCCGCCCGCGGGCCTTCACGGCATACATGCGCAAATCGGCGACGCCGATGAGGGCGTGAACTGTTTTGCCTTCGAAGGGGGCGGTCGCCACTCCCACACTGGCGCTCACGTGCAGGTTCTGCCTGTTCTTCATGCGAAATTCGGTCATCAACAGCGTGCGGTGCAGCTCGCTGATTTGCGTCAGCGCGGCATCCTCGCCGGTCTCCGGCATGAGGATGACAAACTCATCACCGCCATAGCGGAAGCACCAGTCCTGCTTGCGGCTCAACTCCTGGAGCCGCAAGCCGGTCTTGGCCAGCAGCTCGCTGCCCACCAGGTGGCCGTGCTGGTCGTTCACCATCTTGAAGCGGTCCAGGTCAAGAAACGCCAGGCTCACCGGCCGCTTCCGGCTGCAGTGCTCCAGCTCCCGGCCCAGCACCTCATAGAGATGGCGGACGTTGTAGAGGCCTGTGCAGTCGTCGGTGATGGTCAACTGCTGAATGCGGGCCACGTCGTGCGCATTTTCGATGGCGATAGCCGCGTGGTCGGCCAGGATGTGCAGGAAGGCGATCGTGTAGTCGTTGAGCTGGTCGGCGCGGGGATTGAAGATCTCGATGGCGCCATGCGTTCCTTTGCGCCCGCGCAAGGGCAGGGCGATGACCGAGCGCACGGTCTGCGGCTGGGCGCCGTTGGCCTGCCTGACTCGCGGGTCATTCTCGGCCTCGGGAACCAGCAGCGTCTCGCCGTGCTCCACCACCCATCCGGCCACGCCCTCGCCCACCTTCACGCGCAGGTCGCGCAGGGAAGCCTCTTCACCGCCAGCGGTTATGGCATAGTAGAGCTCCTGGCTGGCTTCGTCGAGCATCAGCAACGTCCACTGATCGGCTTCGATGAACCGCTCCATATGCTCCATGATGGTGCGCAGAATCGTCTCCAGGTCGAAGCTGGAAGTCAGCGAACGCGCGACCTGATGGAAGACAAGCAGGTCTTCGAGTGGGATGCGGCCTTCCGTCGCTTTCTTCATCCGGGGATCCTGTGGGAGGAGTCTCTTTGCCATTGTTGCACATTGGCTGCCCGACGGAGAAGGCAACTCAAAAAAGCTGCGGGGAGAACTGATTTGGACAGTTGGTTTGGAACGGCAGGTCTGGTCTTCAGACCTGACAATAACACCAAAAAATGTACGTAAAGTAAACCCCTGAAGTTCACTTCTTCTGACTTTCTATCTGAAAACAGACTATTTCGCTGCCAGCTGGGTCTCTTGCTCAGTCGATCCGCGGCGCGCCCCGGCGGAGAAAAATACCGACGATGCCGCAGATGACGATGATGGCCAGCACGAGGCCGAAGTAGTAGGCCATGGGATGCGCCCAGCCCGGCGAATAGGTCAGGTCCTGGCCCACCCACAAGAGCAGGATGGCGGCGATCACGGTAAACTGGCCGGCGATGACCAGCAAGGTGTGACCCAGGTCGCGCCGTTTGTCCAGCGCCTCCACCTGGTCGGGGGTCAGGTGGCGCTCTTCGGGGGGAAGCAGGGGATTTTCCATGGTTGCGGACCTCTTCTGGCGGGTATTGGCATGAAATTTGTGGCAGCCACGCCTGTCTTCGATTCAATCACAACCTGGCGAGGCTGCGCCAGTGGTCCGATTGCAGGTTGGGACTCGGTTTCCGGCCAGCCGTCCGGCCGGCAACTGGACCTCAGTGGAACGCAAGGACGTTTTCTGCTACTGATTCCTTGGTAACTCTATCGCCGGTTATTTGCTGCAATCAGCGTTCGAATCAGATTTAGAGCCAACCCCGGCTACGAGCGATGTGGGCAGCGTCGATACGGTTGGTTGCGCCGAGCTTGTTGATGGCATCCGAGAGATAGTTGCGGACGGTTCCTTCGGAGAGACGAAGTTGAGCGGCGATTTCAGCGGATGAATGGCCTTCGCCGGCGCGATTGAGAATCTGGCGCTCGCGATCGGAGAGTGGATCTTCACCTGCGCTCCAGGCATCGGCTGCGAGGGTGGGGTCGATCACGCGCAGTCCAGCGTTGACACGGCGAATGGCCTCTGCCAGTTCACTCACCGGCCGCTCCTTGAGCAGGTAGCCACAGGCGCCGGCGTCAAGTGCGCGGCGCAGATAGCCGGGGCGCGCAAAGGTGGTAAGAATGATGACGCGCGCTTTGCCGTTGCCGGACTTAAGATCAGAGGCTAGTTCCAGGCCGGAGCGCTCCGGCATCTCGATATCGGTGATGACAATGTCAGGAGCGAGTTCGCTTGCAAGCCTGAGGGCCTCATGGCCATTGGCAGCCTGGGCGACTACGGCGATGTCGCGTTCCAGATCGAGCAGAGCGGCAAGAGCTCCACGTAACATGGTCTGATCCTCGGCAATCAGGACGCGGATCGGTTTTTCCGACTTGCTGGCGATGCTCATGTAGAAGCGTCCTCACGGAGAGGGAGTTCGAGAATAAGCCGTGTTCCACATTGATTCTCGATTGCGTTTTGGAGTGAAAAATGACCTCCCAGCGACTCGATACGCTCACGCATGCCGCGCAGGCCATTTCCTTCGCGAAGGACGCAGTTTGGGCCGTCATCTTCGATCACCATGCGGCGATGGCCGGCTTCCGCGATAAAGCGCAGGCGGCAATTTTTGGCGCTAGAGTGGCGAACGATGTTGGTGACCGCTTCACGCAGGGCCAAAGCAAGTGCGGTTTCTTCTTGCGCGCCGAGTGAGGTGGCGTGAAATGGATCGCCTTCAGTAACCATGGCGACACCGGCAGCATCCAGCGTGCGGCGCGCGGCTTCAATTTCGGCGGCAAGACCGCGAGCACGATAGCCCGCGATAGCTTCGCGAATCTCTTTGAGAGCGGTGCGCGCAGTCTGCTCGACATCGCCGATCTCGGCTGTAGCGCGCGCGGGATCAAGAGGCACAAGGCGTCTGGCGAGTTCTGCCTTCATGAGAATGACGGAGAGAGTATGCCCGAGGACATCATGGAGATCACGAGCGATGCGTTCGCGTTCAGCGACGGAGGCCAGCGCAATATTCTCTTCCTGTGCCGCCAGCAGCTTGTTGTCAGCGCGTTTTTGCTCCACCAAGATGAAGTTGCTACCAGCGATAACCACGAAAAGAAAAAAGGCAATCAGGAGGATGGGCCATCTGACATGAAACCAGCTGTTGGAGGCGCCGAGGAATAAGATGCAGCCCTCGACGAGGATCAGGCTGCATTCCAAAAGGAAGAGCTGCAGAATGCGCCGGATGGATTCGATGCTAAAAGGAAGGAAGACCGCGGCATAGACAAAGAACGTGGAACCGCCTGGGTTCCATGGGAAGGTCAATAGACCGAGAGTAAAGGTTGCTGCAACCATCCAAAAGCGCATCGGGCGGCCCTGGCCGACGGCACGAATGTAGCCGAAGAAGATTGCTAAGAAGAGAACAAATACCGTGATGGTGGCAATCCAGAGCGTAAGGGACGGCGCCATGAAGGGCAGGATAAAAAGAAAGCTGGAGTAAACGAGCGAGGTCCAGGCCCAATTGTGCTGGTTCTGCTTCGAGGTAGAAATGGCTGTAGACATAGCTCTCACAATGAAGTGTACGTCAGGAGTCCGGCATTTTTGATCGCTGCGTATTCATGACATTTGTCATGAGTAATGAATTTCATTCTTGCTAGAATCGCCCCATGATTGATTCAGCGGAATTGAAAAAACTGCTATACGCCGACCGACAAGCAGCCTTCTTCCGGCTTAGAGGCGGGTATCCGATCCCGCTTGCCGGAGCGACCTGGTGGGCTGGCTTGGGCACGATGGGCTACTTCGTCCGTGACCCCAACTCGTGGATAATTCTCGCCTTTTATGCCAGTGGACTTCTCTTTCCGCTGGCCCTGCTCTACGCCCGTATCTTCAAGATCGACTTCATGCACGATAAGTCGGCAGCTCTGGATGTGCTGGTTCCCACCTTTGTCTCAATGCTGCTTTTCTGGCCTGTGGCGATCGCGGCCTTCTGGAGCTATCCGCAACTGGTTCCGCTGGTGTTGGCCATCGGCCTGTCGCTCCACTGGCCGGTCATCGGCTGGTCCTATGCGCGCACTGGCATCTATGTTGCCCATGCCGTGTGCCGGACCATCGCCTGTTTTGTGCTCTGGAACTGGTGGCCTTCGACTCGCTTCACCCTGCTTCCATTCACAGTCGCAGCCGCCTATCTTCTGACCGTAATGGCGATTCTCATCTCCTCGTCCCCTCGAAGGCAGAAGGCGAGTCTCCAATCTGCCGAAGCGATACGTTCGTGAAGCGATGAGATTCGGGACGGGAACGCTACTTAGGCGGATAGCCGACCGATTGCGCGTAGAGCGGACGCTTCCCGGCGGGCAGTTTCAGGGCTGCGGCTACGGCGGTTGCGTCCTGCTGCCCGTGGAGGGCATAGAACCACGCGTTCAGCCCCTCGGAGGCCGCGAACAGGTACACATTCTGGCCGATGAAGCCCACGTCCACCTGGGCATAGTCCAGATTGGCGCCGGCCACGTAGACCAGGGTGACGGCCGCCTGCCCGGCGGGAGGCGCGCCCATTTTGGCGCGAAGGTCGCCGGCCACGACCGGGCGCAGCAGGTTGGCCTCGGCGTCATAAACGTAGACGCCTTGGGCGAGCACCACGTCCAGCTCCACTTCCTGCTTGTTCATGGCCGAAGGAGCGGTGCGGCCCAGCCCCGGCTTTACGTCGCGCGGACGATTGATGCCAAAGGCCGCCCACAGCAGATTCGAAAGGGTTTGCAGAGGCAGCGGCTTGTCCAGGAAGGCGCGTGTGGTCTGCCGCCGCGCCAGAGCCTGCATCAGCGGCATGCCGGTGCTGATCTCCGGCTTGGGAAGCTGGATGGGCTTCAACTCCTGCGCGGAAAGCGTGAGCGCGGCCCACAACATGGCTGTCAGGGCCAGCAGCGCGGGCGAGTGCCGGCGGGCAAATAGGACGGGAATGTGCATGGTTCCTCCTCAAGAGGCCGAAGGGCGCTGCTCAGTCAGACAGGAACGCCACCGACTGCAGCGTGCTGATCTCGAAGGGTTTGCGGCAGCGTATGTTGGCGCAGGATAATTTTTCGTCACGTCTTACCATGTAAGACTGCGCCTTGGCGAACTTGGCCCTGTCCCGCTCATCCGCGCCCCGTGGCAGTTGCGTCCGCTTGCGCCGCACTACCCAGGTCACCTTGTACTCGCCCTGCTGCCCGCACTTGGGACAGGTCAGCGTGTGGCTGCGTTCTTCGGTCGTTTCGTTGAAGAAATCCCGCTCTTCCATGCTCTTCCAGCTCTCCATCCCGGCGAAAAATGCGCGCCGCCGGGACCACAGCTCTTCCACTTCGTCTTGACTTACTCCATACTCATACTTGCCATGACGAAACGCAAGCCAGGAAAATTTTCGGCCACCAAAGCGGTGAAGGCCAACGCCAGGGAGCGCGTCGGCCAGCCCAAGCCGGTGCGCATTATCGCCACCGAGCCCCGCACCGGCCGCGCGATCAAGCACAAGCCCACGCTCGAAGAGGTCATCCGCCAGGCGGAATCCTGAAGGTGCGCCGCGCGCGGGATGCGGGGGCGGGGAGCCGAACCGCAAAACGTTGCGCAGAAAGCCGGGATTCGGTAAAAAAGCTTATGGACGCGGCAGGCTGTACGGGCCGGGCAGTTGCGGCACGGCGGGTTTGTCGGCGGCCTCCGGCGGGGCGTGGACGTTCGTGCGCTTGGAGAAGATGCGGAAGGGCACGTCCAGGTCGAGCAGCACCGCGACCGGCTTGCCGTCTTTGATTGCCGGCTCAAATTTCGCCTTGCGGATGGCCTCGACCGCGCTCTCGTCCAGCCCGAAGCCGATGGGCCGGCTGATCGCGACTTCCTCCACCTTGCCGTCGGGGCCGATGACGGCGTGATACTGGGACATGCCGGCCACTGCTGCGGCCTGGGCATATTCATTCGAGTCCGGCTCGAAGCTGGTCAGCAGGCGCGCCTTCCGGTCCACCGTATTCTGGCGCAGGATGGACGGGTCTTTGGGCCGGTAATCGACCTTCTCCGCTTCCGCCTGGTAGTAGAGCTTCCAGAAGTCCGGCATGGCGGCCATCATGCGATCATCGAGGCCCTGGGCGAAGATCTGGTCGAGCGCCTCCTTGAGCGATCGGGCGGTCTGTGCCGGCGTGACGTTGATCGCGTTCTTGGTGTCAGCTTCCGGAGTTGCGGCCACCTGCGGCGCGGCGGGTGTGGTGCTGGGCGTAGCCGGGGCCGAGTGCTTGGCCTTCTTCTCCTTTTCCTTGACGGGCTTGGGTTCCTTCTTCTTGAGAATCACCACCTGCTCGCGCTCGATGGTGATTTTTACAACTTTTTTCTTGGGCGTGATCCGGACCCGTTCGAGCGCTTTGGAGGGGTCTTCATAGGCCAACAGGCCGAGAAAGCGCAGGCCGTAGCGGGCGCCTTCCAGTTCGACCTTTTTCTTGGTAAGGTGTACGCGGTCGATTTGAATAGCGCTGAGCGTGTAGGAACCCTGCGGCGAGTGGCCATCGAGCTTCCCGTGCTCGTCGAAGCTGAGGTTGTTGTCCAGGTAGCCGCCGCGCAGGTAAAGCGCCTTGCCCACCAGCAATTGCTTGAGTTCTTCTTCGGTGATGCCCACGTTCTCGGCGGCATTGGAGGCCGGCGCGGTCGCCTGCGGAGGGGCAGACGGCGGTGGGGCTGGCTGTATCTGCGGCGCGGTTGAAGGCGCCGGGGCTGCGGAGGGCTGTTCTGCCGGTGCGACCTGCGCGGGGGGCTGCTCCTGAGCCGTTAAAGCTAATACCAACGCGGCGATACAGGCGACAACGCCCCAGCGCGCGGCAGCCGCCAGGGAGGCCGAATGAGAGCGAAAACGCGAGATTAGCATAAGTAAACCTTTGCGGTTGACTTTATCAGATAGGAGTTTCCGCAGTCGAAAAAATGAGCGGGCGACACTAACTGGATTCATCCTTGCATGCCGGGACGCGCTTCATTCTCCAAAGGATACGGCGGAAGAGGCCGAGGATGCGGCGGGTGTCGTGCGCGGAGAGCGCCAAGCGGCGCAAGAGCAGGCGCAGATCATGGCGGT
Source organism: Occallatibacter sp. (assembly GCA_052147235.1). Taxonomy (GTDB): domain Bacteria; phylum Acidobacteriota; class Terriglobia; order Terriglobales; family Acidobacteriaceae; genus Telmatobacter. The sequence goes on from JBKQLG010000309.1 coordinate 25,092, forward strand.
TGGCCGGCTGCATCCCGCGCGGCGAGTAGCCGGCCGCCTGCATCGCTTCTTCGATGACCCCGGCGAGCAGCTCCAGACGGCTGGATGTCACTGTGGAAGTGGTTGATGAAATGAGAGTTGCCGGTTCGACGGTCGGGGATTTCGGCGTGGGGACGGCGCGCACCGCGAGCTCATAGAGGCAGACGGCGACGGCCTGGCCCAGGTTCATCGAGGGCTGGCGGGGGTCGGTGGGGATCTCGACCAAAAGATGACAATATGAGAGGTCGTCGCGGGTAAGTCCATGCTTTTCAGAGCCATAGACCAAAGCGACGCGCCCGCCGCTGGCCAGCTCCTGATCTACCAGCGGAGCCAGATCGGGAAGAGCCACCACTGGCTGCTCGGGCTTGCGATAGCGGAGGGTTCCGGTGCCAACGACCAGCGTGCAATCGGCGACAGCCTCGGCCAGAGTCGCTGATTCCACGGCGCTTAGCAGCAGCTCCGGCGCGCCGACAGCGGAGCGTGCCTGACGCCACATGGGCGCAAATGGAGCGACGACCGAGAGGTGCTGAAAGCCGAAGTTGGCCATCGCCCGCGCCGCCGCTCCTATATTGAGGGGGTTGCGGGGCGAGACCAGCACCACGTCGATCCGTTCGCGTTGTGATTCCGGGAGCACGCAATGATTGTAGAGCGCGGGGTGGTTGGTCCCGGAAAACCGTGCACTCTGGGATACCGATTTTTCAATACTGTGAAGATCAATGCAGCCGGTTTACCCCCAAAGTGAGCAGCTATTTGTCTCTAGTTTCGGAGAAAGTGGTGACCTGTGGCTGTCCGGTTTTGCCTGCACTGGTGCGCTGTAGCTGTTCACTTTTACAGGAATGGCTGCAAGGACGTCATCAACGGATTTGAAATCGTCCCGGATGGCGGGACTCCGGGGTGTTTGCGGGTGAAGGTTTGGCATTTTTTTCAGACTAAGGTTGGTTAGGGAAGAGGTCAGCGTGGCCTGGCAAGGGATAGGGAATGCCGGATCAGTAGGCAGACCGCAGGGCTCGAGGCTGGGCGACCGCGCGTTGGCGGGGATGGTTAACCTGAATTCATTTCGGGAGTTTGAGCGAAAAATGGGAATAGAGGTTTGTATCCTTGTTCTCCACAGAATTGCCGCTTTGTGAATGCCTGATTATTCGCTAGACTCATGCCAGATGGGTGTACGAGACGGGGGCAAAGTTTTAGTCTGGCGGCACCTCATTCGATCTGGATCGGAGATAATAAATGATGATGAAGACACCCTCGCTGGATTCCGATCGATTATCGGATGGTACCCGCCGCAAGCCCAGGCTTCTCGATTTGTTCTGCTGCGCAGGCGGGGCGGGCGAGGGTTACGCTCAGGCCGGATTCGATGTCGTGGGTGTAGACATTGATCCTTCAGTTTAAGGCGCAGGAATAGAATCAAGCAGCTTGGCTCTGATCTGCTTCTGTCTTTTTGAATTAGTTGTCCGGATAGTTGCGAAACGGATGGTCGACGACGCATTTAAGTTCGCTTCAGTATATCTGGTGCCACGGTCTTTGAAGGAGTTGCCGGTGCGGAAATCAAGTTCAGATGTTCGTCGTGCTGCCATATTTCGTGCTTTGGAATCGACCCGGGAGGCACAAGTAGAGTTCTGGGCGGTGCTCGGTCGCTTAGAAGAGATCGTGGGGCGGGATTTGGATGGCACTGTTGATTTTGGACAGGTTGACCCCGAAACTCTTTTAAGCCCTCATGGTAGTTCGTGAGGATGGGATTTCCTGGATGGATCTGGAATTGAAACACGGAACCGTCTGGAGCGATGATGATCTAGGGAACCTCTGAAAAACTCTTTGATCCTTATGGCCTTTGAGTGAAGCTATATTCAGAGGTGGATCACGAATGCAACAACTTAC
>JBKQLG010000310.1:0-2965 GCA_052147235.1 Occallatibacter sp.
CTGCACCGGCGAAGTGTGCGTGCGCAGCAGCAGGCGCTCGCGCAGCGGCTTCGATTGCTGCCCGGCGATGAACAGCGTGTCCTGGGTGTCGCGCGCGGGATGGTTGGGCGGAAAGTTCAGCGCCTCGAAGTTGTAGTAGTCGGTCTCGATCTCCGGGCCCTCGCTCACCGAATAGCCCATCGCCTTGAAAACGGAGACGATCTCGTTCAGCGCCTTGATGACCGGATGCTCGGCGCCGATGGGGCGGCGAATGCCGGGGAGAGTGATGTCGAGGCGCTGGGATTCGAGTGGTCTCGCGGCCTTCAGGCGTCCCTGCGCGGCGTCAATAATTTGTTCGACGCGGGATTTCAGTTGGTTGACGCGCTGGCCAACCTCGCGTTTTCCGGGAGCGGGTACAGCCTTTAGCCACAGATCATTGATCTGCGTGAGGATGCCACTCTTGCGCGCCATCCAGCGGTCGCGGAGGTTCTTCCAGTCGGACTCGTTGGATACTGCCTTCGATTCTGAGTCCAGCGCCACGAGCAATTCCCTCACCGCGGCATCGAGCGCCGCCGGAGAGTAATCGTCGAGTTTGGGAACGGTGTACATATAAAAAAACGCCACGGATTTACAGGGATTTCAACGGATAAACCCAGGGGCAAAAATCCGTGAATATCCGTGGAAATCCGTGGCTAAGGTTTTACGCTGCGCCCAGCGAGCCCTTTGCCTGCTCGGCCAGGCCCTTAAACGCGGCCGGGTCTTTGACCGCGAGGTCGGCCAGGATCTTGCGGTCCAGCTCCATGCCGCTCTTCTTGAGGCCATTGATGAATTGGCTATAGCTCATGCCGTGCTCGCGGGCGGCGGCGCCGATGCGCACGATCCACAGCGAGCGATACTGGCGCTTCTTCTGCCGGCGTCCGGAGTAGGCGAACTTCAGCGCCCGTTCCACCGATTCTTTGGCGGAGCGGTAGAGCTTGGACTTGGTAAGGTAAAAACCGCTGGCGCGGTCGAGGATCTTCTTGCGCTTGGCGCGGCGCTTGGTGCCACGTTTGACTCGGGGCATTGCGTCTCCTTTTTAGCAGTCAGCACTCAGCATTCAGCAATCAGCCAAACCAGAGCGCTTGTGACGAGCGGCTGAAGGCAAGGCGACCTGCCTCTTCACACGCTCTGAAGCTTCAGCAACCCACCCAGCTCTCAGATAACCACTGAGTGCTGAATGCTGAGTGCTGATTGCTTCCTCAATACGGAATCATCCGCTTGATCTTGGGAACGTCGGCTTTGTCCACCAGCGTTCCGGTATCGAGATGGCGCTTGCGCTTGGTCGGCTTGGAAGTCAGGATGTGGCGCACGAATGCGTGTCCGCGCTTGATCTTCCCGCTGGCCGTCTTCTTGAAGCGCTTGGCCGCGCCGGAGTGTGTTTTCAGCTTGGGCATGTTGTCTCTCTCAGTTTCAAGTTTCGAGTTTCAAGTTTCAAGAATTCAGTGCTCGAAACTCGAAACTGGAAACTCGAAACTGATTTCTCACGTCTTCTTCGGCGCCAGGATGGCGTGAAGAGTATTGCCCTCCATGCGCGGCCGGAACTCGACGATTCCCTTGTCGCCGATGTCCTTGATCAGCCGTTCAAGGATCTGGCGTCCCAGGTTGGTGTGCGTCATTTCGCGGCCACGGAAGAATATGGTGGCCTTCACCTTGTCGCCGTCTTCCAGGAAGCGCAGCACGTGGTTCTTTTTGAACTCATAGTCGTGCTCGTCCACGTTGATGCGGAACTTCACTTCCTTGACGGTAATGACCTTCTGATGCTTCTTGGCCGCGCGTTCCTTTTTTTCCTGTTCGTAGATGTACTTGCCGAAATCCATGATTCGGCACACCGGCGGCTGCGCCGTCGGCGAAACCTCTACCAGGTCAAGGTTCTTTTCCCGGGCCAGCTTGAGCGCTTCGAAGGGCTGCAGGATGCCGATCTGCTTGCCTTCGTCGTCGATCACGCGCACCTCGCGCGCACGAATACGGTCATTTGTACGGATAAATCTCTTGTCGATACACAGCCTCCGGGAGAAAAAGTGCGGCTGAAACCCAAAAAGTATAGCACGGGGAGATCAACTCATCGGGAGATCGGGTGATCCGGGCATCGGGTGATTGAAGCTCGCATCCACCGCAAGCCCGATGAGGGCATCGTTAGAAATCGCGCGCACCTGTGCCGCGACAATCTGATTCGCCGCGAGCGCGCCCTCCAGCCATAGCTTCTGATAGTTGTCGGTCAGGGTTTCGGTGCGGCCGTCTTCGACCACGCTTAACGTAATGGTAGAGACCGCTTGCCCGACGAGAGACTGCATGAATTCCTTCTTCTTTTCCGCCGCCAACTCCCGCAGTATGCGATTGCGCTCGCGCTTGATCTCGACTGGCAACTGGTCCCGCATATCCGTCGCGGGCGTGCCCGGGCGCGCCGAGTAGGTGAACACGTGCAGGTAGGTGAAGGGTAGCGAGGCGATGAACTGCCGATTCTCCTCGAACTCGGCCTCGGTTTCGCCGGGGAAGCCGGTCATCACGTCAGCGCCGATGGCGGCCGCGGGCATCGCGGCGCGGATCTTGCGGATGCGCTCTTCATAATGCCAGGGCCGGTATTTGCGGTGCATACGCCGCAGGATGCGGTCGCTGCCGGTCTGCAAGGGCACATGCGCGTGCTGGGCGATGCGCGGCGAGCTGGCCACCAGCTCGATCAGTTCGTCCGTCCAATCCATGGGCTCGATGGAGCTCAGCCGCAGCCGCTCCACCGCCGTATGCTCGAGTATCGCGCGCACCAGATCTTCAAAGCGGGACGCCGGCTCCAGGTCCCTTCCCCAGCGTCCCAGGTTGATGCCGGAGATGACCACCTCGCGGAAGCCCGCAGCCACCAGCGCGTCCATCTCACGCAGCACATCATCGCGCCGCAGGGATCGGCTCTGCCCGCGCACAAAGGGAATGATGCAGAACGAGCAGCGGTTATCGCAGC
>JBKQLG010000311.1:0-9484 GCA_052147235.1 Occallatibacter sp.
CCGATGAGAAAGTTCTTCTCACACTGTCATCCGGCTACCAATCGCAGAAGCCTGAAGAAACTCTTGCGAGTGAATTGGTCGCCACAAATGTGTCGAGCGGACAAGTGCTCGGGCGGCTCACGCTGCAGCGGCCGCCATCGAGGTGCTTCTTATCAAAGGATGGCTCCACAGCCGTGCTGTTATTTGCGCAACAAAAGCAGAAGGGCGAACCTGTCAATCCCGCCGAGCTGCAATTTGTGAGCATTGACAAGCTTTCTGTCGTAGGAAAGATTACGTTTGACAGCGCGCCGGAAATGGCCGAGATGTCGCCGTCTGGCGAATATCTCTACATCATCGAAAAAGGCCAGCCTTCGAACAACCCCGAAAAGAATGTCAACGGCAGTATCCGCGTCATTTCGATGAATGAGATGAAGGTTACGACAGTCCTCGATGCGGGTTCGGATCCAAAGGGTTTACTCACAGACAAAGCCGACGGACAGCTTCTGCTGTTGAGCGAAGGCGCTCCCGTCAAAGGCCAGAAGGAGGTGGATGGGGAACTGCGTGTCCTTCGCGGGGCATCGATCACAAGCCTTCTTCCGGTTGCCGCCGGACCACGGTTCTTTCGATTCTCGCCTGATCGCAAACGCCTCTACGTGGCCTGTATGAAGGAGCTTTCGGCGATTGATTATCCATCGCTTCATGAGCTTGGCCGAATCCCTGTCGGCGGCTTTGTTAGTGAGCTTGCGTTCTCTCCGGATGGAAATCGCGGCTTCGCGCTCTTCGCCGGATCAAGCCGCTTGCTGCTTATCGATCTTCAAGGCTTGAAGCCGGGGGATTCCGTTACGACCGGCCGGGGCGGAATCAAGTTTGCAAAGAATTTCGCCGCCGTCGCGGCCACAGCTGCATCCGCGACAGCCGCCTCTTACCAGGCAAATGCAATGGCCACTGCGAATGGCGGTTATGGCGTGGCCTCTTACCAAATCTTCACAGTGGCGCCGGCGAACACATCAATCTCCGTGAGACCGGACGGAACTTTCGTCTATGTTCTCAACAGCGAAACCAACGACGTAACAATTGTCGACGCCAGAAACTCTTCAGTCGTCGATAAGATCGCAGCTGGAGGACAGCGCCTTCAACCTCTGAACAACGGCAATATTCTAGCGGTCGTCGCAAGGAATGAACTTCATCTTATTGACACTGCAACGCAGAAAGCGCTTCCGGACGTTCACTTCGACAAGAATTTGAGTAATTTTTCTCTCTCGCCCGATGGCCAGACGGCGTATGCTCTCGTCGAAGGCTCCCTGATTCTGATGAATGGATCGACCGGTGAAGTCCAGAGCCGTGTCGAAGGATTCAAATGGCCGCTCGTGATTGTCTTTGCCGAAAAAGAGAACGTGCAAAGCGTTCCCGGCAAGCCATGACAGGCGATGCGGATCGATCAGATTGGACATGAGAGCAGGCCGTGCGCTCTCTGCTCTCATGTTTCTGGCCAGGAGGAAATGGCAATTCTGCCTTATCCATTACATCTGTCTTTTCAAGCACATTCGCAGCAGATAAATTGCGTCTACAGTGACGGATCAAACCGTTTCTTCAAACCTTCATGTGCGAAACCGCGCGATTTGAAAGAAAATAGAGAGAGATGAATCTATCGAACAAGATTGAGGAACGGTTGAGCGGCAGGCAAATTGAAATCAAACGGTGGACCGCCGAGGAGTTTGAGCGGCTGGTTCTCGACGGCAACCCCAGGGTTGCGGTCTTCGATTGCGATGGAACGCTGTGGGGCGGCGATGCCGGTTATGGCTTCATGGCCTGGTCCATCGAGCAGGGACTGGTTTCGCGCTCCGCCACCGACTGGATGGACGCGCGCTACCGCGGCTACCTGGCCGGGCGTGTGAGCGAAGTGGTAATCTGCGGCGAGATGGTGCAGCTCTACGCGGGGTTGCGCGATCAGGAACTGCGTGCCGCCGCCGCCCGCTATGTGAGCGAGTTTGTGCGGCCGCGCATCTTCGCGGAGATGGCTGCGCTCATGGCCAGGCTCAGCCAGGCCGGCGTCGCGTTGTGGGCCGTCAGCTCTACCAACAAGTGGGTGGTCGCCGAGGGAGTGCGCGACTTCGGCATTCCCGAAGAGCGTGTGCTGGCCGCCGAGGCGAGAGTCGTGGATGGCCTCATCACCTCCGAGCTCGTCGATGTGCCCACCGGCGCAGCCAAGGCCGTCTCGCTGAGGCGCGTGGGCATTGAGCGCCCCGATGCGGTCTTCGGCAACTCCATCCATGATCTGGCGATGCTGGAAATGGCGCGCTGCGCCTATCCGGTCAACCCTTCGCCAGCGCTGATCGAGGCGGCGGCCCGCAACGGCTGGGGCTACTTCCGGCCTGAGACGGCAGAAAGCGCGGCGGCGGCCGTGGCGGGCGAATCATCCCTTTACGAAACCAATCTCTAGCAGTGGCAATCGAACGGTTATTCACCCCGTTCTGCCGGGAAATCTCCGGCTCGCACTCTGCATCTCCTTTAGTGCGTCTAAACTAGTAACGTGGAAGAACTTCAGACGCAACCCAATCCGCGCCCTGCCGGTCCCGCGCTGCGCTTTGTGGCGGCAGCGCTGATTGTGCGCGGCGGCGAAGTCCTGATCGGTCAGCGCCGTCCCGATCAGCCAATGGCGCTCTTGTGGGAGTTTCCCGGCGGCAAAATCGAGACCGGCGAAAGCCCCGAGCAGGCGCTGGTCCGCGAACTGGACGAAGAGCTCGGCATTCACGCCACCATCGGCCCCCGCGTCACCCGCGTTCGCCACAACTACCGCCATGGAGGCGCCGTCGATCTGCAATTTTTTGCCGTGCATGAGTTCGCCGGCGAGATCGAGAGCCGTATTTATCAACAGGTGCGCTGGGTCCGCCTCGAAGAGCTTTCCGATTACGAGTTCCTGGCCGCCGACCGCGGGCTGATCCGCGACCTGGCGGCGGGCAAACTGCTGTAACCACCTGCGGTGGGGCAGCCGCCTTCGGCTAAGCTGAATGCAGTTTGCCGCGGTTGTTCTTCACGCTCGACTATCCTCATTGACGACTCCAACCAATTCGGATACGGAGACTGAGCCGGTTAAGCTCGCCAAGCTGCTGCGCTCGGTCTTCGGCTTTGCGCGCTTTCGCGCCAATCAGGAGGCGGTCTGCCGCGCGGCCATCGCGGGGCGCGACCTGCTGCTGGTGATGCCGACCGGCTTCGGTAAGTCGCTCTGCTACCAGTTGCCGGCGATTGCGCTGGGCGGAACGGCGCTGGTCATCAGCCCTCTCATCGCTCTGATGGAGGATCAGGCGGCCAAACTACTCTCGCTCGGCCTGCGTGTGGGGCGGATTCACTCCGGCCTCGACCGGGCGCAAGCGCGGCAGGCCTGCGTGGATTACCTGAATGGCAGTTTGCAGTTCCTCTTCATTGCGCCGGAACGGCTGCGCGTGCCGGGCTTCGGCGAGATGCTGGCCAAGCGCAAGCCGGCGCTGGTCGCCATCGACGAAGCCCATTGCATCTCGCAGTGGGGCCACGACTTCCGCCCCGACTACCGGATGCTGGGCCTGTACCTTCCGGCGCTGCGTCCGGCGCCGATCCTGGCGCTGACGGCCACGGCCACGCCAAGGGTCCAGGCCGACATTGTGGCGCAACTGGGGATGGTCAAGCCCGCAAAGTTCATTCACGGCTTCCGGCGCGACAATTTGGCCATCGAGGTGGTCGAGCTTTCAATGCCGGAGCGGCCGGGAGCGATCTGCGGGCTGCTGGCCTCGCCGGCGCTGCGGCCGGCCATCGTCTACGCCACCTCGCGCAAAGGCTCCGAGCGGCTGTCCGAGGAGCTCTCGCGCCTGGTTCCCGCGGCGGCCTACCATGCGGGCCTCGACCCGGCGACGCGGGAGCGCGTGCAGACCGCCTTCCAGGCCGGCGAACTGGAGGTTGTCGTCGCCACCATCGCCTTCGGCATGGGCATCGACAAGGCTGACATTCGCACGGTGATTCACGCCGGGCTGCCCGCAACCCTCGAAGGCTACTACCAGGAGATTGGCCGTGCCGGGCGCGATGGCGCGCTGAGCCGCACCTACCTGATGCACAGTTACGCCGACCAGCGCACGCACGACTTTTTTCTCAATCGCGACTATCCGCCGGTGGAGCAGTTGCAGCAGGTTTTTCGGACGCTAGGAGAAGAACCTCTGCCAGTGGAAGCACTGCGCGCGGCCTCGAAGCTGGACGAGGAGGAGTTCGACAAAGCGCTGGAGAAGCTCGAGATTCACGGCGGGGCGCGAGTGGATTTCGGCGGCAACGTGACGGCGGGCGGCGCGGGCTGGAAGAAAACTTACGCGATTCAGGCGCAGTTTCGCGCCGAGCAGATGGAGAAGGTGCTGCGCTTTACCACCTCGTCCGAGTGCCGCATGGCGACGCTGGTGCGGCACTTTGGGGATGTGGAGGACGCACACCGGCCCTGCGGAATCTGCGATGTCTGCGACCCGGCCGGAGCAGTGCTGAGGCTCTTCCGGCGGCCCACGCCGGCCGAGCGTGCCTTGGTGCAGGCGATTGCCGATGAGTTGCGGGCGGTGGACTACAAGGCTTCCGGAACGCTGCAACGCAACCTTGACCCTGCGAGCCGAATGAGCCGCAACGACTTTGAGGGGCTGCTTGAAGCTATGGTGCGCGCCAGGCTGATCGAGATTGAAGAGGCCGAGTACGAGAAGGACGGTGTGGTCAAGCGCTTCCGCAAGGTGCGGCTGACCGAGGCAGGGTTGGAGTTGCGGGCAACTTCGCCGGTCGAGTTGCTGATCAGCGATGGGGTAGTGGAGGAGTTTAGTGGGAGGGCGACTACACCGGCTAAGTCGAAGAAGGCAAAGACTGCCGCGAAAGCTGGTCCCGCCAAGGCCGGCGGCGCGCCTTCTTCTATGGAAACAGCACCGCGGTCGGCCAAAGGGGAGGCATTGGCCATGCGGCTGAAGGAGTGGCGCGCGGCGGAGGCCAGGCGGCTGGGAGTTCCGGCCTTCGTGGTGATGAACGACCGGACGCTGGCCGCCCTGGCACAGGCGCGCCCAGCCAACCCGCGTCAGTTGCTGGAGGTCAGCGGCATGGGCCCGGCCAAAGTGGAGCGCTTCGGCAAGGCAATTCTGGAGTTATGCGCGGTGGAAAAGTAAGGGTCGAATTCAATATCAACAAGAACTTGTAGCGCCGGCCTCCTGACCGGCTATCGCTTGGGCCTCCCGGCCCACGCTCATTCTCGACTGATAAGAGAGACGCTCTAGTGCATATTGGCGCAGGCGCAGGCTTTGAAGGCTTTCACGGTGTGATTGGAGAGCGAGCAGACGTACTGCGGCCAAGCCGCACGCAGGCTGCCCGAAGAGTGGCCGGCGGAGAAGTGATCGATGTAGTTCGTGCTTTGCGATGTTGTTGCGCCGGGGTCGGCGGCGAACTCGGCGATGAGATTGGCGAGCGACGAGGATGAAAAGTCGGGTTCCGAGTAGCTGCTGGAAAAATCGTATTCCTTCGGCTTCCATGTGCCATTTCCGCCGTTAAGGTCGGGCGAGGAGAAGACAGTATAGTTGGCAACGGCCGCAGTAGCGGGATCGACCTGCGCGACGGTGATGGAGGGAAGGTTCGCGTGGACGGGCGAGATGGACGAGACCATCTTGATCGGCACGGGAGTCTTGGAGGGCGCGCCCGCGCTCTGGTCCTGGAGCAGGCGTAGCTCGTCCATGTGCGTGTGCGCGAAGATGGCCAACTGGACGACATCGCCGTAGGGGGCGATGGCGTCGGACATATCTTCAGAGGCCAGGAACATCACGGGGCTCCCGCCGGTGCAGACGTTGATGCCTCTCCTTGCCGTCGAGTAGAGATCGACGCCTGGAGGAATGTGGCCCATGATCCAGAGCTTCTGGTTGGCGGTGCGGGCGTCTGCAAGCTGCTTGGCGAGCCAGTTGATCTGAGGAAAGGCGGCTTGGGGATCGGGCTTGTTGGCGCAGGTTTTGTAACCATGCGACATGAATAGATCGTCGAGGACCAGCAGGCGCGCATTGTGGAAGGGCGTGGGCAGCGTGACGATGTAGTAGCCTTCGTCCCCGAATGTATCTTTGGCTTTCTTGCGCTCGGCGGTAGGGAAGTTCTTGGTGACCTCAGTTGCCGTCTCTTTGAGGAAGGGGCTGCCGGCATCGATCAGATAATCGTCGCAATCGGAGTCGTTGTTGCCCAAGGCCACATAGACGGGCGCTTTGGGAAATTGCGCATCGAGCTTGTCGATGACATAGTCGATGGTCTTTTCGACGAAGTCGTGGTAATCGGCATCGCTGGCGCTGGGAAAGGCCGTGTAATATTTTTGCTTGAATTTATGGGAGATGAGATCGCCGCTGATGGTGACAAAGGACGCGCCGGAGGCATTGTCCGTCATGGCCTTCAGGCTGGCATCGAACAAGACGGAGGAGGTGTCGCCGTCTGCGCAGCCGCACTGCTGCAGGAAGGCAGTGAAGGCCTTTTCGCGGCCGGGCGAGGCGGGCGGGGCGAGGATGGCGTCCCACTTATCTGGGGTTGCGGCGTTGAGCTTTGCAACCTTGGCCGGATCCCAGAAGGGCTCGAAGTGGATGTCGCTGACCAGCAGAACGGGGACGGTCAGGCTGGCCGGCTTGGCGACGGGTTTGCGGCTCTGCGCATAGGCTGCGAAGGCGGCGAGGAAGACGAAGAGCAAGGTGATGGGAAGTCGGGTGCTGGGGATCAGATTGTTTTTCATCGAGGCTCCTTGGCTGCCGTTCAATCGAACACGAACTGTGTTGGAGGGGAAGGAAGAGCGGGAGACCCTAGTCGTTTCCCGCTCTCTGGCGAATAGCGCTGAGGACGAAGCCCTGAGATGGAGGTTGGATGAACGAGCGTTACGCGATGCGCTCGATGACGACAGATTGGAGGACGACAGGTTTGTTGGGCTTGTCCTGGCCGCCGCGCGGGACCTTGGAGATCTTCACGACATTCTCCATGCCCTCAACGACTTCGCCGAAGATGGTGTGGTTGCCGGTGAGCCAGGGCGTGGGGGCTACGGTGATGAAGAACTGGCAGCCGTTGGTTCCGGGGCCGGAGTTGGCCATCGCCAGCTTGCCGGACTTATCGAACTTATGCGGCGAGTTTCTGGTCTCGTCCTGGAAGCGGTAGCCGGGCCCGCCCATGCCGGTGCCGGTGGGGTCGCCGCCCTGGATCATGAAGTCGGGAATGACGCGGTGGAAGATGGTGCCGTCGAAGAGCTTGTCGTTGGACTTCTTGTGTGTAGAGGGGTGGGTCCATTCCTTACTGCCTTCGGCCAGCTCGATGAAGTTCTTGACGGTGATGGGCGCGTCGGCCTCGAAGAGCCGGACAGTGATCTTGCCTTCGGTGGTGGAGAAGACTGCGTAGGTTCCTGCTGCGAGGGTCATGTGTTACTCCTTGTTCCTTGAGTTTCAGCCGTCAGCTATCAGCTTCGTACTTGCATAGTTCATGGTTCGATTACCAAAGCCGGCTCTCGCACATAAAAAGCTGAAAGCTGAAAGCTGACAACTGAGAGCTAATTACGGTTTAGGCGCGGCGACCGGCGGGGGCGGCAGCGGCTGGCCCTCGCGCACGATGGTCACTTTCTTCAGCACCACCGGCGTCAGTGGCTTGTCGTTGCCGTCGCGCGGGACGCGGGCGATGGCCTTGACGACATCGACGCTGGCATCGTCGCACTGGCCGAAGAGGGTGTAGTGCTGGTTGAGCGAGTCGTAAGCCTGCTCGGTGATGAAGAACTGGCTGCCGTTGGTGTTGGGGCCGGAGTTGGCCATGGCCAGGCGGCCGGGCTTGTCAAAGTTGAGATTGGGATCGAACTCATCCCTGAACGCGTAGCCGGGATCGCCCATGCCGGTGCCGGTGGGGTCGCCTCCCTGAATCATGAACCCGGGGATCACGCGATGGAAAATGGTGCCGTTGAAGTATGGCTTGCTGTGGTGCTTCAGGTGTGTGGTGGGGTCGGTCCACTCCTGCGTGCCCTCGGCCAGGCCGATGAAGTTGGCCACCGCCTTGGGCGCCTGCTTTTGATAGAACTGGCAGGTGATGCGGCCCATGGAGGTGTCCATCACCACGGTGGGGCCGTTGGGGCGAATCAGGGCGGCGGCGGTGGCCGCGGGCGCGTCGGGAAGATCGTTCGAGGTTTGGGCGTAGGCCGCAACGGCAAAGGCGGCGGCCAGGGCGGGAAGCAGAAGTGTGTGCTGGAGTTTCATAGCAATTCTGAGGGTAAATCATGCGGCGGGGGTAGGGCCACCGCAGGTAGTCAGCAGCTCTTCTTGCAGCGGGCCATGATGGCGTCGTGGAGGCGGTCGCGCAGGCTGGCGGACAGTTCGTAGATCTCGTGGGAGCGATAGATTTCGATGGTCTTGCGAGTAGTGTTGAAGATGACTTTGCAGTGCGGGCAGCGGCCCAGGTGGGCTTCGAGTTCGGTGCGTACTTCGGCGGTTACCGCACCGTCAATCATGTCGTCGAGAAGGGCGAGAAACTCTTTGCAGGTCACTTTCCAACCCCCGTTTTCTTGACCGCTTTTTTTCTGTGGAAGTAGCGGCTAAGGCGCTCGCGCAGTTGCAATCTGGCGCGCAACAGGCGCGATTTCACGGCGGGAATGCTCAGCCCCAGCGTCTCCGCCGTCTCCTCGGTCGAAAGCCCTTCCACATCCCGCAGCACAAACACGATACGAAACCCCTGAGGCAGACCCTGAATGGTCTTGCGCAGTATCTCGCCCAGCTCGGCCTGGTTGAAATTCTGTTCAGGGTCGGGCGCCCAGTCGGCTAAATCGCGGGGCACGCTACCCTCTACGGTCTCGATGTCCTCGTCGATTGAAACCATCTTGCCGGTGCGCCGCTTGCGCAGCCGCATCAGGCTTTCGTTGACCGCAATCCGCACCAGCCAGGTGTAAAACTTCGAATTACCCTGAAACTGCTCGAGCTTTTCATACGCCTTCAGGAAGGCGTCCTGCATGACATCCTCGGCATCCTCGCGGTTCTGGGTGATGTGATGGGCGATGCGAAAGAGCTGGCGCTCATACTTGCGGACCAGCAGATCGTAGGCCGAGAGATCACCGCCGCGCACCCTTTCGATCAGGGCTACGTCTGGATGCGGTTCGAGTTCTCCTGCTGTCGATTGGATGGTCGGCATGAGCGTTGGTTGCGGAAATCCTTTGTGCTTGTGGGGCGTGTGCGCTTGGATCTCTATAGACGAGTGTAACGGACGGCGGGGGTGGGGGCCAAACCGGGAGAATGCGGCTCTCGTGATTTCCGAAACGAAATATCTTTCCCGCTTTACGCCCCATGCGGTAACGTCAGTGGTTCCCGATTGCCGCGCTCAGCACGAAAGCAAATTAAAGTGAAGATATGAGGGTCGCTTCTTCCCCAACTATCGTTCCGCGGCTGGCTTCCCGCCGCCTTGCTGTTCTGCTTTCCATGCTGCTGATGGTGCTGCCGTTTGCGGGGCAATCTTCAGACGGCTCGGCAACCGCACCTGCCAACACGGCTTCCAG
>JBKQLG010000312.1:0-13859 GCA_052147235.1 Occallatibacter sp.
GGCTCGCTGCCCAGTGCTTCGACGCATGAATCGAATACCGACCATACGGTGCAAATGAGCGACGCCTACGTGATCAACGATCACGCTGTGACCGAGAACCGCTTCCAGTACGAGCGGCAAAATGAGAATCACTATCCGGACTCGACGGCGCTCACCATCAATGTTCAAGGCGATTTCACCGGCGGCGGCTACAGCGGGCAGCAGAGTCTCGATCACACCACGCGCCTGGAATTCCAGAACATGACCACGATGAGTCACGGCGCCCATGCCATCAAGTTTGGAACACGTTTGCGCGACTCACGCGATGCGAACTGGACGAATGCCGGTTTCAACGGCTCGTTCACCTTCGCCTCACCCGACAGCTACCTGGCGATGGCCAATGGGCTGGAGGCTGGTACGCCATTTTCCACCCTGGTGACCGATGGTTACGGTCCCATAACCGCCAATTTCGCCAGCGGCCAGAACTCCGTGCTCGCCAATGTCTTCGATATGGCGTGGTATGCGCAGGACGACTGGAAGTTCAATCCCCGGCTGACCCTCTCCGGCGGCATGCGCTGGGAGGCGCAGAATCACATCTCGGATCACAACGATTGGGCGCCGCGTGTTGCGCTCGCCTATGCGCTGGATGGGAACGGCAAGGACAAGAAGCCCAAGACTGTGCTGCGCGCCGGTTACGGCTTCTTCTACGACCGGCTGGGAAGCAACACGCTGGTGGGAGTCCACCGCTCGCAGGTGCAACAGCAGATCGTGCTGAACAATCCGACCGGCTGCACCGACGCCACAGACAACAATCCAGCATCGCTGGACGCCGTCGATTTCAGCACCTGCACAAGCTCCAGCGGCGCCTCCACCGCCTCTACACCCGTCAAGTACGAGATCGATCCGCACTACCACTCACCCTACAACGAACAGGGCAGCGTCAGCCTGGAGCGCCAGGTGAATGCCGGCGTCAGCGCTACGCTCACTTATATGCACACCTTTGGCGTTCACCAGACGACGACTATCAATACCAACCAGGCTCCGGATGGAAATCCGGCGGATAACCTGGGCGGATACCTCAACGAGACTTTTCCCGAAGCCGTCTTCGAGGAAAATCAGCTGATCGCCAGCCTGCGCGGCAACCTCACCAAGAACTTCAACCTCATGGGCTTCTACACGCTCTCCTATGCCAACGGCAACAACAACGGCAGCGCCGTGGACGCCTACGATCTGGACAAGAACTACGGGCGCGCCGGCTTTGTGGCCCGCAATATGCTTTTTATGATGGGAAATTACACCGCTCCCTGGGGGATTCGCCTCAATCCCTTTATGGTTGCGCAGTCCGGACGCCCCTACAACATCACGCTGCCCACTGACCCGTTAAACAACTTCTTCAATCAGCGCCCGGCCTACGCGACCGATCCCACAGCCTGCACGGTCTCCGGCGACGTTACGACCAGCTTCGGCTGCCTGAATACAACGCCAGCGTGGGGCGAGGCGCTCATCCCTGTTAACCTCGGCAACAGTCCAGCGGCTGTAGCCGTGAACCTGCGCGTCAGCAAGGCCTTTGGCATCGGTCCCAAACTCGTATCAGCCAACACCAACCAGCCCAATGGCGGACCGCCTCCAGGTGGACCGCCTCCGGGTGGACCGCCTCCGGGCGGCGGGCGCGGTGGTGGCGGATTTCGTGGAGGGCCTGGCGGAGGCCCCGGTGGCGGCCCCATGGGACTGGGCGGAAGCAACAGCACCGGCCACAAGTACTCGCTCACCTTCAGCGCACAGGCGTTGAACCTCTTCAACGACATCGACAAAGGTACGCCCAACGGAACCGTGACCTCGCCAAATTTTGGAAAATCGACCTACCTGGCCGGTGGAATCTTCTCGCAAGGCTCGGCCGCGCGGCGCATCTTTGTGCAGGCTGTCTTCTCGTTCTGATCTTGTCTCGATCTGTGAAAACAAGCTGGGTGCCCATCCCTGAATCGTTTTTTGCTTCAAGGGTGGGATACCACGATCCCTGGGTGCCCCATACTTTCACCGTTTTTCTGGCGTAAGGGGAGAATCCATGAACCCAAACGGCCTTGTTCATGAGAAGTAAATGAACAGGCCAATTATCTGCCCGCCGTCACCGTAGCAGCCTGTCCATCGCCCGGAGCGAAGGCATCGGTCAGCGAGATGACCTTCAACTGCGCCTTGAGCGCATCGAGCGAAGCCGTGCTGGTGGCTGTGATCTCCACCGTCTCGCCTGGCAGCAGATCGAAGTAGTTGTCGGAAAGCTGCGCGTCGAGATTGCCGAAAGAAAGATAAACGCTGCGCGCCAGCACCGCGGAACTGACGCGAATCTTGTAGCGGCCATTCGCGCCCGTGCTCTCGACCTTCAGTTGCGCCGGCTTCAGTTGCACGCCCTTGACCGGTGCGAGGTAGATAATGTTGCGCGAGATCTCCTCTCCGCCGGCAGTCAGTTCGGCCACCACAAAGACGCGCGAAGTGTCAGCCGCGCCCGCGTCGGCGAGCTTCCTCAACGTCCAGTCGAGATAGACCTTGCTGGTCAGCGGCGCAACTTCCACTGCGCTCGTATCCTCCAACAGCACCTTGCCGTCAAAGTTCATCAGCCGCACACGCAGCGTGGCGGGTTCAGCCTTCACCTTGTCGCTGACGATGTAGACCTTCAGAGCGCCATCCTCCACGTGCGGCGAGACCAGCACCGGCGCATAGAAGCGCCGCGCATAGTATTGCAGCGCCTTCCAGCGGCCATAGTAATCAATTGACGACCACGAGGCCACCGGCCAGCAGTCGTTCAACTGCCAGAAGATCGAGCCCATCGTCTCCGGCCTCAGGCGGCGGAAGTGCTCCGCGCCAATCTTGATACCCTCGGCCTGCAAAACCTGGCTTACGTAAAGAAAGCTCGCGAAGTCCTTCGGTTCGGAGTAGTCCCTGAGCAGATAATCGTGAATGATCGAGTTGCCTTCGTTATTTTTCTGATGGGCCAGCATTACCGGCGTAAGAATATTCGCGCGATCCTCCGGCTCGGTGAAGGCGTCGACCGTCCGCATCTCCGGAAACGATTGGAAGCCAAATTCCGTGACAAAGCGCGCATGATGCGTCTCGTATGTCGAGAATGGCACGCGTCCGTGCCACACATCCCAGATGTGAGCATCGCCCGATTGGTAGTGATCGCTGAGCGCCTCATAGTCGGCGCTGGGCGAGCTGGGCCAGTAGGGTGTCTCCGCGTCCAGCCGCGCCACCACGCGCGGCAGAATGCCGCTGAAGACGGTCAGGTAGTCCTGCCACATCAGCAGCCTCACATCGGGCGGTAACTCCGGGCGTCCGGCCCAACTGAAGGCGCTTTCGGTCTCGTTGTTGCCGCACCAGATCACAATACTTGGATGGTTGCGCAGGCGCCGCACCTGGTCCTCCGCCTCGGCCTCGACGTTCAGCTTGAAGGCATAGGTGCCCGGCTGCCAGTCGTTGCCGAACATGAAATCCTGCCAGACCATGATGCCCAGCTCATCGCAGATCGCGTAGAACTCGTCGCTCTCGTAATAGCCGCCGCCCCAGTGGCGGATCATATTCATGTTGGCGTCGCGGGCCGATTGCAGAATGCGGCGGTAGTCGGCGGTGGTCACGCGATTGGGAAAGCTGTCGAAGGGGATCACGTCCGCGCCCTTGGCGAAGACAGGAATGCCGTTGACGACCAGCTCAAAGCTGCGGCCCCACTTGTCCAATTCGCGATGCAGCACGATCGAGCGCAGCCCGGCTTTGACCGTGCGCTGATCCGCGATTGGTTGGCCGCTGGCGCCTGGCTGCGCGCTCGTGCCCGCCTGCGCGGTGAATTCATAGAGCGGCTGCTCGCCGTATCCGGCCGGGAACCAGAGCTTCGGCTGGCGTATTTCAATTGGCAGATCGATCACATTGGGTCCGGCATGAACGCTGACCGTTGCCGTCTCCGTTATCGGCTTGCCTTGGTCGGAGTACTGCACGCTCACCTTGGCCGGTCCGGCGCTGGCGGCTTCAATTTCCACCTCCGCGTCCAGATGCGCCACTTCCCTGCTCACGTCGCGCTGACGAATCACGAAGTCCGCAATGCGCACCTTGTCCCAAGCTTCAATGCGCACCGGCTTCCAGATGCCGCTGGTCACAAAGCGCGGACCCCAATCCCATCCATACTCATAGGCGGGCTTGCGGATGTAAGTCTTCTCCGCAGTCTGCGAATGAACCCGAAAGTAGTCGCTGGCGGCGGCATCGGCGGCGGCCTTGATCGGCGAGGGGAAGACGACCCGCAGCAGGTTCTTGCCGGCGTGTAGATGCGCCTTCGCGGGCACGCGCCAGACGCGAAAGCTGTTGTCGGTGCTGAGTACCTGGACGCCGTTCAATTCAACTTGAGCGGCCCCATCGAGGCCGTCGAAGACCAAGTCCACATGGCTTCGCGCGAGCAAGGCCGGCGTCACCTCGAAGCTCAGCCGGTACTCCCAGCTCTCGTTTTCGATCCATTGCAGCTTGGCCTCGTTGTCACGGAAGAACGGATCGGGAATCTTCTTGTTGGCCAGCAGGTCCAGATGCACATCGCCGGGCACCGTCGCCGGAAGCCAGCCGCTCTCGCCCTCGGCGCCGGCCGTGACCTGCCGAAAGTTCCAGCCGTGATCGAGCACGACGACCGCATTCTGCGCCGGATTGACTTGCGCTTGCACCATCTTGCCTCCTCTGGCAACCGCCGCGCCCGCCAGAACGCAGCACATCACTCCCCAGGCCGTTGCTGCTCGCATCCAACTCCTCCATGCCTTTCGCGCAACCGCATTCACGGATGAAAAAGGCGACCCGTTCCATTCGCCGATTAAGGTTATCATGCATCCCTGCGCGGCAAGCCCGCCGCTGCAAAGACGCAAACGACCGGCATCACCGGCAGCCTGTACCGCCCCACCGCCTGCGCTCCTCCTGAAGCGGCCAGGAAGTAAAGCGAGACTCCCAGCAGAAGCCACAGCACTTCGCGGCGAGCGCAACCGCTGAGCGCCCCGCGCGCGGCCAACAGATACAGAGCGAGCAGCACTAATTCCAGCGCGGCCATCACCGCCGCCGGGCCCGGATACGCCCGCACAAGCCATAAAGCCGACCGAACAGGCCCTTCATCGACAACGCGCTTCGGTCCGTCCTGCGGGGAAATTCCCACCAGGCGCAGCAGCTCGGCGGCGCAAGGCGTGAACGCGACTACAGCCGCGCCTTGCAGTTGCACCGTCAGAGCCGTGCCGGGATGCGCGACGAGCACGCGCGCTGCCTCGGATCGCATGAACACTATGCGGTGCGCCTGATCCCATCCGGCTTGCTCGGGATGCCGCGCAAGATAGCTTTGCTCATCCGGATAGCCCCAGCCGCTTTGCACCTCAACAAAGGGTCGATGCGCGACACGGGCTTCAACTTCTGCAGCCTGATAAAAGTAAAGATTCCGGGCCACGATGCTGGAAAACCAGCCGAAACCGGTTTCGATTGTGTTGCGAAGCTGCCAGGCCGCGAACCAGGGAAGAACGCTCAGCAGCAGCGCCGCGGGAGCCTTCCAGCGAAGGCCGGGAATGCGCGCGAATACAACAAACAAACCCAACGCCAGCGCAGCCGGCAGGTAGTAGCTGATCGGGCGCACAAAGGTTGCAGCGGCCAGCCAAAGGCCCGCCTGTGCCAGCACCCATAGATTGCGACCGCGAAGAAAGACCGCCAGCCGCTCCAGGCTCAGCAGCATCAACGCCAGAAAGAGCGTCTCCGGCAACAGGCGCACCGAGTAGATTACCGAGACCGGCTCGAAGGCGAAGAGCCATGCCGCCAGCAGCGCAACGCGCTCCTCGGCGAAGACGGCGCGCGCCAGCCGCCAGACCAGCAGCACGGTGAAGGCCGACAGTAAAACCTGCGCCAGAGCTGCGGTTGCCGGGCCGGCCAGGCTGAAGAGCGCAAGAAATAGCGGATAGTCGGGGGTGCGATCGATCTCCGGCAGAGCGCCGGTGATGAAGTGGCCGTGAAGCAGCAAATTGCGCCCCGGTTCCAGGTAGCTGGCCGTATCGCCGCTGGCGATCACGCTGCTCCCGGTCCGTGCGAGAGCCGCACCCAGCAACAAGAACCGGACTCCGGCGGCCGCTGCCACCGGCCCGCGAAGCCGCGGCGTCCACCAACTACACTCGCGGCCGGCAATGCTGGCTTCGGTCATCGTTTCTCCCCCAGCACAGCCCGGTAGAGCGCCTCCCACTCATCGGCCTTGGCGTCGATGCTGAAGCGGGCTGCAATGCGTTCCCGCGCCGCGCGGCCCAAGGCGCAGCGAGCTTCTGGCGTACTTCGAATCACGGCGAGCATCACCTCGGCCAGGGCCTCCGGGCTCTTGGCGGGCACGATCACCCCGGTCTCGCCTACCAGCTCGCGCACACCGCCCACATCAGTGGCCACGACCGGCTTCTCCATGGCCATCGCCTCGCCCACGGCCAGCGGCATTCCCTCCCAGGCCGAGGCCAGCGCAAAGCCGTCAGCTGCGTCCAGCAGCGCAGGCATATCGCGGCGTAGCCCCAGCCAGCGAACGGACGCTCCCAACTCAGCCGCCTGGGCTTGAATCGCCTTGGAGCCAGCCCCAAGCGCCTCTCCAGCAATCCACAGCCGCGCCTCCGGAATCTCTTCGCGCACCTGCGCAAAGGCGCGCAGCAGCTTGGGATAATCCTTGGCGGGCACGATGCGCCCAGCGGCCAGCCAGACAAACTCCTCCCCCACACCCATCTGGGCGCGAAGCTGTGCACGGCGATCGGCGTTGGGCGCAAACTCCGCCAAGTCAATCCCATTGGTGATGATCGATGTCTTGCTGGCCGGAACAGCTTTGATGCGCGCATAGCGGTCGGCGGCGGCCTGGCTGACAAAAGCAGTGCGGCGACTCAGCCCATCGGTCAGCCGATAGGCCAGCATCCGCGGCCAGCTTCCTTCATAGACGTTATGAACCGTAGAGAGAACCGCAGCCGGCAATGAAATCTTGAGCAGCCGGGCGGTCATGTTGGCCGGGAAGACGTGGCTGTGGATCAGCTCCGGCTGAAAGTCGCGCAGCCAGCGGCGCGCCCTCAACAGACCGGCGAGGAAGCTGACAGGAGTCTTGCGCATCTCCAGACGAACGAGATCGACCGTGGTGGGCCACTCTTCGGGCTGGCGCTCGCGGAGCAGGATCAGCGCGACCGCATGGCCGCGCGCCTTCATGCGCTCCGCCAGCGCCACCGCCTGCCGTTCCGCTCCGCCCATGCCGAGCGAGGTGAGCATATACGCAATACGCATTCCAACCACACTCGCCCCTATCCTACCAAGCGGGACGAGGATCATGATCGCGATCAGCCTTTGGCAGCGTCTTCCTTTGATTTTGCTCACGCGCCGCCCGCGGCGCTCGGCGTCCAGCGTGCTGCGCTCACAATGTGGTGCGGCTGTGATACGGCCTTAACACAGGGTTTTGGCGATCTGCTAAACTGGTGTGTGTTTTCCAGGAAGTTGAGGTGGTTTCCATGGACTTGGGCAACTGGGTGAAATCCAATGTCGATTATGGCCGGCGGCTGGTGGACTCTGGTATTGAGGGAGCGCGTTCCGGCCAGGAAGAGTTCCTTGACGGAGAGCCTCTCGCGCCTTTTCTGGGCGAGTCGGTCAAAGGCTCGCTGGTACCCGCGGCGATCGGAGCCTGCGTCGGCGCGCTGGTGGCTTACCCCTTTTACCGCCGGAAGTCCTCGGCTGCCACGGTCACATTGGCTTATGGTTTGCTGGGTTGCGCGATCGGGCTGACCACCGGCATGGCCTGGAAGAGCCGTCATCTCAGCGCCAGCGTCGCCGGCGGCGCATTGAAGAGCATCGGCAAGGTGCGCGACGAGCGGTGGCTCACCAAGCATCCCATCAACTACGCCTAGAACCGTAGACGCCTCTCGCACCGCTGCTTAGGCCATTGGCTCGGCTGATTCCGGGCGAGCTTGTCAAATGCCGCAGGAAACCATTCTCAACACAGCCTGCGCGGACGGTGGCGTCCCGTCAGCCGAACACCACCGCAGCCGCTTGAGCTAAGGCTTGTTGGCTGTCGTATGCACAATAGCGATCCGCGTCTTGCCGTCATCCTGCGATGCTCGCGCGCTGATCGTCACCATGATGCTTTCCTGCTGGCCCCGGCCAAGGGTGACCAGAGCGCTATCGCCGGAATCGTAGGTGGAAGCGCCGCTGCCCAACTTGCTCTTGTAATAATCCAGCACCTGCTCCTTCGAATCCGAGGTGACAAATACTCCGGTCACCATCGAGCCGGTGGGCAAGTTCATCCTCATGCCGCCGCGAACGCTCTGAGCTCCGGGATAGATATCCGTGCCCAGCTCGGATGCAGTGAAGCTCTGCGATGAGTCGGCTGTGATGGTTCCACCCGGAGTTTGCAGCGTCATCTGGCCGTTATGGCCGTTGACATGGATGGCCCGCGAAACGCGCCAGACCGTGAATGACAAGGCGCCCAAGCCGAGGATGCCTAGCCCTACGACGATGGCGACGATGATCAGAACGATCTTCAGTGCGTTGCCGCCGGAAGTGGCTGGCGGCGCGGCAGGTTGAATCGGCGCCGCAACAGGGGCTCCGGCTGCCGGCGCGCCACAGACCGCGCAGGCTTGGTTGTCGGTGGATAAGGCAGCGCCGCAATGTGCACAAAAACTAGCCAAGATGGTCTCCTTTGTTCTCTTCGTCACGCGGTTTCAGGGTAAAAAAATCGGGCGGAAGCAGATGCAGTCGGCTCTTTTCGATAAAGAAAATCGCTTGAACGCATCGCCCCCGCCAGCATCTCACAAGGTCAAGGGGTTGGCGGGCGCGAGAGAGAATCATCGATTCCCTCCCGCCCCGGATTTACTGCACGTCAGAGACTTTGCCGTCCTTGAAGACGACTTTCATGCCGTTGTAGTAATAAATGACCTTCGAGCCCAGGTTGGCCACCCGCGTCGGCGCGCCCATCGCCGCCTGCACCTGGTCGGGTGTCTGGCCCAGCTCGACGGACGCTGGCGTTGCCGGAGTTGCGCTGGCCGCCCCGCCGCTGTCCTGCGTCGCCTCGGCGGTCACATCCTGCTCAGCCTGGTCGGCCTGCTGAGTCTGCTGTTGGAGATCGGCCGCGTCCTGCGGAGAGGACGGAGGAGCAATCGCGGCAAATTCCGTCTGCGTCGGCGGAGCCTGCGCCGAAGGCGGCGCTGGCGGCAATCCATCCTTGCCCTGCTTGGCCTGCAAATCCTGGAGTCCCTGGTCGATGGTCTCCCGCATATGGTTCTGCATCTCTTGCAGGTCGGTCATCTGCACCGTCACCGTACTGGACTTCGGGCACTCGTTCCCGCCCTTGCTGGCCAGTACTGCCAGGTCCGCGGTAGTTGCGTCTGAGGGCGGAGGAGCCTGCAGCAGCAGCACATCGCCGTCGCTGAGCGCGCACTCCTGCCCATTGGCGTCCGTCACGTCCAAAGCGCCTCCGGCCACAAAGACATGCGCATGGCCGGCGGAGACGTCAGCCAGCAGGCGTGCAATCCCGCTGGAAGCGGGGTCCACATCCTGATGCTGCGCGGTTTGCTGCGCCTCGGCGTTTTCCAGAGCCAACTGGCCCTTCACTTCGTCGGCAATCTGCTGCTTCACATCGGGAGTCAGCGCCGGAGGGCCGCCCGCGGCGGACTGCGCGCCATCTACTTCGCCGGCCTCCTGATGCGCCGCATAAGCTGCCTGCAGATTCTGCGAGATGATGTAGTCCGTCAGCCAGAAAGAGGCGCTGGGGTAGACCGGGTACGGCTGGAAGTAGCCGCCGTAGTAGCCGTACCAGGGATTGCCTCCCCATCCCCACCCAAAGGCGATGGGAACCGCCCAGGGATTGTAGGCCCATCCATAAAAGGCCGGATGGTAGTACAAACCCGGAGCGTAGACATTCAGGCTCATCCCCCGGAATCCATAGCCGCGGTAAAAGCGGTTGTATTCATGGCCATGGTAGTAGTAAGACCGCCGCGCATAGTCGTGGCCGTGGTAACTATAGCCACGCTGCACGTATCCGCGACGGCCCCGCTCCGCAACCATGCGGCTGCCGTCATGGCGTTCCACCGAAACCCTGCGATTGCCGTTCAGCCCGTGATGGACATCCATGCCCCGCTTGGGATCATGCACGTCGCTCACCCGGCCGTTGGGACGCCTGGTGATTGCGCTGCCGCTCTTTGCGACGTGCGTATTGCTTCCCTTGGGCGCTATGCCCCCGGTCGCCGTGTGGCCGCCCATGGCACCGTGCGATGCTCCTCCGCCGGTTGGTCCGTGCGATGCACCACCGCTAGTGGTATGTGAAGTAGTTTGCATACTCCCGCCGGTCGTTGGTCCATGCGTGGCGGCCCCTCCGGTGGTCGGTCCGTGCGTCGTGGCCCCGCCGGTCGTTGGTCCATGAGTCTGCATGGTGGCCCCGCCGGTTGTTGGTCCGTGCGTAGTGGCTCCGCCGGTGGTTGGCCCATGCGTCTGTGTGGTGGCCCCGCCAGTCGTTGGTCCGTGTGTCGTGGCCCCGCCGGTGGTTGGCCCATGCGTCTGTGTACTACCACCACCGGTGGTCGGTCCATGCGTCATAGCCCCGCCGGTCGTTGGGCCGTGCGTAGTGGCTCCGCCGGTCGTCGGCCCATGGGTGGTGGCGCCGCCGGTGGTTGGCCCATGCGTCTGTGTACTACCCCCACCTGTGGTCGGTCCATGCGTCATAGCCCCGCCGGTCGTTGGGCCGTGCGTGGTAGCCCCGCCAGTCGTTGGGCCGTGCGTAGTGGCGCCGCCGGTGGTTGGCCTGTGTGATGCACCGCCGCCAGCAGGCTTGGGAGCAGGTGGAGAAGGCTTCTTGTTTTCTGCGGCTGAACTGGTCATGCTGCCCAACCCAAGGAGCAGGGCAAGAATGGTTGCTGTGGAGCCATAGCAGATGGCTTTGCGGAGAAGTTGTATCGTCATCGGAATCCTCTTTCCATTTCTTTCTTCTGGTCCCGCGCTCCTTTCATGAAGCGGGAACCTGCTCTGCAAACCAGGCTGCGCGAACCTCGTCGCGCAGGCGGCCTACTCAACATTGCTGACTTTTCCATTCATGAAGGTCACCTTCATATCCTTGTAATAGAAGATTTCCTTTGCTCCCAGCTTGGCTACCCTCGCCGGCTGCCCAAATCCGGCGATCACTTGATCCTTGGTCTGGCCAAGGGCAATCGTCGGCGGCGGGGTATCGGACGGCGGCGGCGGCGGAGCAATAGCCTGTATGGGAGCGGGTGCCGGAGCGGGCTCTGGAGCCGGCGCGGCCTCCGGGGCCGGCTGACTGCCCTGGTCACCTTGACCACTCTGGTTGCCTTGGCTGCCTTGATCGCCCTGGCTTTCCGCAGGCTGAACCGTGATGACCTCGGAGACGGTCTTCACAAAATCGTCCACCGCCGGCGCGGATCCCCTCGCGAACGGAAACTTGATCTCGCCGTAATAGCGAACCTGATTTCCCGAAGGGTCCGGGTAAGGATCGCTGAAGGTGCTGACCAGAATCCCGTCCTTTTGAGGGGTAACCCCGGTGACCCAGAACTTCTCTCCGGCGACAAACTTTCGCGACGCGCAGCCGTTGTTCGCGGCATCCGTAGCGCTGACCCCGCTGCCGAATACCGGAACATGGCCAAATCCGAAGGACTTCACGGCGTCCTTGACCCGGTTCTTCTGGCTCGCGGCCAGAACTCCGTTGTTGTACGTGTTGGAGTATGCATAGGGGCTTGCCGAACTGCACATCATCAGCCCATCTTTGTTCAGCACCACAACGTCGCCGGCCGTGACAATGTCCGTGTGGTCGGCGGTGGCCTTGGTCAGCTTGATCTGAGAGACCAGCTTTTGCTGGATCAACGACGCCGGATCGCCCCCCTGGGCTGCCATTCCAGCACAATACATCGCCGCCGCAGTAGCGAGTACGAATGCGCCAAACCTCCGTATATGAGCCATATTGCCTCTTCATTGTTCATGAATTGTGGGGAACACACTACAAGGCCCGGAGTTTAATACGCTGTAGCGGCGTTGTCAAGAGACTGAGTTCAAAAAAACCTCATATTGAATTCCATCAAAGTACAAACACACCACTCAAGCAAATGTTTCGCTCATTATTTCTTTTCTTCGTGAACTGGCGATGAATCGCCTCTCTCCCCGCGGGATTCGCCGGCCGCGGCGGAGGGGGCGTGCGCGTGTGCCTCGTCCAGCGCCTCAGTGTCCAGTTCATGCTCATGGCGATAGTGCTCGACCGGCATCTTGCCGTCCCACCACGCCCAGTTCATCGGATAGACATCGGGGTCGAGGAAGACCTGATAGAAGTGCCAGACCAGAATCGCCAGCGTGGCCAGAATCGCCTCGTAGAAGTGAATCGAGGTGGCCACGTCCACCCACCAGCGCGCCAGCAGGTTGCCCACCCAGACCTTGGCCCACATCATGATTCCCGTCAAAGCCATCAGCGCCGTGCCCCAGACGAGCGCCCAGTATTCAGCCTTCTCCGCATAACTGAAGCGGCCGAACTTAGGAAGTTCCTTGCTGAGTCCGAGATAGTAACTCATGGTTCCCCAGGCATCAAAGGCGTCCTTCGGCGCAGGCGCAACATCGCGAATCAAACGCCGACCCTCCCTGGTCATCGCCAGATAGAAAAGGTGATAGATCCCGGCGCCGATCAGGATAACTCCGGCGATGCGGTGAACAAGACCGCGCAACTTCTCTCCGTTGCCATTGCCGAGCATCTCGGCAATCCAGGAGTTGGGAAATTTGAGAGCAAAGCCGGTAATCACCAAGACAATGAAGCTCGTCAGAAGAATCAGGTGCTGCCAGCGCTGGTTCTCGCTCATGCGCGTCATCATCGGATTCTGCATCGCGCGGCGCGCCACAGCCTTGCTCCGCCAGATGATCGCGTTGTGCAGGAACATCGCGCCGATCACCACGGTAATCAGCGCGAGATAGAACCATCTCACCCAGCGCACGGCAATCGAACCGATGTCCTTCGCCGGGCCAACCCCCATGTGGACCTTGGTCAATGTAAATTTCTGCGTAACTCCGATGTGGCACTTACCGCAGGTGGCGTCGAGATTGGCGCGATTGATCGTAGAGCGGGGATCGCTGGAAGGCAGTATGTTATGCACGCCGTGGCAGCTTGAACAGTTGGCCGCCACCACCGAGCCGCCTTCCACCGCCAATCCGTGATAACTGTCCAGGTAACTCGTCACGCGGTTTCCGGGCACGCCGAACTCCTCTGAGAGCCTCACACCCTGATGGCAGCGGGCGCATGTGTCTTTGGAGATATTCTGCTCCGAGACCGGCGAGTTAGGATCGGTGTGCGCTTTGATCGTATGGATTCCATGACAGTCGGTGCATACCGGAGACAATCCGTTGCCGCGGGCGATTCCCTGCCCGTGAATGCTCTGCATGAAAGTCTCCGCGACCGCCGCATGGCACTTGCCGCAGGTCGCGGGAACATTGAATTTATAAATCGGCGACTTTTGATCGTTGGCGGGAAGAATCTCGTGCGCGCCGTGGCAATCCGTGCACACCGCGGCCTTCTTCGATCCCTTCTCGACGGCCAGCCCATGCACGCTTTCCTGGTAAGAGACAAAGCTCTGCGCGCTCTCGCCGTTCGATGCAACCAGAAACTTCTGCCCATGGCAGCGGCCGCAAGTTACCGGAATGTTGGCGTGATTGACCGGCGACTTGGAATCATCGGCGCCCAGAATCTCATGCGCGCCTCCATGGCAGTCCTGGCAGTTAGCCGCTGCCTTCTGGCCGGCCTGAGCCGCCTTTGAATGCAGGCTGTGAGAATAAGCCTCTTGGGCATGGTTATGAACAAAGTGGTTACGTTGAAAAAAGAAAATGGTGTTGCCGTTATTACTTTCGATAATCCCCCAGCCAAC
>JBKQLG010000313.1:0-65448 GCA_052147235.1 Occallatibacter sp.
AATTCAATAGTTTCTGAACGGCATAGAGCTTGGAGTATCCCTTCACCTCGCCGTAATCCATGAAGGCGATCGCTCCGGTCGAGGATGCGGCATCCCATGCGGAGTCGCGAAGAATAACGCTGGTCCACGTGAAGCCGCCAATGGGCCTTTGCGGACGGCCATGCTGCGCATCGTCTACCAGGCTGAGAATCTGATCCAGACGCTTCTCGTCAGCAGGCAGCGCGTTCAGTTGCCTTTCCACATCCTGCTGGTTGGCGCGCATTTCTTGAAAGATATTCTCCCTGGCATCTCGCGCCTGATGGCGGTGATGCAACCACGCGACCGAAGCCTCCAGGCCAAGCGCGATCAGCAGACCGATGGTGATGGCCAGCAGGTGAACCATGAATTCCTTGACCGAGTGGATGGGTTTATGAGGGGGATGAACTTCCATGACTCTCCTCCTTCGAGGTTTCACCGGACTTGGCGGCTGAATTTACCCGTGACAGGAATTGTAATTGGGACCAGTTTGGATTTGAAAGCCATACGCGCCGCAGCAACCATCCGGAAGATCCGTTAGTCTTCCAGCTTCACGGTGCTCTTCTTGCGCATCCACCACCAGGCAAAGCCAATTACCGCCAGTCCGCCGACGATGGCCAGCAGCGCCAATCCGTGGTGTTGGACAAGTCCCACCGCGCCCGGCCCCAGCTTGAGCACCAGTAACGATAGAACCAGCCAGCGAACCATCCTGCCGCAAAAGACCGACAGCATAAAAGGGACGACGCGCATCTCAAAGACGCCAGCGGTGAAGACGCATGCCTTCCACGGGGTGGGCGGAGGCAGCATGGAGGGAATCATCATGGCCAGGAACTCCTGGCGCTCGAAGCGGGCGCGAATCTTCTCGTAGCGCTCGCGGTTGACGCGCTTGAGCAGGAAGAGTTCGCCGCCGGCCCGGCCCAGTCCGTAGGGCAACAGGCCGCCAATGGCCGAACCCGCGGCGGCGAGCAGGCAATAAAGCCAGAAGTGGCTCTTGTCATTCCAGACATAAACGGCCAGAATCGCATCCATGGGGACGGGGATGGTGGACGAGTCCAGCAGTGCCCACGCGCCCACGCCCCAAAAGCCCAACTTGGCAAGGATGGGCATCAGCACAAACTTCCATTTGGCCATTAAATGAAGAAATGCTGCTTTCAAACCGGGTTCCCTTCCGCCGGATCGTCCGTCTTACTATCATACGGGCCGCGGCGATGGGCAGGATTTTTACCGGGATGAGAGAATAGAAGGAAAGGACTCGAAACGGAGCGGCTGAGCGTGTGTGCGCTCATGCTGGCTTCTTTGGAACGAATGCTCACCGACGAATCGCCCACAGAAGTAAACGAATCCAACGAGCCAGCGAAATCCACCCCCGCTGCGGACGCACCGGCATTGGGTGAGGCGCCGCGCTCGGTAGCCTCCCCGGTAGTTCACGGTTCGCGCTGGGTGGACTACGACACCCACGAACTGCTGGAGTTGATCAGCGACCTTGAGGATGAGCGGCGCTGGGCGCGCTTCCGCGAGGGCGTCTGGATCGCCATCCTCGTCCATGCGGCGCTGTTTGCCGCAGTTCTGCTGCTTCCGCAGTACGTCTTCAAAGTGCCGGTGGTGGTCGATTCCAGCAAGGCGATCCAGGAGCCCAGGGAATTTACTTATCTGGATACGCCGAAATGGCAGCCCAAGGTTGAGATCAAGCCGGTTCCAACGCCGCATCCCCAAATTGACAAGAAGACGCTGGAGGAGATGAACAAGGCCGCTCCGCCGCCGCCCGCCCCGGAGCCAGCGCCGCAAGCGGCCGCGCCAGCCCCCCCGCCGCCGCCCATTCCGCCTAGTCAGCAGTCGCCGGTCGAAGCGCCTCGTCCAGTGGCCGTGCCGGCGCGTCCCAATTTTGCTATGAATTCACAGAATCCGGCCGACGCCTTGCGCGAGGCCATGAAGGGTGTATCGCGGAACCCCGGCATGGGCGCGGGCAATCTTCCCTCCGAAGGCGGCCTCAGAATGCATCCCGGCGCCGGTTCGGGCGGCATCGAGGTGCTCTCCGACACCCAGGGCGTGGACTTCGAGAGCTGGCTGCAGCGCTGGCACCGGGAGACGGAGCGAACCTGGGATCCGTTGATTCCCGACGAGGTCAACCCGCCGATTCTGAAGTCGGGGATGGTGGCGATCCGCTTTAAGGTTTTGCCCAACGGGCGGCTGATGGACGGCAGCCTGGTACTGGAGGGCCGCAGCGGCGACGTGGCGCTGGACCGCGCCGCCTGGGGGGCGCTGACCGGCTCAAATTACCCGCCGCTGCCCAGGGACTTCCACGGGCCGTACCTGGAGCTGCGAGCGTTCTTCCTCTATAACATGGAGGAGCAGCGGTAGTGTGGCAGGAAAAACAGGCTCATATTGTCTTATACGTAGAATAGAACTTGCTTTTATGTAACCTTTGGGTTACAATATATTGAGATTTGGGAGCGATTGAAGAACGTGCAAATCCTTCGCACCAAAGAATTCGCCATCTGGCTAAACGACCTGCAAGACCGGCAGGGACGCGCGAAGATCATGGCGCGGATTGATCGACTGGAAGAGGGAAATCCCGGCATAACACGAAGCGTTGGGGCTGGCGTCGTCGAAATGAAGATCGACTTTGGACCAGGCTATCGCGTTTATTTCATTCAGCGCGGCTCGGTCGTTATCATTTTGCTATGCGGTGGAGACAAGAGCAGCCAGAAGAAAGACATACAGCGGGCAAAAGCCTTGGCCGGCCTGCTGACAGAAGTGGAGTGAGAATATGGCAATCGAAACGATGCCCTACGATGCGGCCGAGTTTCTTACCGATGAAGAAACCATTTCGGCCTACCTGACCGAGGCGCTGGAGAGCGACGATCCGCGCTACATTGCCAAGGCGCTGGGCGCCGTGGCCCGGGCCCGTGGCGGAATGGCGCAGCTCGCGCGGGAGACCGGCATTGCCCGCGAGGCACTTTACCGCGCACTGAGCGACGCAGGAAATCCTGAGTTGGGGACGGCGCTCAAGGTCATGCACGCACTTGGCGTGCGGCTTTCCGCCTCGGTGATGGCCTGAACTCAATCACCGCCGACGCCGGGCCTGACACCGGTTTCCACCGCGTCGCCCACGGGCAGGAAAACGGAGAAGGCTGTCCCGCAGCCTGACTCGCGCTGCCAGCTCCAGGCGCGCACATCGCCGTGGCGCCGTTCCACCAATTGCGCTACAACCCACAAGCCAAGCCCGGTTCCGGTCTCTGTTTTGGTAGTGAAAAACGGCTCGAAGATGCGCCGCATCGTCGCCCGGCTCATGCCCGCGCCGGTATCGCAAAAGGTCACTCGCATCCCCGACGTCTGGCCGTCTCGCCAGTCACGCGAGGGCCGCAGCCGGACCACCAGCCGTCCGCCGCGCGGCATGGCGTCGATCGAGTTTGACACCAGGTTGGCGAAGATCTGGTGCGTCTCACTAGGCATACAGGCGACCGCAGTCTCCCGCTCCGCAAGCACTTCGATTGTGATCCCGGCGCTCTGCAGCTTGCCGCGAAACAGAGCCAGTACCGAGGCCACAACCTCCGAGAGCCTGGTGACGGCCGGCGCGCCGGGCTGGCGGTGGAACTGCAGCGTCTGCTGGGTAATCAGCGAGATGCGCATCAGTTCGTCAAGCGCCTGGCTGGCCTGCGACCGCGCTGCTTCAACGGACTCGGCGCGGGAGATGAGGTAGAGCAGGTTGCCCACCGCCTCCAGCGGGTTGTTGATCTCGTGCGCCACCGAGGCCGCCAGCCGTCCGGCGACAGCCAGCTTTTCCGTGCGCAGCATCGCCTCTTCGGTCAGTTTGCGGTGGGTAATGTCGGTCAGCACGCCCACAACGCGTATTGCCCGGCCTTCGCTGTTGCGCTGGCATTTGCCTTGCGATTCCAGCCAGTGCACCGACCCATCCGGCCACGGCACGCGGTATTGAATCTGATAATCCTTGCCGGTCGCGCGGGTCTCCGCCCAGGCGTTCCTAACGCTCTCCGCATCCTCCGGGTGAACCAATTGCAACCACGCCTCGGGGACCGGATCAATGGAGCCGGCTTCGCGGCCGGCGATGCGGTACATCTGGCCGGACCTGTAAGCCGTGCCTTCCAGCAAATCCCACACCCACAGCCCCATCCCGTTGACCTCAAGCGCGATCCTGAGAAGGTCGTCGCGCTGCTGCAACTCCTCGCTGATGCGGGTGCGCTGCTCTGCCAGTTGGCCTTCCGCCTGAGCCAGCATCAGCCGCTGTTGCAGCTCCTGGGTTCGCAGTTGTGTGCGCTGTTGCGCCAGCCGCCGCATTCCCCAGCTGAAAACAATCAGGATCAGGAGAAAAACCGTCAGCCGCACGCCTTCCTTTACGTTTCCGTTGGGGATTAGCGCCGCTGTCTTGGCCAGATACAAGTTAATCAGAATGGCTTCGGTAACAGCGCAGGACACGCCGCCCCACATTCCCAGGAACCAAGCGCTCAGAATGACAGCGGGAAAGGCCGGCAGCATGGGAAACTCGCGCAGCGGCACAATCCAGTAGGTCATCAGCGCGGCAAGGAAGGCCGCGCCGCAGCCCAGCAGAGCGCACACAGCGTAGGGCCATCGTTCCATCTCAGCGGCGGTGGGAATTTTCATGATACTCATCGGCAGGCCCGCTGGCCGCGGCGTAATGTCGCGGGTCATATGTTCAAATCCTAATTCCGCGGCAGCTCAACAACGAGCTAACCGTCGCTGGCGGTGATGGTCTCCAGGCCATGCCCGTGCGGGCCCATCTCTCTTTGCCGCAGCAGGAAAGCGAAGAGCATCCCCAGCAGGCCCAGGATGGAGAAAATCCACATCCCCAGGTGGTAGCCGGCGGGATTCTCTGCGCTGGCGTGGCCGTGGTCGTTGGCCCAGCCGATGGCCAGATTGAAGCCGAAGAACCCCATGTTCTGAACCACGGTCATCAGTCCGTAGGCCGTACCCAGCTTGTTCTGCTCTACGATGTAGGCCACCGAGGGCCAGATCACCGCCGGAACCAGCGAGAAGGCGATGCCCATCATAGCCATGGGGGCATAGAGCGATGCCTGGGTATGGGTATAGGCCATCATCAGATAGACGGGGACCAGCAGCACCGAACCGATCATCATCAGCAGGGCGCGCTTACCGATCTTGTCGACAAACAAGCCGAGCAGCGGCGTGCCAACCATAGTGGCAATGGTTAGATTGCCGACAATTGTACCTGCCATCTCGCGGGTCGTGCCGTGCGCATCCATGAAGAATTTGTAGGAGAAGGTTTCAAAGGGAAAGATCGCTGAATAGAAGACCACGCACAGCGCGACGATATACCAGAAAGAAACGCCGAAATGGAAGAGATCTTTGAAAACCACCTTGTCGGTCGGCCCGGCCTGAGCAAGATCAAAGGTCTTTTCCGCATAGACCTCCATTCCCCAATAGATCAGCGCCCCGATCACGCAGAAAGTGGCGATCCCCACGGAAATCAAAAGTGGCGTGCGCCAATTGGTGTAGGCCTGCTTGACCCACTCCGGCATAAAAGTGAATTCGGTCCAAGTGGGCGAACGCTGCGCCAGCAATGTGCCGCCGCGCGCGATCATCAGGTTGATGCCGAAGGCGAAGCTTAACTCCTTGCCGCGGAACCATTTGGCGATGGCGGTGGTGACGGCGACGACGAGGGATTCCGCGCCGATGCCGAAGATGAGACGCCCGGTCGCCATCAGCGCAAGATGGCCGGAAAGAACAGTGACGATCGCACCGATCAGGCAGGTCGTTCCGAAGAGAAAGATGGCCTTGCGCGCGCCGATGCGGTCGACTAGATAGCCGCCGACCAGCACCATGATCAGATTCGGAAAGCTGTAGATGGCCTGGAGCAGTCCGATATTGGAGTCGGAAAAGCCAAGCTGCTTGGAGAGCAGGTCTGCGACCGGCGCAATGCAGTCGTAGACGTAGTAGTTGCCGAACATGGCCAGGCTGACAAAAACCAGCACAGCCCAGCGGAAGAAGGGGGACGGCGGACGGCGGGACAGCTCTGGCATAAGCGCGATGAACCTCGGCTCGGCGGGGATGTTGGGGCAAAAAACTCGTAACCTGTGAAGATAGCAGATTGAGGCTGGACTTGGCAGGCTGCTCCACATCCGGCTCCGTCTTCCCGCTTGATTCGAAGCCCTGGGAAACCGCGCATGTTCCCTGTTATTCTGGAGTTTCAGTAAGCCTCAACTGAGGACGTAATTGGGAAGTCGCAAATCTGCCGGCTGAACAATCCTTAACAGGACATTCTCACCAATGGGCGCAGGGACAAATGAAGGAAATACACGGTAGAAAAGTCGAGCTCTTCGATACCAGCCTTCGCGACGGGATGCAGCAGCCGAACATCGACATCTCCGTGCCGAATGCCGTCAGCCTGCTGGAGCGCATGGCAACCTTCGGCTTTCGCTATGCCGAAATCGGCTTTGCCGGCGCAAATCAATTTGTAAGCGATTTATCCAGTGCCCTAGAATCGGTCGATACGGGCACCATGAAACTGGCGTTGTTTGGCAGAACGCGAGGCCGCGGCGCCAAGGTTCAGGAATGGCCGGACGTGCAATTCATCGTCAGCCGCAGGAAGCGCATTCCCGTAGCGGTCATTGTCGTCAAATCCAGGCTGCTCGATGTGAAGAGGTCCCTGGAGACAACGCCGGAAGAAAACCTGCTGATGGCGAACGATACCGTTGCGTGCCTGCAAGACAGCGGCCTGGAAGTGATCGTGGACCTGGAGCATGCCATGGACGCGGCATGCGGCCGCCGGGAAAACGGCGAACTGTGCGACGCCGATTTCAGCCGGCGCACCCTGGATTATTTTCACCAGATGATTGCGCAGTGCACCCGTCAGCAAGTAAGCCGGATCATTGTTTGCGACACCACCGGCGGCGCCAATCCAGAAGAAGTCGCTCAGGTCATTGGCGGCCTGGCGCAGAGTTATCCCGGAGCTAACTTCGGATTTCATGGCCACACCGATCGCGGCTTTGGGATTGCCAATACGCGAGCCGCTATTCTTGCCGGTGCGATTCAGGTTCAAGGCACTCTGCTGGGAACGGGCGAACGCTGCGGCAATGTAAACCTTACGACTGTCATCGGCAGCATGCAACTCAGAGGCGAAGCTGAGTTTGTAGCTCCTGAATCGCTCGCAGGGCTTACCAGCCTCGCGCATTCGGCTTATGAAGACTTCGGGATTGAGCCGCCGCACGGCGCTCCGATCGTCGGCCCGGGTGCTTTCGGCACCTGGGCCGGAATGCATGGCAGCAGCGAACGCAAGAATCCTGGGGCTTACCTGTGGTGCGATCCCGCCAAAGTCGGCGCCATCCCTGTTATCGGAGTGAACGGCCAATCGGGGAAGGCCAACATTATTCTGCTATCGAAGGCGATTGGTGTTCCTCTTGACTCCGCGCAGGCTCAGGAGTTCATGGACTCCAACCAGGCAATGATCGAAGGCGATGGCTACACGGCCAGTGAAGTTTCCTTCAAACTGGCTTGCATGAAGGTGCTGAATACCCTGAAGAATCGCTTCAGCGTGAAAAGCTGGAGAGTGATCGACGAATCCGACGAAACCGGAGGCAGGTACGTTCAGGCGTCCATGTCATTATGCCTGGGCGACTCCAATGTTACTGTAACTCGAGCCGAGGGCGCCGGGCCGGTGGATGCTTTGACCAAAGCCATGCGGCGCGAATTGGAAAAATGGCACCCAGCCATCGCGCGCATGCACTTGGGCAGATTCAGTGTTACGGCCATTGATGTATCCGCGCAGGACACCGCGGCTCACGTTCGCGTCACTGTCAGCTTCCACGCCGACGGCCACGAACCCTGGACCACCGCGGGAGTCAGCAGCGACCTGAACCAGGCGGCGCTGATGGCCATCGTAGACGGATTTCACTATTGGCTGCAGAAAGATCCTGACTAACTTGGAATTGAAACAGTTTCCGCCCACGCGCGGAAGAAAGGTCCTTCCCCAATGAATAGTTTTGACAGCAAGGCAACACTTGTCTCCGGCAACCGCAGTTACACGATTTACAGATTGCCGGCACTGGCCGCGCGCGGCTTCGACCTGAACCGCCTGCCTTTCAGCCTGAAGATACTGCTGGAGAACTTGCTGCGCCGCGAGGATGGCGTCAATGTGACGGCCGCGGAGATTGAATTTCTGGCTAACTGGGAAGCCAAGGCCGAGCCGAGCCGGGAGATTGCTTTTATGCCGGCGCGGGTGCTGATGCAGGACTTTACCGGCGTGCCCGCGATAGTTGATCTGGCTGCGATGCGCGACGCGATCCGGACGCTGGGCGTCGATCCGGAACAAGTGAATCCGCTGGTTCCCGCCGAGTTAGTCATCGACCATTCGCTGCAGGTGGACGAGTATGGGAGCGCGGGAGCTTACGACGCCAACGCGCTGCTCGAATTTGAGCGCAACCGCGAGCGCTATGCGTTTTTGAAATGGGGGCAGACAGCCTTCCATAACTTCAGCGCCGTGCCGCCAGGGATGGGCATCTGCCACCAGGTGAATCTGGAATATCTGGCGCGCGTAGTCTTCACGGCAGAAAACAACGGTGAGTTAGTTGCCTACCCGGACACGCTGGTGGGCACCGACTCGCACACCACGATGATCAATGGCCTGGGAGTTTTGGGCTGGGGCGTGGGCGGCATTGAGGCCGAGGCGGCAATGCTCGGCCAGGCTATCTCGATGCTGGTTCCGCAGGTGGTGGGCTTCCGCCTAACCGGCAAACTGCGCGAGGGAGCTACGGCGACGGACTTAGTGCTGACAGTAACTCAGACGCTGCGCAAGCTGGGCGTAGTGGGAAAGTTTGTTGAGTTCTTTGGCCCCGGCGTGGCCGCGCTGCCGCTGGCCGATCGCGCGACGATCAGTAACATGGCTCCCGAGTACGGCGCGACCTGCGGCATCTTCCCGGTGGAT
Organism: Occallatibacter sp.; assembly: GCA_052147235.1. GTDB lineage: Bacteria > Acidobacteriota > Terriglobia > Terriglobales > Acidobacteriaceae > Telmatobacter. The sequence goes on from JBKQLG010000313.1 coordinate 8,933, forward strand.
GCCGAGACGCTGCGCTATCTGCGACTTACAGGCCGCAGCGAGGAGCAGATTATGTTGGTTGAGGATTATTACAAGGAGCAGGGAATATTCCAAACCGCTGACTCGCCGGAGGCTGAATACACGCAGACTCTGGAGCTGGATCTTGCTACCGTCGAACCCAGCGTTGCCGGTCCCAAGCGTCCACAGGACCGTGTGCTACTCAAGGATGCGGCGGCCAACTTTGCCGGGCAACTGCCCACGCTGCTCTCGCCTACCACCAAGCCTCTTGGCACGCGCAGCGCGGCTAACTGGGAGCGTGGCGCGGTGACCGACAATGGAGTTATCGGAGCTTATTCTGCCACGACCGTGCATGGCCGCTTCGGCATCGATCCTGACCTGTATCTCGATCATGGCTCGGTGGTGATTGCTGCTATCACCAGTTGCACTAATACCTCGAACCCTTCGGTGATGATGGCTGCAGGAATCCTGGCAAAAAAGGCTGTCGAAAAGGGACTTACAGTGCCGCCGTGGGTAAAGACTTCACTGGCGCCCGGTTCGCGGGTGGTTACGGATTACTACGCCAAGGCCGGCTTGCTGCCTTATCTTGAAAAGCTGCGCTTCAACGTGGTGGGTTACGGATGCACCACCTGCATCGGTAACTCCGGACCGCTGCCTGCCGACGTTTCCAGGAGCATCGACGAGCATGGACTGGTCGCGGTGAGCGTGCTGAGCGGCAACCGCAACTTCGAGGGACGTGTCAATGTGGATGTGCGGGCTAACTATCTGATGAGTCCGCCGCTGGTGGTGGCCTATGCTTTGGCAGGCAAGATCGGTCATAACTTCGAGACAGATTCGCTAGGGTCAGACGGGGCAGGACAGCCTGTCTATCTCAAAGACATTTGGCCTACGCAAGCCGAGGTGGCAGAGGCAATCGATAAGGGAGTCTCCAGCGAGGGCTTCCGGCGAGAGTACGCTACGGTGAGCCTGGGCGACGCCAACTGGCAGGGACTCAAGTTTCCCACCGGCGGCGTATATAAGTGGGAGCCGGATTCGACATATATTCGCAAGGCTCCCTATTTCGATGGAATTACCAGGATGCCCGCGCCAGTTACAGAGATACTGGGCGCGCGCGTGCTGGCCGTGCTGGGCGACTCGATAACTACCGATCATATCTCGCCTGCCGGCAGCATCAAGGCCAGCGGGCCGGCGGGCAAATATCTTGCAGAGCATGGCGTAAAGCAGACGGAGTTTAATAGTTACGGCTCTCGGCGCGGTAATCATGAAGTGATGGTGCGCGGAGCGTTTGCCAATGTTCGGCTACGCAACAAGCTGGCTCCGGGCACCGAGGGCGGTGTAACTCGGCTTTTACCCGAAGGCGAGGGAATGCCGATCTTCGACGCCAGCGTGAAGTACGCTGAGCGGGGCGTGCCGCTGATTATTCTGGCAGGAAAAGAGTACGGCTCCGGAAGCTCGCGCGACTGGGCGGCCAAGGGGCCGAAGTTACTGGGAGTTAGAGCGGTTATTGCCGAGAGCTTCGAGCGCATTCATCGCTCCAACTTAGTAGGCATGGGGATTCTGCCGTTGCAATTCGAGGCCGGCCAGAACGCGGAGTCGCTCGGCCTGAGCGGCGAAGAGGTCTACGACTTCCCTGCCCTGACGGCGCTGCTCGCCAGTAATTTCGCTAACGGCAACACGGTTAGAGTCAAGGCCACGGCAGCCAATGGTGGAGTGAAGGAGTTTTCTGCCAAAGTGCGCATCGACACGCCGCGGGAGATCGAGTACTTCGAGCACGGTGGTATTTTACAATATGTTCTGCGGCAGTTAGTGGCGAAGTGAGTGGATTCTATATCTTTTCGTCAGAAGTGTAGCTGGATTGGATTAACAATTCGCGAGTTAGCCCCGCTTCGCGGGATCGCGAGTTAGCGAGTTAGCAGCAGTTTCTATCAGCCGGAAGTACTGCTTCGCCTTGGCCACATCCCGGAAGATCTGCGCCTTGAGCGCCACGGGAGTCGGCCATTCTCGCTCACCGCGCAGGCGAAACATGAACTCCAGCGTAATCGGTGTCTCCTCGTCCATCTCTACCGGCTCAAAGTCGAGGATGTGCGACTCGACGGCAAAGGAGGCCGCGCCGAAAGTAGGCCGGTTGCCCACGTTGGTCACCGCCTGAAAGCTGCGCCCGGCCACCGTGAGCCGCGTAACGTAGACCCCGAAGGCGGGAAGCAGACCTCCGTATGGCGCCAGGTTCACCGTGGGCACCAGCAGCCGTGTGCCGATGCCGCGCCCGCGCGCCTGGGTGGAGCGCACCTCGAAGGGCCGTCCCAGCATCCAGCGCGCGCGGATCATGTCGCCGGCAGCCACGAAATCGCGGATCGCCGAGCTGGAAACCTCCAGGCCACGCGCCGGCACCGGAGGATGCACGTGGACGGCAAAGCCAAACTCCGCGCCAAGTTGCTTCAGTTCGGCGACGCCGGCCTCGGCGTGATGGCCGAAGCGGAAGTTGCCACCCTCATGGAGGCTGCGCAGGCCCAGAGCTTCCACCAGAATGCCGCGCACAAACTCCCGCGCCGCGAGCGAGGCCAGCGCCTCATCGAAGGGCAGCACCACCACCGCGTCAATGCCGGTGAGGGACAGCAGGCGCAGGCGCTCCTCAACCGGCGTGAGCAGCCGCGGCGCCTGGGCGGGGCGCAGAAATTGCTCCGGGTGGGGGTCGAAGGTAATAGCCACAGCTTGCGCGCCATGCTCCCGGACTTCGCGCACCACCGCCGAAAGAATCTGCTGGTGGCCCAGATGCACGCCGTCGAAGTTGCCAATGGAGGCGACGCTGGGGCCAAAGCCCGCCGGAATCTCCGCAACCGAATGAAAGACAGAAATCACATGGCCCTCGGTCATCAATGCATGGTCCCCAGATTCACGGGCAGGCTGAGGCCGTCGTAAGCCAGCCGAATGCCGCCGGGCAGCAAGTGGTTGGTTTGTTCGTGACCCAGTTCGTGGGCGATGTGTGTGAGCCAGGTCTGGCGCGCGCCGATGCGCGTGGCCCAGCCGATCGCCTGCTCCACGGTGGCGTGGCTGGGGTGTGGCTTGTGGCGCAGCGCGGAGACGACCAGAAGGTCCAGCCCTTCGAGCAGCGCAAAACTCGATTCGGGGATGGCGCTCACGTCGGTCAGGTAGGCGGCGCGGCCAAAGCGAAAACCGGCAATCTCCATCTCGCCGTGCAGCAGCGGCACGCGCAGGAAGTCGACGCCGTACACCGGAGTCCGCTCGGCCAGCGGATGCAGTTGGACGCGGGCGCGGGTGGGATAAGTGGCGCGCGGCGAAAAAGTGTACTCGAAGATGTGCTCCATTACTGAGGTGGTTTCCGGCGTGGCGTAGAGCGGAATGGGCGCGCCTTCGCGAAAGGCGGCGAAGCTGAGCGGGCGCAGGTCGTCCATGCCCAGGATGTGATCGGCGTGAGAGTGGGTGTAAAAGACAGCGTCTACGCGGGTGAGGCCGTTGCGCAGCGCCTGCTCGCGAAAGTCCGGGCCGGTGTCGATGACCACCACACGCTCGCGCGCGTCCGCATCGCGCCAGCGCAGGAGCAGCGATGGCCGCAGCCGCCGGTCGCGCGGGTCGACCGAGGTGCAGACTGCGCAGCCACAGCCCAGCGTCGGAACCCCCATCGAGGTTCCCGTGCCGAGAAATGTGAGCAGTCCGTCCATGCACGTCCAATGAACAAAATTGGTTGAGAGTTGAGGTATCCCACCCTTGGCACATAAACGCGCCAAAGATGTGGCACCCAGCATCTGATCCCTGGCCCCTGATCCCTGGTTTAATGCTTGCCCGGCGGTGGAGGCGGCTGCACACCCTGCAAGGTGATCATCCTGGTCAGTTCCAGGAAGGCCATGCGCAGCTCAAAGAGCACCGTCTCCAGAGTGTTGCTTTCACTCTCAGTCAAGTTGCCGCGGGTCTTCTCGGCCAGTACGGCCAGCAGGTCGATGGTCGTCCGCGCCCCCAGAATGTCCACTCTGGGACGTTGGCCCTCCTGTGTGCCCGCGCCCATCTGGATCATCGCGGAGACGTAAAACTGCTGCACGAGATGCTCGAAGCTGATGGGCGGCTGCGGACCAGCTGCGGGGTTCTGCGCACGCACCATATCTTCCAGCCGCTGGGCAGAGGCGTCGTATGCTTTTTTCTGTTCGCGGCTCTCCTGAGCGGTGGGCGCGACGGGTATCTCGCCTTCCGCCTCGGCTTCGGGCTTCGGCTCGTTGACCACCAGCCGCGGACCTCCGCTCTTATCAGGCGGCGGCGATGCCGCTTCAACCGATGCTGCTTCCACCGGAGATGCGGACGGCTGCTGGTTCTCCTGCTCTTCTTCCGCCTTCATCTTGCGGCGGTCAATGACTTCAAACTTCGGCTTATCGCTCATGGTTTTCTGCTTTCCAATCTGTCTTGCTGATTGACGAATTCGCTCAGTCGTAACACTGCTATTCAGCTTCGAGTTCTGGCGGCATGGCCAGGATGCGGGCCGTGCCCGTCGCCGTTCCTGCCGTGTATGTGAAGGGCTGATTGCGAGCTTCGGACTCTGCACGCATCATTCCCAAGGCGAAGACGCGGCTGCCGGTGTGCAACGGCAGTTCCGCCGCGCTGGTGATCTGGCCGGCAACCGCTCCGCCCTCCAATGTTAACGCAGTTCCAGTGGCGGGTACTGTTCCAAACAACTCCAGCGAACGCAAATGCCGGTGAACGCTGCCGCGCGAGCGGATGCGCTCCACGATCTCCTGGCCCAAATAGCAACCCTTGTTAAAGCTGAGCGCCACCTGCGGTGGGGCAGTCTGCTCGCGATTTATTTGCATAGATTTCGTCGTCCCTGAATAAGTCTCCACCAGCGGTACGGCTTCCTGGGGCAGGTCGCGCTCGGCAATATCGATGCCGTAGGCGGGTATCCCCTCGGCAACGCGCAAGGCCTCCAGCGAAGCCGTTCCTACCGGGCGAGCGCCCGCCTCAACCAGCGCCTGCCAGAGCGCGGGAATCTTGTGCACGGGCACCCACAGCTCGTAGTGCGGCGCGAGCAGACCATAGGACCGCGCCACGAGCATTTCCTGGCCGTTCCAGGCAGCGCGGGCGCTGGTCAGCGGCTCCTGCGGCGCGGGCAGGCCCAGTTGCGCCAGTAAATCGGCGGCCATAGGGCCGGCAAGCCCCAGCGCCGTCTCGCCGGTCAGCCCGCCATCTGCGTCCAGACTCAACGGCGCAAGTTCTACGTCGTCCATGATGATGAAACGCTCCAGATGAGCCAGCAGTTTTACATACTGATCGGCGGCAATGACCAAAGTGAGTTCGTCGCCCTCGCGCCAGACGTACAGGTCGCCCTGTATGCGTCCCTGCGCATTGAGCACCAGGTTCCATGCGCCGGCGTTTGTGGCCAGATCGTTCACTGTGTTGGTGACCATGCCGCTCAACCAGCGGAAGCGATCTTCACCACGCACTGACACGCGCCGCAGCCAGCCCAGGTCGTGAACCGCGACTCCGGTTAGCAGCGCCGCTGTTTCCTTCTCTGCCGCGTCCAACCTCAGAGGGGTCAGCCCGCCGCGATAGGCTTGAAGCAGCGGCGGCGCAGCGGCTTGAGCCAGCATGAGCGCAAGCGGGGTCGCGATGGGTTCAGTGGCCTCGAGGGCTGGGGGGATGGCCGTTTCAGTCATAGGGGATAGTTTTTGCCAATTCGGGCGCGGTTTTTCAGCGGTTTTTTCTCGCCCGGCCGCATCTTGATTATAGCCTTGGAAGTAGATAGGGAGAATCGATGAGCAAGCAGCACGGATGGTTTCGCGGTTGGACTTTGGTAGTGGCGTTGTGTTTTACGGCATCCATTGCGCCAGGTCAGCAGCCGCCTGTTGTGGCCGCTCCTCCTGCCGCAGCCGCGCCGCAGGCGCAGTTGGCCGCTCCGCAGGTGCCCGCCAAGATCACTCCCGAACAGGCGCGCCAGCTCTTCTCGCTGGTCGATGAGCTGATCAAATTCTCCTCTGACGAGACCGGGCTGCCCATCAAGAGACAGGTCAAGCGCCAGATCACCTCCCGCGCCATTGTCGAAAGCGATTTGAAAGAGAAGTTCGACGAAGACGAAAGCGCCCGGCGTATGCAGCAAAGCGAAATCGTGCTGAAGAAGTTCGGCCTGCTGGATCGCGATTTCGCCCTCAAGCCCTTTCTGCTGCAGCTTCTCAAAGAGCAGATCGAGGCCTACTACGACTTCAAGACCAAGACCGTCTATATGCTCGACTGGGTGGGCATTGAGGAGCAGAAGCCGGTGCTGGCCCACGAGCTGACCCATGCGCTGCAGGACCAGCACACCGACCTGGAAAAGTGGAGCGACCAGACCCCCGATGACGTCTCGCTCAACTCAGCCGGCGACACCGACCACCTGGCCAAGGACGAGATGGACACGGCCCGCCAGGCCATCGTCGAGGGCCAGGCCACAGCCGTGATGATGGATTACATTCTCAAGCCGATGGGGAAGAGTCTGGTGAAAGACCCGGAGGTGATGGACTTCGTCCAGCAGCAGATGTCGTCCTCGCAGGGCTCGCCCATGCTGGCGCGCGCACCGCTGCTGCTCAGTGAGTCGCTGATCTTCCCTTATCGCGAGGGCCTCAGCTTCGAGCAGGATGTGTGGATGGACCAGGGCCAGACGGCGGCCTTTACCGGAACCCTCGATCATCCGCCCACCTCAAGTTGGGAGATCCTCAACCCGCGCGAGTACGAAGCGCGACACACGCCGGCCATACCCCTGCTGCCCAACATTCATCCGCTGGTGGACCCGCTATACAAGCCTTACGACATCGGCCAGATGGGCCAGCTTGACGTGCGCATTCTTACCGAGCTCTTCGGCGGCGAGCAGGCCGCCAGCGACCTGACGCCGGCCTGGGACGGCGGCCTCTACTGGGCCGGCCAGCGGCTCAGTGCCAAGACTCCCGCCGACAAGGCCAAGACGGATTCCATCGCCATCTTTTATCTTTCAGCGTGGAAGAACGCGGCCTCCGCGGAGGACTTTGCCGAGCTCTATGCGGATGAGCTGGGCCGTAAATACTCCAGTGTCCGGCTCGAATCGGACTCCCAGAGCGCAGCCCCGGCCAGCCACTCTTCCGGATTCAAAGTCTTCCCGCCCGCCGCATCGCCGCCGGATGAATCTTCCGAAGCGACAAACTCCGCTCCAGCAGCATTGCCCGGGGAGCAGGTCTACTCCACCAGCGAAGGCCCGGTGGTCATCACCACGCGCGGCAAGCTGGTCTTCGTCGCCGAGAGCTTCCCGCTCGACCTGGCCCGCAAACTCACCGCTTTGATTCTCGACGCGCAAGGCACCGGCGAGATGAAGATGGCAGGCACACCGGAGCCGGGGGCGGCGATCGGCGAGCCGCTCACCGCCAGCTTCATCCGCTTTTTCTCCAACTGCGGCGTGATGAAGGCCGCCGTGGATGCTGACGTCAAGGCTGCGGCACAGTAGCTCAGCGTCTCCCAGATACTGTTTTCCGTCCTACCGCTCCCCGCTCAGGATCGACCCGACGATCCCGCCCAGCAGCGCGCCGCCGGCGGCCGGTCCTACCTGGCGGTTCTCGGTGTGGGGCAGGTACTCGGCAATCTGGTGAGCCAGCCGCGAGATGGGCAGCGTCTGCAGCCACACCGCGCCCGGCCCCCTCATCTCGGCCAGAAAGATTCCGTCGCCGCCGAAGATCATGTTCTTGATGCCCGGCACGGTGGTGATCTGAAATGCCACCGAGGACTGGAAGGCGCCCACGTGGCCGGGATGCACGCGCAGCAGCTCGCCCGGCGCCAGGTTCTTCACAACCAGCTCGCCGCTCAGCTCCAGCCACGCCGTGCCCTGGCCGGCGACCCGTTGCAACAGGAATCCGTCACCGCCAAAGATGCCCGCTCCCAGAGACTGCTGGAAGCCGACGCCGATGGTGACTTGCGTAGTGGCGCAGAGAAAGCCATGGCGGTGGACCATGTACTCCGCGCCTGGCCCAATCTCGACGGGCACGATGTGGCCCGGCACCTTGGTGGCAAATGAGACAACGCCAGGAGCGCCGTAGGCACGGTATTCGGTCATGAACAAGCTGCCGCCGCCGGCCACGCGCTTGAGCACGCCGAAGAGGCCGCCGCCTCCGCCCATCTGCGTGTGGGTGGTCATCTGGATGGAAGCGGTCATCCAGGAGAGCTCGCCGCTCTCGCTGAAAACGCTCTCGTTGGGTTCAAGCTGGACATCGAGCACGGGCATGGTCGTGCCCTGAATTTTGGTCTGCATGGTGTGATCTCCGTTTCTTTGAAAATGTAGTATTTGATCCGTGGTTTCCTTCCCTACTCGACCACCTTCAAGCTGGTTTCCGCCGTGGCCAGGGAGCTGCCGCCTACCCAAATCTTATAAGTTGTTGGCTCGACGGCGCGCTTGACGTCGGCGTTATAGAAGTTCAACTCGTCGAAGCCCAGCGGAAACTCCACGTGTTTCGTCTCGCCGGGATTGAGCGCCACGCGGGCAAAACCCTTCAGCTCGCGCACCGGCTGGGAGACGATGGCTGCGGTGTTGCGGATATAGAGCTGAACGACTTCGGTTCCGGCTACGCTGCCCGCGTTCTTCACATCCACGCCAACGGTGACGACCGGCTTGTGCCCGCTGGCCAGCACTTCGCGCAGCGTAACTTCGGCGCGGCTGACGGTGGGCTGCGCGTAGCTGAAGCGGGTGTAGCTGAGGCCCCAGCCGAAGGGGTAGAGCGCGGAGTTCTCTTCATCCATATAGCGGGAAACGAACTTCTCGCCGGCGTCCCGGGGAAAGTGGCTCAGGTCGCCCTGCGCTGGCCGGCCGGTGGGCAGTTGCGCATAATAGAGCGGCTCCTGACCCACGGCGCGGGGCAGGCTCACGGGCAGCTTGCCGGAGGGGTTCACATCGCCGAAGAGCACATCGGCGACGGCAGGTCCAGCTTCGATGCCGGGGCTCCAGGCTTCGAGAATCGCCGGCACGTGCGCGGCAGCCCACTTCAACTCCAGCGGACGCCCGGCCAGAACCACCAGAACAACCGGCTTGCCAGTGGCGACCACAGCCTCCAGAAGCTGCTCTTGCGCGCCGGTAAAACCAAGAGTCGCGCGGCTGGAGGCTTCGCCCTCCATCCAGTCTGTCGGCTCTCCGAGGGCAAGGATGGCGACGTCGGCCTGCTTTGCGGTCTCGACGGCTGCGGCGATGGTCTTGGCATCGTCGGAGATGGAGAGAGGAACTTCCGGCGTGTCTCCGCCACCGCCGAAGTGTACACGCTTGAGGATGTTGGCGTCCTCGCCGGAGAGCAGATCGCAGCCCTGCGCATAGAGCAGGCGGTCGCCCAGGCGCTCCTGAAGCGCGGTTCTCAGCGTGACCACAAACCGGGGGTTTCCACTGACGGCCCATGCGCCCAGCATCTCGCGCTGGTTGTCGGCAAGCGGGCCGATCAGCGCCACCTTCCCGGCCTTCGCAGTGAGCGGCAAGAGAGCGCTAACGCCCGCGACGGGATCGTTCTTGAGCAGCACCATGGTCTCATCGGCCACTCTCCGGGCAGCCGCTCGGCGCTCCGGCGTGGCTTCGTAGGCCGGCGCCTCGACCGTGTAGGGGTGGTCGAAGAGCCCCAGCGCAAACTTGACGCGCAGAATGCGGCGCACCGCCTCGTCCACCACGCTCATGGGGATCTTGCCTGCGCGCACCTGGGGAGCGATGACGGTTCCGAAGAGCTCGCCCACCATGTCCATGTCCACGCCCGCTTCCAGCGCCTTGCGGGCCACGGTGGGGCCGTCCGCTCCGATCGAGTGGTTGAGCAGCTCGGCCACCGCGCCCCAGTCGGAGACCACGAATCCGTCGAATCCCCACTCGTTGCGCAAAACCTGTGTCAGCGTAAAGGGATTGGCCGAGCCGGGAACGCCGTTGATGGTGTTGAAGGAGCTCATCACCGTGGCCGCGCCGGCCTCGACCGCGACGCGATACGGCTCCAGATAGACCTGGCGCAGTGTGATCTCGCTCATATCCACGGCGTTGTAGTCGCGGCCGGCGATGGGCGCGCCGTAAGCCGCATAGTGTTTTACGCTGACGGCGACCGAGTCAGGCCGGGATAGATCGTCCTGCTGATAGCCCTTCACCCAGGCGCGGGCCATCGCCGAACCCAGGTAGGGGTCCTCGCCCGCTGATTCGACGATGCGCCCCCAGCGCGCGTCGCGGCTGATGTCCACCATGGGCGAAAAGACCCATGGAATGCCGTCGGCGCGGGCTTCCGTTGCGCCGGTACGCGCCACGAACTCCACCGCCGCCGGGTCAAAGCTGGCCGCCAGCGCCAGCGGCACCGGGAAGGTGGTGCGGTGGCCGTGAATCACGTCCAGCCCAAAGAGAATGGGAATGTGCAGTCGAGTCTTCTCCACGGCAAGGTGCTGGTAGTGATTGGTGGCTTCCGCGCTCGCCAGGTTCAGAAACGATCCAGCCAGGCCTTTGGCCGCCAGTTCGTCATTTTGGCTATTGTTGGCGCCCGGCCCGGTGGCAAAGCCGGCGTTGAACTGCGCCAATTGCCCGACCTTTTCGTCGAGGGTCATCTGTTGCAAGAGCGCTTCGACGCGCGCGTTGATTTCCTTTGAAGCCAACTGGGGGTTGGGAACGGGCCTGGACTGAGCTGTGGCGGGGAACCAGCCGGGAGCGGCGATCGACAGGAGAAAAATCAGAATCAGCAAGGGGCGATACGAAGGATTTTTCATGGCCAAGCCAGAATACACTGTAGCGGCTGGAGTGGTCAGGCGCCTCCCGTGCCGCAAAATCTCTTGCGCACAGGAAGCACTCGCTCAAAACCGCAGTTATCGGCTACTCTAGCCTGTGAGGCGTATGGCCCGGTTGATACGACATTTCCGCGAAGCCCTCTGGCTGGCGATTGAGCACGATATGCTCAACACGGCCAAAGCCGCCGCCTATTCGGGGATGCTGGCTCTGTTTCCCGCGCTGGTGGTCTTCACTGCTCTGCTGGCCCGGGTGCCGGAGGGAACCACGCTGGTGGGAGAGATTCGCGCCTCCTTCGAGCAGTTTTTGCCCGTTGATTCGATGTCCTTGTTACAGTCCGCGATGGAGACCCGCCGCTTTTACTCCACGCAGTTGATCGCATCCGCCGCCTTTCTCTCGGTCTTTGCCGCTCTGGGCCTGATGCTCTCGCTGATGGATGGCTTTCGGCGCGCCTATCGCCAGCCGCGCGACAACTGGGGCTTCTGGCAGCGGAGGAAGCGCGCCCTGCTACTGGTGCCCATCGTGCTGCTTCCGTTGGCGCTGGCATCCCTGGTGCTGGTCTTCGGACGCCAGTTCGAGGCATGGATGATTGAGAACGCCGGCCACCAGTTGCGCCACTTGGTGCTCTTCTCGTGGCGCTTGGCGCGTTGGGCCATCGCGCTCGTCACCAGCGTCACCGTCCTGGGCGCACTCTATCACTTCGGCACCCGTCGCAAGGAGCACTGGGCCTGGGTGGGGCCCGGCGCGCTGGCCGCCACGCTGCTTTGGTTCCCGGTTACGCTGGCCTTCGGCTGGTATGTGACGCGCATTGCCGACTACTCGATGTTCTACGGATCCTTCGGCGCCGGCATCGCCACGCTGATTTGGCTCTACATCACCTCATTCAGCACGCTGTTGGGCGCGGAGCTGAATGGTGTCCTCTTTCGTGAACGCCAGGAGCGGGCTTCCGCCGCCGCCAGCCAGGAGCCGGATAACTCAAGTCTGTAACTGCTGACCAGCGTCCTTGAATTCGCGCTCAGCCCGGTGCGGCTGCCCGGCTGTTCATAATCGGACAGTACATTCCAGAAACGGCCACTCCCGCGCACGTTTTCAGCTTATATTCTTCGATAAGTAAATTGTTTTCAATAAGTTAAAACAATCAATGTCTGGCACGGCAATTGCTGTCACTCAGGGTATGGATATCGCTCGCCCAGACTTGTTGCTCAAGAAGAAGCGCCGCCTTGCGGCCTATATCGCCGCCGCGCTGGTTGTCCTGGCGGTGGGAGTGGTCGTTGTGATGCGGCTCAAGCCGGCTGCGCCTACGGTGGATCGCTCGACCATCTGGCCGGACACGGTCAAGAGGGGTCCAATGATCCGCCAGGTGCGCGGATCGACCGGCAGCCTTGTGCCGCGCGAGGACTCGATCGAGCTCATTCCCGCGCAGACCGACGCCACCGTCGTTCGTATCCGCGTCTTGCCCGGCGCCAAGGTCACTCCGGATACCATCCTGATGGACTTGGCAGACCCGCAACTCGAGCAACAGCTTCTCAGCGCGCAGTTAGCGCTGAGGGGCGCACAGGCCGACTACAAGAGTCTTCAGGCTACGCTCGAAAGCACATTGATGGACAAAAAAACCGCCGCCGCGCAGATCAATGCCGCCTATACCCAGGACCAGTTGCAGGCGAAGACCGACAAGGCTCTCTATGACCTTGGCGTGATTGCCGGCATTGCCTATAGCAATTCAAAGAATACAGCCGACCAATTGACCGCTCAGCACAAGCTCAGCCAGGAGCAGCTCGACGTCAACCAGAAGGCGATCGAGGTCCAGCTCGCTTCCCAACAAACGAAAATCGACCAGGCCAAGGCCCAGCTCGACCTCTATCAGAAGCAGTCGGCGGCGCTTCAGGTCAGGGCTGGGATCTCCGGCGTTCTCGCACAGCTTCCCATTCCGTTGCAGGTGGGACAGCACGTCACCGCGGGAACCTCGGTGGCTCAAGTGATTCAGCTTGACAAACTCAAGGCCGCTCTTCAGATCGCCGAGACCCAGGCGCGCGACATCCAGATCGGCCAACCCGCCTCCATTGACACCCACAACGGCATCATTCCCGGTCACGTGATCCGAATCGATCCTTCTGTGCTGAACGGAACGGTCACCGTAGACGTAGCACTGGATGGACCTTTGCCGCCGGGCGCGCGTCCCGCCCTGAGCGTGGACGGAACCATCGATCTGGAGCGCATGACCGACGTGCTCTACGTGGGCCGGCCTGCGCTGGGCAACGAGAACTCGACACTCAGCCTCTTTAAGATCGACCCCGATGGCAAGGGCGCGACGCGCGTTCCGGTCAAGGTGGGCCGCGCCTCGGTCAACAGCATTCAAGTGCTCGAAGGATTGAAGGAGGGTGACACCGTGATTCTCTCCGATATGTCGCGCTGGGACAATGTGGATCGCATCAGCCTGGAATAACAGGGACCAGGGACCAGGGACTAGGGACTATGAAACAGGGAATAACAATCATTTGGAAAGGAGATGAAATGAACAAGAACCGCAGAAATTTTCTTTGCATGGCCGCAGCCGGCAGCGCATTGTGCGCAACCGGGACCGCCACCGCCTTCTCCGCGCCCAGCAGCGATTCCGGCTTGCTCGACCTCTTTGCAAAACGGCAGTCGGTGCGGCGCTACAAATCCGACCCAGTTCCGGAGGAGCATCTACGACAGATTCTCGACGCGGCGCGCCGTCCTCCCACCTCGGGCAATCAGCAGCCGTGGAAGTTCCTGGTCGTCCGAAACAAGGCCACCATCGAGCGTTTACGCGCGCGTAGCCTGCAAGTGTATGAATCGAATTGGCCCAAGGATTTGTCTCCTGTGGAAAAGGCATCGCGCACAGAACAAGCCACAAAACATTTGGCCGGCTACTTCTCCGCTCCACTCTTCATCGTCGTGCTTACCGATTCGCAATCCATGTATCCCTCTTACAACCATCACGACGGCCCCTTGGCGGCGGGCTATTTGTGTCTGGCGGCGCGGGCGCTTGGTTATGGAACGGTCTATGTGACCGACGCAATCCCAGAACAGGCCACGCGAGAAGTGCTGAGTATTCCCGAACGCTACGAGCGCGTCTGCATCACGCCGCTCGGCATCCCCGACGGATGGCCCGAACCGATGCCGAAGAAGAAGTTTGAGGAATTTGTCGTCTTCGAATCGTTTGCATAGGAGTAGATGAGCTTTGCAGCCAGGAGATCGAGTCCCATGCAAAGCGAAAATGGCAACCTGTCTGACCACGAACCACGAAATAGGAGAGAGCAAATGGCATCGAATGGAACGCTGATTGAAATTGAAGACCTGACCAAGATCTTCTACACCGACGAAGTGGAGACGCACGCGCTCTCCGGCATTCACCTCACCATCTCACGCGGCGAGTACGTGGCCATGTCCGGTCCTTCCGGCTGCGGCAAATCCACGCTGCTCTCGATTCTGGGACTGCTCGACACGCCCACCGGCGGCAAGTACCTGCTCAACGGCAATCCTGTCGAGAACCTCAGCTTCGGCGACCGCTCGCGCATCCGCAACCAGGAGATCGGCTTCATCTTCCAGAGCTTCAATCTCATCGGCGATCTCACCGTCGAAGAGAATGTGGAGCTGCCGCTGACCTATCGCGCCGGGATGCCTTCAGCCGAGCGCAAGAAGCGCGTGAAAGAAGCGCTGGAGCGCGTCAACATGGCACACCGCATGAGGCATTATCCCGCGCAACTGAGCGGCGGCCAGCAGCAGCGTGTCGCCGTGGCGCGCGCATTGGCCGGTTCGCCGTCGATCCTGCTGGCCGACGAACCCACCGGCAACCTCGACTCGAAGAACGGCGAGGCCGTGATGCATCTGCTGGCCGACCTGCACCGCGAAGGCTCGACGATCTGCATGGTGACGCACGATCCGCGCTTTGCCCGCCACGCCCAGCGCGAGGTGCATCTCTTCGACGGAAAGGTCGTCTCGGAAACTGAATTGAAGAAGCTGGAAGAGGAAGTGGAGGCGTAGCCTTGTTGCTCCAAAGCACATTTCAGGACTTGCGTTATGCGTTACGCCAGTTGCGCAAGTCGCCGGGCTTCGCTGCGCTGGTAGTGGGTACGCTGGCCTTGGGCATCGCGGCCAATAGCACTGTCTTCAGTTGGATCAACTCAACGCTCTTCAATCCCATTCCCGGTGTTCGTGGCACGGGAAAGATGATCACGCTCCAGCGCGGAGAGAGGAGCGAGCACGCGACCCCGCCCTTCTCTTACCTGGATTATGTGGACCTGCGCGATGGCTCAAAAACTCTGACCGGTTTGCTTGCCTATCACGATGACTTCGTGGCCATCACCGGCGACGGAAGGCCGCAGCGCATTTACGCAGCGCTGACCTCCGCGAATTATTTTGAGGTGCTGGGCATCAAGCCCATTCTCGGAAGAACCCTTTTTTCTTCGCAGGCAAACGAACGCGCCGGCTCAGCGGATGCTGTGCTGGGCTACGATTTGTGGCAGAGCCGTTTTTCCGGCGATCCGGCCATCGTCGGCAAGACGATGCAGATCAACCTTCACACCTACACCATTGTGGGCGTTGTGCCGCGCGGCTTTCAGGGATGCAAAAGCGGACTCCGCACCGAGCTTTGGATTCCTTTGGGCATGGACCGCCAGATCTGGGGATCGTCGCGCATCGGCGACCGCGGCGTCTCCTGGCTCAATGTGCTGGGCGTGATGCGCCCCGGCATTGACCACCGTCAAGTGGAAAATGAATTCAATCTGATGATGCAGCGCATTGCCGATGCCTACCCGGTTTCACATCAAGGCAACAACCTGATTAGCACCGACCCGCTCTGGCGCTCGCCCTTCGGCGCCAACGTTTACCTCTATGGAACCTTGTCGATCTTGGTCGCCCTGGCGGCCGTGTTATTGCTGCTGGCCTGCGCCAACGTGGCGAACCTGCTTCTTGTGCACTCGGTCTCGCGCCGCCGCGAATACGCCATTCGCCTTTCGATGGGTGCAAAGCGCTGGAGGCTGGTCCGCCAGCTTATGGTTGAAAATCTCCTGCTCGCCATGGCCGGTGGCGGCGTTGCTCTGGCAATCACCTTCTGGACGGCCCGTTCACTGGGTTATTTCCTGACTGGCTCCTCGCTTCCCATCAGTATCAATGGTAGTGTCGATGGGACTGTCACGCTGGTCACATTCCTCGTTGCCGCGCTCACATCCGTTGTGGCGGGCGTGGTTCCGGCGCTGCGTGCCTCCGCTCTGTCTCCGGCGACGGTGCTCAAGGATGAGGCGCTCAACACCTCCGGCGGCCTGCACAAATCGCGCCTTGCCTCCGGACTCGTAGTCCTGCAGGTTGCACTCTCGCTGACCCTGCTGGTTTGCGCCGGATTGTTCGTCCGCAGCCTCAACAAGGCCCAGGATTCCAATCTGGGCTTCGATGCCAATCATGTCTACTTGGCCTCATTCGATCTCGATCCGCTGGGATACACCGATGCCAAGGCGCTTGAGCTCGACCGCCAGATTTTGGCGCGTGTCAAGGCGCTGCCCGGCGTTGAATCCGCGACTCTGGCCGACTTTTCGCCCCTCAGTTTCAGCATCCACTCCGAGGGTGTAATGCCCGAAGGCTACATTCCCCGTCCGCATGAATCCATAGAAGCGGACCGGGGAATCGTGGGACCCGGCTATCTTGAAACTCTTCGAACTCCTCTGATTGCAGGGCGCGACTTCACCGATGCGGACAATGAATCGACGCAGCCCGTGGCCATCGTCAATCAGGCCTTTGTCAATCGCTACTGGCCGGGCCAGGATGCTATCGGCAAGCGCGTTCAGATTGCCGGCCAGTGGCGCACCGTTGCGGGCATGGCCGCAAACGGCAAATACCGGCGTCTGACTTACGATGCGGCGCCCCTTGTGCTTGTGCCACTGGCGCAGCGTTACGAGGATCTGCTGACTCTCCATGTGCGTGTCATTGGCAATCCGACGGCGTACGCCTCATCCATTGACCAGGCGGTCCACGACCTCAGCCCCGAACTTCCCTTGTTCAACGTCACCACTCTCAAGAACAATATGCGGATCGGCAATGTTTTTGAGCGCATCGTCGTAGTCTTCGCTGGTTCCTTTGGGCTGCTGGCCTTGTTTCTGGCCGCAGTTGGAATCTATGGAGTGGTTTCCTACTCGACCAGGCAGCGCACGCACGAGATCGGCATTCGCATGGCTTTGGGCGCTGCGCGTGGCGACGTCTTCCGCCAGATATTGCGCCAGGGGCTGCGACTTACCCTGATTGGCCTCACCGCCGGAATCGCCGTCTCGCTGGCCTTTACCCGTTTGCTGCGCGGCCTCCTCTTTGGCGTAGGATCTGCCGACTGGATCACCTTTGCATCCGTCTCGATTTTGCTCTCTGTCGTCGCGCTGCTGGCTTGCTACGTCCCCGCCCGCCGCGCCGCATCCATTGAACCCATGCAGGCCTTGCGCGCCGAGTGATTCTTAATAGTCAAGGAGAGAGAACGATGAACACGCTGCTTCATGACCTTCGCTACGCGCTGCGCCAGTTGCGTAAGTCGCCCGGCTTCACGCTGACCGCGGTCGTCACGTTGGCTTTGGGCATCGGCGCAAACACCGCGATCTTCACCGTCGTCAATGCAGTTCTGCTCAAGCCGCTCGCGTATCCGGACGCGGATCGCATCGTACAGATCAGCACCACCTACTCCGGCGGCAGTACTTCCGTCGCTTCCATCCCCAAATTTCACAACTGGCATCAGCAGACCAGCATCTTTAAAGATATGGCCGCCTACGATTTCGCCGGTCCCGGCTTCAACCTCACCGGCGACCGCCCGGAGCAGGTCCACGGCCTCCACGTAACCGAGGGATACTTCCGCCTCTTCGGCGCTCCCGTCATGCTGGGCCGCACCTTCACTCCACAAGAGGATCTGCCCAACGGCGGCAACGTGGTGGTGTTGAGCTATGGCTTGTGGCAGCGCAATTTCGGCGGCGATCCAAAGATCGTCGGCAGTTCACTCTCGCTCGGCAATGAGCCTTATACGATCGTCGGAGTTTTGGCGAAGTCCTTCCAATCCGATCCCGAGGCGGAGATCTGGCTGCCCTTCCAATTCGAGCCCAACAGCACCAATCAGGGCGACTATTTTGAGGTTGCGGGAATGCTCAAGCCCGGCATCACGCTGGCCCAGGCAAACGCGCAAATGAAACTAGCTGCCCAGCAGTTCCACCGGGACTGGCCAGCCCGCTCAGAGAAATTCAACGTCGAGCCTCTGCGCGACACCATCGTCGGCAATGTGCGCGCCTCGCTGCTTGTTCTGCTTGGCGCGGTGGGCCTGGTGCTTCTCATCGCCTGCGCCAATGTCGCCAACCTACTGCTCGCCCGCGCCACGGGACGCAAACGCGAGTTCGCCATCCGCTCCGCCCTTGGCGCAGGCCGCGCGCGCATTCTCCGGCAACTGCTCACTGAAAGCGTCCTGCTTTCCGTCGCGGGAGGCGTGCTTGGCCTCATCCTCGGCTACGAAGGTCTCCGCGCCTTACTCGCCGTCAGTCCTGCCGGCCTTCCTCGCATTGGTGAAAATGGCGCCGCGGTGGGGATCGATTGGCGCGTTCTCACGTTTATACTCGCCGTATCGCTCTTCACCGGCATTCTCTTTGGTCTCTTTCCCGCCTTGAATACCTCGCGCCTCGATCCCAATTCCGCATTGAAGGAGACAAGCAACCGTTCCGGCACGGGATTCCGACAGAGCAAGGCTCGCTCGCTGCTGGTCATCAGCGAAGTTTCTCTTGCCATGGTGCTGCTCATCGGCTCCGCGCTGCTGATCCGCACATTCATCGCCCTGCGCGCGGTCAATCCCGGCTGCGATCCCCACAACGTGCTCACGCTCCAAATGTCGCTCACCGGCGACCGCTATCAGAAGACGGCGGGCGTAGCTCAGCTCTCGCGCGATGGCCGCGAACGCCTCAATTCCATCCCTGGCGTCGAAGCCTCCGCCTCCGCCTGCTGCCTGCCGCTCGGAGGCGCCTTCACTCTGCCCTTCACTATTGTTGGGCGGCCGCTCGGCAAGGAGACGCAAACCGGTTTCGCCGGCTGGATGAATGCCTCGCCGGGCTACTTCAACGTCTTCAAGACTCCCATTCTGCGAGGCCGCGACTTAACCGATAGTGATGTTGCCGGCGCGCCCGGCGTAGTCCTCATCAACCAGGCCATGGCGAAACAGCTCTGGCCCAACCAGAACCCGGTGGGACAGCAAATGATCCTCGGCAAGGGCTTGGGTCCTCAGTTTGATGAGCCCGCGCGCCAGATCGTAGGCGTTGTTGGAGATATCCACGACGGCGGCCTCAATCGCGATCCGCGCCCCATGATGATTATTCCCGAAGCCCAGGTGACCGATGGAATGACAGCGATGAATAGCAGCATGGGTCCGGTTGATTGGATCGTGCGCACCCACGGCGATCCGCATCGGCTTATCGCCGCCGTCACCGAACATTTGCGCCTGGCCAGCGGCGGATTTCCGGTGGCGCACGTTCGGCTCATGGACGAAATCGTAGTCCTCTCTACCGCCCGCGACAGCTTCAATATGCTTCTGCTCGCCATCTTCGGCGCTGTTGCGCTAGTTCTGGCCGCCATCGGCATCTACGGCCTCATGGCCTACTCTGTCGAGCAGCGCAAACAGGAGATGGGCATCCGCCTGGCTCTCGGCGCGGACCGCAACACGATTCGAAACCTCGTCGTCTGGCATGGCATGAGGCTGGCCATCGCGGGAGCATTTCTGGGTATCGGCGCGGCCTTCGGACTCACCCGCCTGATTGCCAGCTTCCTCTTCGGCGTCAAGCCATGGGATCCGATCGTCTTTTGCACGGTGCCGGTGATTCTGACCGTCGTGGCCCTGCTTGCCGTATGGCTCCCCGCAACCCGAGCCTCCAGGCTCGATCCCATGCAAGCACTGCGCGCCGAGTGATTCTCAACATTTGAGGAGAGAGAACGATGAACACGCTGCTTCAGGACATCCGTTACGCGCTGCGCCAGTTGCGCAAGTCGCCGGGATTCACGCTGACTGTAGTGCTTACGCTGGGGCTGGGCATCGGCGCCAACACGGCCATCTTCACGCTGATTCACGGCATTCTGCTGCGTTCGCTCCCGGTCGCTAATCCCGCGCAACTCTACCGCATCGGCGACACGAACAACTGCTGCGTGGACACCGGATTCCAGAACAGCAATGGCGACTTCTCGATTTTTTCTTACGACCTCTATCTCTATCTGAAGAACGCAGCACCGGAGTTCGAGCAACTAGCCGCCGTGGAGGCGGGCATGGGAAGCTATAGCGTGCGCCGCGGAGAAGCGCCGGCGAACTCTTTGCGCGGCGAGTTCGTCTCCGGCAACTACTTCGCCACGCTGGGCCTGGGCGCATACGCGGGGCGCGTCATCGGCGAAAGCGACGACCGGTCTGGCGCAGCGCCAGTCGCGGTGCTCAGCTATCGCGCGTGGCAAACCGAGTTCGGCGGCGATCCGTCGATTGTCGGCACCACCCTATCCATCCAAAGCAAACCGTTCACGATCGCCGGCATCGCGCCGCCAGGCTTCTACGGCGACCGTCTCGAGGCTTCGCCCCCGGCTCTCTGGATGCCGCTCTCCACCGAGCCTCTTGTTCACGGCGGCGAGGAGACGGCGATTCTGCATCGCGCCGACTCGAACTGGCTTTATCCGCTGGGGCGCGTGCGCCCGGGTACGAACATCGTCGCTTTGCAGAGCAAGCTTTCGACGGTATTGCGCCAGTGGCTGATTACGCGTCCGGAATATACCGAAAACGGCCAGTCGGTGGAGATTCCCAAACAGCACGTGGTATTCGAAGCTGCCGGCGGAGGAATTCAGACGATGCAGCGGAATGCCGGCAATGCGCTCAGGATATTGATGATACTGGCCTCGGTTGTTCTGCTGATTGCCTGCGCGAACGTGGCCAATCTGATGCTGGCGCGGAGCGCCGGGCGGCGTGGCGAAATTGCCGTGCGCGTGGCTCTGGGCGCTGGCCGGCGCCGCGTCATGCGCCAGATTGTCACCGAGAGCATCCTGCTGAGTTGCATGGGCGGCCTGGCCGGATTGGCCGTCGCCTATGGCGGTGCGCGCCTGATCCTGGCCCTCGCATATTCCGGTGCAAAGGATTGGCCCATCAGCTCCAGTCCGTCGCTGCCGGTTCTGGGTTTCGCGTTCCTGGTGTCGTTGCTGACAGGCCTGCTCTTCGGCTTGGCGCCGGCGGTGATCTCATCCCGCGCACAGCCGGCCGATGTACTGCGAGGCACGAACCGCGGCGACGGCTCCGCGCGTGACCGCTCCCTGCTGCCGCAGAAATCGCTCGTTGTGCTACAGGCCGCGCTCTCGCTGGCGCTGCTGGCTGTGGCCATGCTCGTCACCCGTTCGCTGATCAACCTCGAACGGCAGGACCTCGGAGTTGCCACGGCGAATCGCTATGTCTTCGAGATGGACCCGTCCGGCGCTGGGTACACCCTCGACCGGCTGCCTGCACTCGATCGCCAGATCGAGGATCGCTTCTCGGCACTGCCCGGCGTGGAGAACGTTGGGTATGCCCTTTACAGCCCTCTCTATGATATGTGGGGTTCTCTAGTGGTTCCGCAGGGACATTCCGCTCCCAGGCGGCACGCCGGCTTCGTATCCGCGTGGAACCGCGCCAGCACGCATCTTCTCGACTCCATTGGCGTCCCCATCGTGCACGGCCGCGGATTCACCAGCCAGGATACAGCCGCTTCTCCTTTGGTTGCGATCGTGAATGAGGCTTTCGCCAGGAAGTTCTTCCCGAACCAGGATCCGATTGGCAAGCGCTTCGGCCTCGACGATCCGCGCTACTCGAGCAGTTTTGAGATTATCGGCGTCTTCCGCGACTTCAAGACCAACCCGCGCGATACAGCAGGTCCGGTGTTTCTGCGCCCCTTCTCGCAGCAATTCACCGGATACAAGGAATCGGGAAACATCTCCGCGGAGAATCGCTCCGAGTTTGCCGGAGCGATGGTGATCAGCTTCAAACGCCCGGAGCCGAACGCCGAGACGCTGGTCCGCCGTACCATGGCCGGCATCGATCCCAACCTGACCGTCACCGGTTTCCGCACGATGCAGATGCAGGTGGATGACAACTATGGAATGTACCGATTGATGGCCCGGCTCACCGGAATCTTTGGCGTTCTGGCGTTGATGCTAGCCTCGGTCGGTCTCTACGGCGTAATGTCCTACTTCGTCGCCCGTCGCACCGGCGAGATCGGCATTCGCATGGCGCTGGGCGCAACCCGCGCCAGCGTGGTCAGCATGGTGATGCGCGGCGCGCTCTGGCAAGTTCTCATCGGCTTGGCGTTGGGCCTTCCGGCGGCAATTCTGGCCGGCCGCCTGCTCGCCAGCGAACTCTATGAAGTAAGCGCCTACGATCCGCTGGTGCTGATCGGCGACACATTGCTGCTCGGGCTTTGCGCTGCCGCGGCCGGCTACATCCCAGCCCGCCGCGCCGCTTCCATTGAACCTATGCAGGCATTGCGCTCTGAATAGACTATTCGCACCTCCGAGGAGAAGAGGAATGAACACACTGCTTCAGGACATCCGTTACGCGCTGCGCCAGTTGCGTAAGTCGCCCGGCTTCACGCTGACCGTGATCGTCACGCTGGCGCTGGGCATCGGCGCAAACGCAGCCGTCTTCACGCTCTTCGATCGTGTGCTGCTGCGCATGTTGCCCGTCGAGCGGCCGAAAGAGCTGGTGCGCTTCGAGTGGAGCGGCGGCTTCTCCGGTTCCATGAGCAGCTTCGGCGGCGATACCGACAACTATTTCTCTTATCCCATGTACAAGGACCTGCGCGACCAGAGCCAGGTTTTTCAAGGCGTGCTGGCCGCGGACAAAACCAATGTCGGCGTCAGTTGGCGCAACCAGGCCGAAAGTCAGGACGCCGAAGTCGTCACCGGTAACTACTTCCAGCTTCTAGGCCTCAAGCCCGCCGTGGGCCGCTTGCTCACCCAGCAGGATGACACCGCAAAGAACGCCAACTCTGTCGCGGTCCTCAGCTATAACTACTGGCGTACACGCTTCGGCGCTGCGCGCGACATTGTAGGCCAAACGGTGCTCATCAATGGCCACTCCTTCACCATCCTCGGCGTGGCGCCGGAGAACTTCGACTCCGCCATCGGCGGATACAAGCCCGGCCTCTTCATCCCCATCAGCATGGTCGAGATCGCGATGCCGTGGATGGCGCCGCGCGATAACCTGAACCGTCACGATTCCGTCTGGCTCACGCTGGTGGCGCGCCTCAAGCCCGGCGTGTCCATCCGGCAGGCAGAGGCCAGCCTCGGTCCGCTCTGGCATTCGCTGCGGGCGTATGAATTGACTCTTTATAAAGGGAGATCGGAACGCTTCAAGAAAAATTTCCTCGACAATTCGAGCCTTAAAGTCTTCGACGACTCCAAGGGATTCTCCCCCAACCGCACGGACCTGCAGACGCCCCTCATCATCCTTATGAGCATGGCCGGATTGCTGGTAGCCATGTGCGCCATCAACGTGGCCACACTGCTGCTGCTGCGCGCCGCGGGCCGGGCGCGCGAAATGTCCATGCGCTACGCACTCGGCGCAAAGCGCAGCCGCATCGTTTCGCAGTTGCTAGTCGAAGGCGGACTACTCGGCATCGCCGGCGCGGCGGCGGGGCTTACGCTTGCGCCGATGGTTGCCACCACTCTCGTTCGCTTGATGACCAGCGCCGATCCAGGCAGCGAGCCATACTCAGCTTCCATCGATGCGCGCGTGCTGCTGTTCACGCTGGCGATTTCAGTGGTGGTGAGCCTGCTGTTCAGCATTGCGCCGGTCTTTCACTTTCTACGTCCCGATCTGGCCAATGCGCTGCGCCAGAACGCAGGCACCGCATCGAAGAACACACAGCGCTTCCGCAAAGTCGCCGTGGGCGCGCAGATTGCGCTCAGTGTGATCTTGCTGGGCGGCGCGGGCCTGTTCGTGCGCACGCTAGATAATCTCCGCCATCAGGATGTCGGCTTCCAGACTTCAAGTCTGGCCGTCTTCTCTCTCGATCCCACCATCTCCGGCTACGGCGATGACCGCACGGCGCAGATCGTCACCAATGCGCTTGAGGCGCTGCGCCGTATTCCCGGCGTCGTTACCGTTGCCGCCACCACCGACCCCGAGCTTTCAGGCGATACGAACAGTTCCCACTTCTCCGTGCAGGGCTATAAACCTTCGGAAGAAGAGAACATGAACTTCGAGGAGCCTTGGATCACTCCCGGCTACTTTGCCACGCTGCGGCAGCCGCTTCTGGTAGGCAGGGAATTCAACGCTTCAGATGCGAAAGGTCAACCCAGTGTCGCCGTCGTCAATCTGGCCTTCGCCAAGCGATTTTTCGGCTCGCCGCAGAATGCGCTGGGCCGCGCCATCGTCGAGGGTGGCGGCAGCGACGGTAAATTCGATACGACCATTGTCGGTGTCGTCGGCGACATCAAACATGCCGATCTGCGCACGGAGATTGGCCCCGCGGTCTACGAGCCCTATCTACAGCGAAAGCATCCAGGCGGAGTCGAGGTTTACGCGCGCGCCGCGCAAGCGCCCCAGGCAGTTGAAGCCGCAATTCGCCAGGCCATTCATCAACTTGACCCCACGCTGGTTGTCGATAGCCTGCGCACCATGGAGCAGCAAGTGGACCGCATCTCTTCCGATGAACGCGCACTGGCCTTTCTCGCCATCGGCTTCTCCGCGCTGGCGATGCTGCTGGCCGCCGTCGGCCTCTACGGCGTGCTGGCCTACTCCACCGAGCAGCGCACGCGCGAGATCGGTGTACGGTTGGCGCTGGGCGCGCAACGGTCGAATGTCGTCGTGCTGATCGTCCGCGAGATGGCCATCATTGCGGCCTTCGCCACGGCGATTGCGCTGCCTTCCATTGTTGCCCTGGCACGCCTCTTCCGCAGCCAGTTGTACGGCGTCACCAACTTTGATCCGATTACATTGTCAGTAACAGTTACTCTCACCGCGGTAATGGCAGTGCTGGCCGCCGCACTGCCCGCCCGCCGCGCCGCGACCATTGAACCCATACAGGCACTACGCACTGAGTAGGAAAGGAAACAAGTGATGCAGACGATCTTGCAAAACCTCCGCTACGCGCTGCGCCAGTTGCATAAGTCGCCGGTTTTCACTCTGACCGCGGTGCTCACGCTGGCGCTCGGCATCGGCGCCAACACCGCTATATTCACGGCGGTTTACGCCACGCTGCTGGCGCCCATGCCCTATCCCCAGCCCGACCAGCTCGTCATGGTCTGGTCCAAGATTCAGGGCTTTCACAACGGCATTGCGGCGCAGGACTTTGTTGACTGGAAGGATCAGAGCAAGTCTTTTCAGGACCTGAATGCATGGACTGGCGGCAGTTTCAATCTGGCCACCAAGGATCAGCCGGAGTATGTCGAAGGCCAGGCCACCACGCCAGGCTTCTACAAGATGATGGGCGTCAAGTTTCTGTACGGGCGCGACTTTCTCCCCGAAGAAGGCGTGGCAGGCAGGGAACGCGTCGTGGTCCTGGTCAACAAGCTTTGGAAGCGCCTGGGCTCCGATCCAAAGATCATCGGCAAGCAAATCCAGATTGATGGCGCACCCTATACCGTGGTCGGAGTCATGGCTCCGGGCCAGCCCGATCGCCTCGATCAGAATTTGATTGTGCCGCTTGTCTTCAAGCCAGAACAGTTGAATCACGACTTCCATTGGCTGCTGGCCATGGGCCGCTTGAAGCCCGGCGTCACCATCAAACAGGCACAGGCCGACATGGATACGGTCACCGCCAACATCGCACAGGCCTTTCCCAAAAGCAACAAGGGATGGGGCGCGTTCGTGGAGCCGCTGAAGAATGACTTTCTGCCAAAAGAGCGTATCCAGACCCTGTGGATGCTGCTCGGCGCGGTGGGCTTTGTGCTTTTGATCGCCTGCGTGAATGTGGCCAACCTGCTGCTCTCCAAGGGAACCACACGCCACAAAGAAGTGGCCGTGCGCATCTCTCTTGGCGCTTCGCGCGCCAACATCTTTGCCCAGTTCCTGACGGAGAACCTCGTCCTGGCGCTCATCGGCGGCCTTCTCGGAGTTGGCGTGGGCGCGCTCTGCTTGCGCGGCCTCATCGCCATCATGCCTGCCGGCACGCTTCCATCCGAGGCTGACCTCAGCCTGAATCTGCCTATCCTGTTATTCTCGCTCGCCGCTTCCACTCTTGCAGGGTTGCTCTTCGGCTGCCTTCCCGCGTGGTACGCCACGCGCATCGATCCCGGCGAAGCACTCAAGGAGGGCGGACGCGCTTCATCAGGCTCCGGCCGCCATCGCCTGCGCAAGGTATTGGTCATCGGCGAGTTCGCGCTGGCGCTTACGCTGCTCACCGGCGCGGGCTTGGCCATCCATAGCTTCTGGAATCTCACCCGCGTCGATCTCGGATTGAACACCCATCATGTGTACACCTTTTTCCTGCCCGTGCCCGACGCGCGCTCCAAGGATCCCGCACAGATCGCCGCCTACTACCAGCGAATGATCGAAAGCATCAAGTCGGTCCCGGGCGTCCTGGATGTGTCGACAGGCACTGGCTTGCCACTCCACGGCATGGGATTTGGAATGCCCTTTACTATCGCCGGCCAACCCGACTTCGCCGACCCCTCGCAGCGGCCCGCCGCGGGCTTCGGGATGGTTACGCCTGGATACTTCAAAACCTTTGGCATTCAGGTCATCCGTGGCCGATCGTTCACTGACCAGGACAACGCAGCCAGCATACGCGTGGCCATGGTCAACGAAAACTTCGCGCAAAAGTACTTCAAGGACAAAGACCCACTTCAACAACGGCTCATCGTCGAAGAACTGATTCCCGGCGTCACCAAGCTGGGCGCGCCCGTCTCCTGGCAGATCGTGGGTGTCTATCACAATGTGCGCAGCCGTGGCCTCCGCCAGGACAATCCGGAGATCGCCATTCCCTTTTGGCAAATCCCCTGGCCCAGCGCCAACATCGGAGTGCGCACCGCGGGCGACCCCGCACTGATGACCAAGAGCATCGCGGCGGCGGTCCATGCTGTCGATCCGCAGATCGCGCTGGCTCAGCCAAGGACGATGGATGAAATTAAGAGCGACATACTCTCCGGCGATCGTTTCACCATGGTGCTCTACTTCAGCTTTGCCGTGCTGGCACTGCTGCTTGCCGCCGTCGGCATCTATGGCGTGATGGCCTTTACCGTGGCCCAGCGCGAACACGAGATTGGACTGCGCATGGCCCTCGGAGCCAGCCGCAACAACGTCGTCTCCCTGATTCTCAAGGAAGCCATACTCCTGGCGCTTCTCGGTCTCGGCCTGGGCCTGATCGGCGCTTTCTTCGTGGGCCGCGCCATGCACAGCACGCTCTACGGCATTGCCTCTATCGACTTTGCCGCCGTTTCCGTTGTCTCATTCGTTCTGCTGAGTGTGGCTTTGCTGGCCAGTTGGCTGCCTGCTCGCCGCGCCGCATCCGTCGAACCCATGCAGTCTTTGAGAGGCGAATAGCAGAAAGGAACTGAATCATGCGATCTATTCTTCATGATCTTCGCTACGCGCTGCGCCGGTTGCGCAAGTCGCCTGGATTTACGTTCACCGCAGTGACCGTGCTGGCGCTGGGGCTGGGCGCAAACATCGCCGTCTTCACTGTGCTGAACGGGATTCTGCTGCGCCCGCTGCCCTATGCGCAGCCTGATCGCATTGTCGAAAT
The DNA here is from genome assembly GCA_052147235.1 of Occallatibacter sp. Taxonomy (GTDB): domain Bacteria; phylum Acidobacteriota; class Terriglobia; order Terriglobales; family Acidobacteriaceae; genus Telmatobacter. The sequence continues at coordinate 36,341 of JBKQLG010000313.1, forward strand.
TAAAGGCGCGGGTTCCGAACCGTACTACATGATGAGCTACGCCAATATGCTCCAATTGCGCGACGCGGTAGGCGCAAAGGTGCGGATTGGCGCGCTATTGAACCAATCTATGGCCAGCATCGTCGCTCCCGGAGGCCGCTTCCAGGCGAAGAAGGTTGAGGTCACCGCCGGCCTGCCTGCCATGCTCGGCGTGCAACCCATCCTTGGCCGTTCCTTCCGCGACGAGGAGAACGATCCGGGCCGCAATCGCGTGGTGCTGATCGGTGAAGAGGTGTGGCGCAAGTTCTACGCCTCCGATCCTCAAATCGCAGGCAAGACGCTCACCATCAAGGGCCAGTCCTACACCATTCTCGGCGTCATGCCTAAAGGTTTTTCATTTCCCTTTGAAGAGCAGATGCAGATATGGTCGCCCGCCGCGATCAATCCGGCCAGCCGCTCTTCAATGAGCGGCGATCAAGCGGGGTGGGGAGACCTCTACGCACGCCTGCCAGACGGCATGACAGTTGCTCAACTCACGGATCAACTGACGCGCACGCAGGCCGTCATCGCCAAGGAGGCCACCGACGGCCCATCCATACCCCCCAGAATCGTAGTCACGGAATACCAACAGTCGCTAAACCAGCAGGTTCGCAAACCGCTGACGTTGCTCTATGCCGTGGTTCTAGGCATTTGGCTTCTGGCCTGCCTCAACGTCACCAGTCTGATGCTGGCGCGCGCCATTTCACGTACTCGTGAACAGGCCGTGCGTGCCGCGCTGGGCGCCAGCCGCGCCCGTCTGTTGCAACAAACCATCGTCGAGAGCCTTTTACTCAGTGGCATCGGCAGTGTCTTTGCGCTGCTTCTCGGCCAATCCGCCATCAAACTGCTTTGGCATCAAATCACCCGCAATTTGCCGCTCTCCAAAACCATTCATCTCGATTGGCGAGTCGTCGTCTGCCTCGCAGCGCTCACGCTCATCACGGCGATTCTTGTCGGCGTCTTCCCCGCGCTGCGCGCCACGCGCCGCGATGTTCAGGCCAGTCTGCACGGCGTGACGACGACCGCATCCGCCAGCCAGAATCGCACCCGCGAAGCGCTGGTTATAGGCCAGCTTGCGCTTACGCTCGTATTCCTAGTCGGTGCAGGGCTTTTCTTGCGCACCATTCATGCCCTGCGTTCGGTCCCGCTTGGTTTTTCTCAACAGAACGTGCTCACCGGCGGAATCATTCTCAATGGCGGCGGGAGACTGGAGCAGATGGAGGGCACGCAAGGAGACGCCAACATCGTGCGCACCGCCTATCTACCGCTGCTCGACCGGCTGCATGCGATTCCGGGCGTGAAAGTGGCGGCACTCAGTTCCGTGCTGCCCTTACGCGCAGAGTTTGCGGTAACCGTTTCAGGGAACGTCGACCACAAAGAAACTTCGCGTGGACAGGAACCGCGGGCCGATGGCCGCCTTGCTTCTCCGGGGCTTGTCGATGCAATGGGTATTCCCATGCTGCGCGGCCGCTTCTTCACGGAAGACGACACAGCCACCGAGCCTCCTGTGGTGGTCGTGAACCAGGCCTTCGCCAACAAATATCTGCCCGGCCAGGATCCTATCGGCCACACCTTCTACATGGGAAAAGGGCGTTATGCCAATATGCATATCGTGGGTGTGATCGGCGATGTGAAGCAGCGCAAAGTCACCGATACCACCAGGCCGGAGATTTACTTCTGCCTGGCGCAGATTGAGCCAGGAACCCCTTTCTATGGCATCGCCACGGCCTTCATGCAGGTGGCCATTCGCGGCGCGGTCCCCGCCGATTCGCTGCGAGCGCAATTCGACAAGGCGCTACATGAGGTTGCTCCAGACGCAACCACCACCGATGTAAAAACCATTCACGAAGCGGTCGAAGATTCCTTCGGCAGCCAGACTTTGATTGCGCATTTGCTGGAGAGTTTCGCCGCGCTGGCGCTGCTGATTGCCTCGGTCGGACTCTATGGCCTGCTCTCATTCGCAGTGGCGCAGCGCACCCGCGAGATCGGCCTGCGCATCGCGCTGGGCGCGCCGCAAGCCAACATCCTCTCGCTCATTTTGCGCCGCGCGCTCTTGTTAGTGAGCGTCGGACTCGCCATCGGCGGTGTGCTTGCCTGGTTTGCTGTCATCCTTGCGCGCACATACATCTTTGGCGTGCAAGCCCACGACGCCCTCACCTTCACTGCGGTGGTTGTCGTGCTGGCCGCAGCCTCACTGATTGCGGCCTGGCTGCCGGCCCGCCGCGCAGCTTCCATTGATCCTAATCTTGCTTTGAGATCGGAGTAACACCATGATCGAACTGAAAAACGTAGAACGCAGTTACCAGACCGGACCCACGGAAACCTGGGTGCTGCGCCGCATCGGAATCACCATTCGCGAAGGCGAGTTCGTCACCGTGATGGGCCCGTCGGGCGCGGGGAAGTCGTCGCTGCTGAACATTCTTGCGCTGCTCGACGACGGCTGGAAGGGCGAATACTGGTTCGGCGAAACCGCCGCGCACAAGCTCAATCGCAAGCAGCGCGCCGATCTCGCCCGCCAGCGCATCGGCATGGTCTTCCAGAGCTATCACCTGCTGGACGACCTGACCGTCGCCGAGAACATCGACCTGCCGCTCTCCTACAAGAACCTGCCCGCCAAAGAACGGCAGGGGATGGTGGCCGACATTCTCGACCGCTTCCAGATCGTCGCCAAGAAGGATTTGTTTCCCTCGCAGCTCTCCGGCGGGCAGCAGCAACTGGTGGGCATTGCGCGCGCCGTGGTCCACGCGCCCGCGCTGCTGCTGGCCGACGAGCCAACCGGCAACCTGCACTCCACGCAGGCGCGCGAGATCATGAATCTCTTTTGCGAACTCAACCGCGCCGGTACGACGATTGTGCAGGTGACACATTCGGATGTGAACGCACGCTATGGCAAACGCATCATCGAGCTGCGCGACGGATGGCTCACGCGCGATGAAATGCTTCAGCCAGGAGCAACGGAGGCAGGCGCAAAGTGAATCACTTCAAGTCTAATTCGGCTCGCGGCATGAAGGCCGGTGTTGCCATTCTTCTCTTTCAAGCGAGTCTGGTGTTGGCTGCTTCACCGGCTGCCGCTCAGCTGCCGGCCCAGGCTCAAGCACAGAATCCGGGGCCGAATCAGCAGTCTCAAACCCCGTCGCCGACCACACAAACTGTGCCGGAGGCTCCTTTGCCCGCGACGAATGGCGCCACCACAGCGCCTGTTTCGTTGGCGCAACAGATTCAGCAGGTGCAGCAGCAGTCGTTTGCTCCGCCTCGACCGTTTCATGTGCCCATGCCCCACTCGCACAGACCGCTTGCGCCCTACATGCCCAGCACCGCGCCTGAACTGGACCTAAACAACTCACCGCGCATGGAGAACCTCATACGCAATGGCAAGATATATCTTTCACTGCGGGACGCTATCGCAGTGGCCATCGAGAACAACCTCGATCTGGCCTACTTCCGCTATAACTTTCCCATCGCTCAAACCGATATCCTGCGCACCAAAGCGGGCAGCTCCGCCAACGGCGTCAACACCGCCGTCGTCCAGGGAACCCAGGGCGGGTTTGCCGCTTCCACCGGCGGCGGTGGCGGCTCATCCGGATCCGGATTCTCCGCCGGCACTGGCGGCATCGTCACCTCGACCCTCGGTGCCGGCACCAGCGTTTCATCGTTCGATCCCTCCCTCACCTTCCAGGGCTACGTCGATCACAACGTCACCCAGGAAGCCAATGAGATTCTGACCGGCGTGCCGAATCTGAAGACCAACACGATTGAGGTCCTGTCGACTTATTCCCAGTCGTTCCCCATCGGCACGGGCGTCCAGATCAATTATCTCGGCCAGCGTGTCGCCAGCAACACTCCTTACAACCTCATCAATCCTGAACTGTATTCCAATTTTCGAGTGCAAATCGCCCAGCCCATTCTAGCCGGCTTCGGAGTCGCCACCAACGAGCGCTTTATCCGCATTGCCAAGCGCAACTCCCAGATCACCGACCTTGCCTTCAAGGCACAGGTCATCGCCACCGTGACTCAGGTCGAGAATATCTACTGGGATCTCGTGAATGCCTACGAGAGCGAGCAGATCAGCGAGCGCTCACTCGGCTTCGCCAACAAGAATCTCTCCGACGATCGGAAGCAGCTCGAACTCCAGGCCATCCCCGCGATGCAGGTCATGACGGATCAGTCTGCCGTGGCTCAAGCCGAAGGCAACCTCACGGTGGCGCGCGCCAGCCTTCGGCTGAACGAGCTGCTGATGAAGAACGCGCTCACCAAGATCGACGATCCCACGATCGACGAGATGCCGGTCATTCCGCTCGATATGCATGGAGATCCCGATCCGAATGCCGGCAAAACCATCGACGAACTCATCTCCGAAGCCGAGAAGAAGCGGCCCGAGGTCGCCATCTACCAGATGCAGGCCGAAGTCCAGAAGCAGGCCCTGAAGGACATCAACAGCGAGCTGTTGCCGACTCTCAACTTGTATGGCCTTTACGCCGGCGCAGGCACCGCCGGTCCCGTGAATCCCTTGTGCAACCCCAGCACGCAGGATTGCTCCACCAGTCTGCCCACGGGCTTTCCCAGCATGTTCGTGAACACATTCAATTACTCGTCCCCGGAATACCAGGTCGGGATGACGCTTTCCATCAATCTGCGCAACCGCCAGGCCAAGGCCGATCAATTCCGCGCCGTGTTGCAGTACCGCCAGAGCCAGATCTCCTCCCAGCAGCAGCAGAAAGGCATTCGCTTCGACGTGCGCAACTCGAAGTTTGCTCTTGAACAGGCTCAGGCCCACGTCGTAGCAGCCCAGAAAGCGCGCGATCTTGCCCAGAAGACCTTCGACATCACCAAACAGGAACGGTTGCTCGGCGCCAAATCCGGCCTCGATACGCTGAACGCGGAAAGCGTGCTGGCCCAAGCCGAGTCCGCTTTGGACACTGCACAAACGGCCTACGAGAAGGCGAAGGTGGATATCGACCGCGCCATCGGGGAGACGCTGGAGCGGACAGGAGTCTCCATCGACGACGCAAAATTGGGCGTAGTGACTCACTAGCCGTAGAATCACGGAGAGGGACTATGCACGCCTCGACACAACCAGTATTGCATCGCGCCGCCGCGCCGATCGTTGCAGCCGCTGGGTTCACGGGCGAAGACTGCCGCATCGGTCGCCGGTACGCAACCGGCTCGCTGCTCCAGGCGCACGGAATCTCGATTGCCGACGCCAAATCATGCGTAGTGGAGGCAGACCATCACGAGTAAGCTAGAGCCAATTCGCGTTCTGGTTGCCGACGATCAGCCGCATATTCTGGAGGCCGTCGAATTGCTGCTGGTGCCGCAGGGCTTCGCCGTGGACTGCGTGCGCTCGCCCCAACTGCTGCTGGAAGCTCTGGGCGAACGCGACTACGATGTGCTGCTGATCGACCTCAACTACACCCGCGACACCACCTCCGGCCAGGAAGGCCTGAACCTGCTGGCTCGCATCCGGGAGTTCGACGCGCGGCTGCCAGTCATCGTGATGACCGCCTGGGGCAACATAAGCCTGGCCGTCGAAAGCATCAAGCGCGGCGCGCGCGACTTCATCCAGAAGCCCTGGGAGAACGAGCGGCTGCTCTCGCTGATCCGCGTCCACGCCGAGCTGCACCAGGCACTGCGCCGCGCCCGCCAGCTGGAGATGGAAAACCGCCTGTTGCGCTCCGAAGGGATGCCGGAGTTTGTCGCCGGCGCGCCCTCCATGCAGCCGGTCCTGGAATTGATCGCTCAGGTCGGCCCTTCCGACGCCAACGTTCTCATCACTGGCGAGCACGGCACGGGCAAAGAGATCGTCGCCAAACTGCTGCATGCCGCCTCGCAGCGCTCGCGCATGGCGCTGGTCGCGGTCAATGCCGGCGGATTGCCGGAGGGAACCTTCGAGAGCGAGATCTTCGGCCACGTGAAGGGCGCTTTCACTGATGCCCGCAGCGACCGCATCGGACGCTTCGAGCTGGCCAACGGCGGATCGCTCTTTCTCGACGAGATCGCCAACGTCCCGCTGCGCCAGCAGGCCAAACTGCTGCGCGTTCTGGAGACGGGAGAACTGGAGCGCGTCGGCTCCTCGCAGACCCGCCGCGTCGATGTGCGCCTGCTCTCCGCCACCAACGCCGATTTGCACGCCGAGGCCAAGGCAGGCAACTTCCGCGAAGACCTGCTCTTCCGCATCAACACTGTGGAAATCCATCTGCCTGCCCTGCGCGACCGGCGCGAGGACATCCCGCTGCTGGCCCAGCACTTCCTGAGCCGCAACCGCGCGCGCTATCGCAAGCAGGTTGACGGCTTCTCGCCAGACGCGATGCAGCAGATGATGCAGTATGCGTGGCCGGGCAACGTGCGCGAGCTGGAACACACGGTGGAGCGCGCCGTGCTGCTCTGCCGCGGCGGCGAGATCGAGCCGGTCAGCCTGGCCATCGCCCCCGCGCGCTCCCCCGCTACCTCGTATGAGAACATGAGTATCGACGAGGTCGAAGCCCTGCTCATCCGCAAGGTTCTGCGCCGCTGCGACGGCAACATCTCCAAGGCCGCCGAGGCGCTGGGCCTGAGCCGCGCAGCGCTCTATCGCCGCATCGAGAAATATGGGCTCTGAGAGGAAGGCGCGCCGCGTCAGCTCGGCCATCCGCCGGGTGTGGCGTTTCTGTCTGTTGCTGTCGCTGCCCGCGCTGATCTTTGTTGGCATCTTTCTCTACCAGCAGAAAATCTCTTTTGCTCCCGCGATTCTGCTCATCGTCTGCCTGCTTCTCTATCTGCTGCTGGTGGCCGCGGCGCTGATCGAAGGCATGGTCCGGCCCTTGCAGACGCTCTCCAACGTCGTCGCTTCGCTGCGCGAGGGCGACTACTCCTTCCGCGCGCGCGGAGCCGGCTCTGAAGACGCGCTGGGCGAGCTGGCAACCGAGATCAACGCTCTCGCCGATCTGCTGCAAAAGCAGCGCGTCCGTTCGCTGGAGGCCACGGCTCTGCTGGCGCGCATCCTTGAAGTGATGCACACGCCTCTGTTTGCCTTTGACCGTCATGACCGGCTGCAACTGGCGAGCAATTCAGGCGCTCAGTTGCTGGGCAGGCCTCTGGCCCGCTGCTACAACCAGAGCGCGCGCGAACTCGGCCTGCAAGAGCTGCTGGCCGCGCCCGATCAGACCACTCACTCCTTCGGCGCAAAGCCTACGCGCTGGCTGCTGCGCAAAGCGGCCTTCCGCCAGGACGGCGCGCCCCATACACTGCTCCTGTTGGCCGATGTAAGCCTCCCGCTCCAGGAAGAAGAGCAGATGGCATGGAAGCGGCTGATCCGGGTTCTCGGCCATGAGCTTTCCAACTCGCTGGCTCCCATCAAATCCATTGCCGGCAGCTTGCTGGAGCGGGTGGATTCCCTGCCTGGCGACGAAGCAACGCTGCGCGACTTCCGCCGCGGCCTGGGCGTGGTGGAGAGCCGCGCCGACGCGCTGCATCGCTTTGTGCAGTCCTATCGAAAGCTCGCCCAGCTGCCCCCGCCACAGCTCCGGCCGGTTTCGCTTGGGCCGCTGCTGGAGCGAGTGGTGCATCTGGAACAGCGCCTGGCAATCCAGTATGAACCGGGAGCGCCGGTCGTGCTCAACGCCGATCCGGATCAGTTGGAGCAGATGTTCATCAACCTGCTGGCCAATGCCGTGGACGCTTCGCTTGCCAATGGCGCGCAGGGTGCGCGTGTCAGTTGGCGCGTGGCCGGCGGCGCAGCGCTGGTCTCGATAGAAGACCGCGGCCTGGGCATCGCCAACGCCGAAAATCTCTTCGTTCCCTTCTACACCACCAAGCCCGCCGGCAGCGGCGTTGGCTTGGCCCTGGCACAGCAGATCGCCCGCGCCCACGGCGGCGAAATCCGCCTCCTCAATCGCGAAGACGGCCCCGGCGCGCGCGCCACCGTCCGCCTGCCAGCTGCGCAGAGTGAAGGGACGACGGAATAAGCCGCCACTTCACCCCCAAACAACCACGCTTGCTATCATCGACACAGGCTCCCGGCAGCAATCTTCTCCCGGCGCAAACCCTGAGGTTTTGACTCGTCCCAATGACTCACGCCACTCAGCCAGAATTCGTCGCGACCGCCACAGACAGCGCCCGGCAGGCCTTCGGTCCGGCGCACATTCACGCGCCCAGCCCCGGCGCAACGGCCACGCTCATCCACGACCTGCGCGAGCTCTTCAAGGTCAAGGTCGTCGGCCTGGTGCTGGTCACCGGCTGGGGCGGCTTTTATCTGGGCTCCATGCAGTCGGGCATCACCAGCATGCAGCGCGGCCTGCTCGACACGCTGCTTGGCATCGGCCTGGTCTCGGCTGGAGCCGGTGCGCTGAACGAGGCTCTGGAGCGCAAGATTGACGCGCGCATGAAGCGCACCGCCGACCGGCCAATGGCCGCGGGCCGCTTCTCTCTGCCGCAGGGCGTGCTGGCTGGCCTGGCTGCACTGGCGTTCGGCGCGGTGTGGCTGGCGCTCACCACCAACCTGCTCACCGTGGCGCTGGCGCTGCTGACGGCCTTCACGTACGTGGCCATCTACACTCCTCTCAAACGCTTCACCGCGCTGGCCACCTTCATCGGCGCATTCCCCGGCGCGATGGGCCCCATGCTGGGCTGGACCGCCGCTCGCGGTCAGATCGAATGGCCGGCCGTGGCCCTCTTCGCCATCCTCTTTGTCTGGCAGTTTCCACACTTCATGTCGATTGCCTGGCTCTACCGCGACGACTACGCCCGCGCCGGGATTCGCATGTTGCCGGTCGTCCAGCCCGACGGCTGGTCCACCGTGGCCGAGGCGCTCTTCTTTGCGGTCGTGATGATCCCCGTCAGCCTTGCGCCCTGGCTGTTGGGAATGGCCAACTTGACCTATGCGATTCTGGCCGGCGCGCTGGGCCTGTTTTACCTGGCCTACACCATCCGCTTCGCCCGCATCCTGCGCATAAAGGATGAAGACCAAAGCCGCAGTATCGCCCGCGATCTCCTCAAAGTCAGCGTCCTCTATCTGCCCCTGCTCTTTACCGCGTTGATGCTCTGCGCCGTTGCGAAAGTCTAAGGAAGCCATGACGACCGAACTCCCATCGTCGAATACCCAATCCGCCATCGCCTTAATTCTTGCCGTCAGCGCGGCGGCTTGCCTATTCATTTTGTGGCTGATCTATGTCCATCCGGCCGCGGCGTCCACTAGCCGGTACGCCTTTTTGCCCGCTCTGAATGCCACATTGAACGGCCTGAGCGCAACGGCGCTGCTGATTGGTTACACCTTCATCAATGCACGACGCGTCAATGCGCATCGTGCGGCCATGATCTCGGCCTTCGCCTTCTCCAGCTTGTTTCTGATGAGCTATCTTCTGCATCACTACATGCACGCTGAAGTGAAATATCCAGCAAGCGGCAAACTAGGTCTCATTTATTACCCCCTGCTCATCAGTCACATTGTATTGGCAGCCGTGGCGCTGCCGTTGATTCTGGTCACGTTTTTCTTTTCGCTTAGCGGGCGGATTCCGCAGCACCGCAAGGTCGCCCGCTGGACCTTCCCGCTCTGGCTCTACGTCTCCATCACTGGCGTGGTGACCTGGGCGATGTTGCGCCTCGCGCAAGGATAGGAGCGACAATGCCTACAGTCAACCCGAACCCGCCCAATGACGGCACCCGCCAACTGCTGCAATGGGGCGCGTCGATGCTCGCAGCGGGGCTATTGGCCGTGATGCTGTTGCAAACCCTGCTGGGCGGCTACTCGCCCACCGGCGCCCACACCAACGCCGGCTGGTTCGCCCTGATCGTCGCGCTAATGTGCATTCCCTTTGGCGGCCTGCTGACGGCGCTGGGGGCGGCCAAGGCTCTGCGCAACCGCGCCAATTCCCGCAGACGCTGATCGTCTGCTATGCTTTTCGATGACTGGAGAATCAACATGGCAAGAAGCATCAACAAAGTCACTCTCTTGGGAAATGTGGGCAAGGACCCGGAGATTCGCTCCACCCCCAGCGGCGTCATGGTCGCCAGCTTCGGCTTGGCCACCAGCGACCGCTACCAGGATGCGCAGGGCAACTGGCAGGACCGCACCGAATGGCACAACCTGAAAGCCTTCAAGCGCACCGCCGAGATCGTCCGCGACTACGTGAAGAAGGGCTCCAAGCTGTACATCGAGGGCAAGATTTCGACCAACAGTTGGGACGACAAGGAGACCGGCGTAAAGAAGTATCGCACCGAAATTCTCGTCAATGAGCTGGTGCTGCTCTCCGGCCGCGACGAAGGCTCGGGCGGCGCGAGCGCGGGCGGCTACAGCCGGCCGGCAAGCACATCGAGTTCGGCGGCCAGCTTTGACCAGCGCCCCCCGGCAGCCGCCGGAGCTCCGGACGATTACACCCAGCAAACCGAAATCTCCGACGACGATATACCGTTCTAACAACAGTGGACAGCCGTCAGCGGAAAACTGACCACTGTTCACTGTCCACTGTCCTTCATCAGCGTGGCCAGCAGCGTGTCCCTGCGCTGGTTGGCGAGCCTGTCTACGTTGCCCAGCCCGCGCAGCCAGGCGAAGACCGAGGCCCCGGCCAGTGCGAGAAAGACCGGCACGGCCATCCACGGAGAAGCAAAGAACCAGGACAGCCAGAAGACCGCCGCGCCCACAGCCATGATCACCAGCATCAGCAGCATACTGGAGAGCGCGTTGGCCTGCGATCCGCGCTGCCGCGTCATCCGCCCCGGATTGATGCGAAAGGGCATTCTGAGCGAAAAGATGTTGCCCACGGCCAGGCAAAAGGGCAGGGCAAAGAGAATCCAGGCCGCTGTGGCCGCCACGGTCACGCCTTGCGGCCATCCCAGGCGCAGAGTAGTCAGAATGCCGACCAACAGCGCATCCAGCCAGAAAAGCAGGAAATGAAAGAGATTTTTGGCCAGAAAAACGGTACGGATGGGCGTAGGAGAAAGAAACAGCAACTGAATACCCGCTCCCTCTGCGCCCAGATTGTTGGAAAACATCTGCGTGAAGCCCATCAGCGCGAAGGCGACGTAAAACGGCAGCGCGAATGAAAATGAATTCCCGGCGGCGTTGCTGCGATAGATGCTGGCCAGCACCAGCACCATCAACAGGGGCGCGCCTATCGCCCATAGCAGCGGCAATGTGCGCATTAAACTGCGCGCCTCCTTTTCCATCAGCGCGGCAATGGGGCTGGAACCGCCCAGCCGCCAGCCGCCCTCGCGCCGATCAAGAGTGGCTCGCACCGGGGAAGCCTTAGCCGAGCTCGTTTCCCTTCTTGGCGCCGAACCCAGGTTTTCGCCGCGATACTCGGCCCTCAAACGACGGGCCAGTACGCTCCCCGCGGCCAGCGCCCACATCCCCAGCACGCCCAGCGACGTCAATGCCCCCACAGGCTGCCGATTGCCGGCCTGCAGGAGCGCTTGCGCGGCCAGCCCTGGCGGCAGAGCCTGTTGCACGACGTTGGCAGTCTTTATCCAGGGCGCATACTCGGTCCTCATCCTGCGAAAATTCTCGACACGCTCCTGTGTAGTTTGCGGGTGCTGATGGCGCTTCTGGTGCAGCGCCGGATTCAGCAGTTGCAGGCTCAACAGGAAGATCATGAACAGCGCGCCCACAATCTCCCGCGTCTTGCGCTGCGAGAGCCAGCGGTCGATCCAGGCAAAGACGGCGCGCACCAGCAGGATGTTGAAGGCCGCAAAAGCCGTCAGCGACAGCGCCGTCCAGGCAAAGAGCTCCGGCCGCGCCATCGTAACGCCCGTCAAGATACCCAGGCAGCACATCGCGCCGATGATGGTGGAGATATCCGCCAGCCCAAAGACCACGTACAACAGATAGTACGATCTGAAGCGCACCGGGAAGCGCAGCAAGATGCCCAGATCAAACTGTTCCTGAAACGAGGCCAGCATCACCGGACCCACCTGCCAGAGAATGCACACCGCCCAAAAGACGGCCGGCAAGAACTGCCACTTTTTATCGGAAGCCAGTGCATAAGCGCTCGCACCCATGATGGTGCCCAGCGCCAGCCCCATGAAGGCATAAACAACAAACGAGACGGTGCGCGCGCCCAGCTCAAACGCGCCTTGTTTGGTGCGCAGTCCGTTTACGAAGATATGCCAGCGCAGGGCGGCCATGGCTGCATACTGCGCCCGCGCCGTAGCGCTCAGCGCGCCCAGACTTTGGCTGGAGCCTGGGGCAACCCCATTCAAGCCAGCCATGACAGCTCCTGCGCCGGCTCCAGCCCGCCCGCGCCCACAATCGAGAGAAAGATCTCTTCGAGAGTCAGCCGCTGCTCCTTCTCGGCCTCCGGCTGTGTGGAAACCACTCCGGCGTGCAGTTCGGCCAGCGAGCCATTGGCCACCAGCCGGCCCTTGCTGATGATGGCCACATGGCTGCACAGTCGCTCCACAATCTCCAGCACGTGCGTGGTCAAAAAGATCGTCGCGCCGCGGTTGAGCATCCCCTGCAGCATACTCTTCAGCATCCCCGCCGCAATCGCGTCCACGCCCTCGAAGGGCTCGTCGAGAAAGAGCACCTTGGGCCCGTGAATTACCGCCGCGGCCATGGCCAGCTTGCGCTGCATTCCGTGCGAGAAGTCGGTCACCAGCTTGCGGCTCTCATTGGCCAGTTGCATAAACTCCAACAGCTCCTGCGTACGCTGGCGCGTGGTCTCGCGGTCCAGCCCGTACATGCGGCCTACAAAATGCAGATATTCTAGAGCGGTCAGCCGGCCCAGCAGCGCCATTCCCTCCGGCACCACGCCAATCTGCCGCTTCAGCTCCAGCGCGCCGGCCCCAAAGGGCTGGCCCAGAATTTCCACCGTCCCCGCCGTCGGCTCCAGCAACCCGGTGAGCATCTTGATGGTGGTGGACTTGCCCGCCCCGTTCGGCCCCAGAAAGCCGAAGAACTGCCCCTGGGCCACGCTCAGTGTGACATCCTCAACGGCCGCCAGCGCACCGAAGCGCCGGGTGAGGCCATGCGTTTGAATCGCCGCAATTTCCATTTGCCAGCAAGCATAACAAGGTTGGCTGATAAAACAAAGCGGTTCGGCAACCCACGGCATGCGGAATACCATTTGCCGTTGCCAGGATCGACCGGCCCAGAAGAGGAATGGACCGTATTCGGGATAGGTTCCGATGCAATGAATTGCTCGGCAGACTAATCCGTGTGTGCTCGAGAACCCTTCTAATTCAGTCCCTCTCCATCGAGAATTTTCTGCATATTCTTTTCAATCCTTGACACACGGGTTATGGATTGCTTGGGCGCAGAAAAATAAAGAATGTAGGCTTTTTGCCGTCCTGGAGTCAAAGCATAAAATGCAGTTTTGAAGGCCGGATTTTCATCCAGTTTATTTTGAAGCTCTTCAGGTATTTTGTATTCCGAATGCTTTTTTAATATCACTTTCAAACCGGATTTTTCCACTTCAATAGCTTTATGAATGTAGGCTTTCAAGATGGCTTCCATCTCAATGATTTCTTGAACACTGGTCAGCCGGATCAAACGCCCGGCTTGCGTATGCTCCCCAGGCCTTTTCAAAATCCCATGATCGTCCTTCAATAAGGCGCCTTTGAAAAACAATAGCGAGCAATATTCTTTGAATTTACCGATTAATACAACGTTTTTATTCTGAAACGTGTAACAAGGCTGACCCCATTTCAATTCTTCGGTCAGTTGGCAGTTAAGAATGATCCTCCTCAATTCCTCAGACTCTTCCCGCCACTTTTTGGTCTTACTCAAATGTTCATCAACCTTGGGATTCATCCGGATTCTCCTTTTCGTCATCGGCTACGCGGCGATTCCTATCGCGAAAACACCCTCACTGCGCTAATGCCCTCATCAACATAGACGTTTCAGACAATCCGGGGATTCAGAATCATTCACCGCCGTCGGCAATACCGGATCACTTGTGCCGCGCAAGCGGCGTCTGCCCCACCGCAGGTGGCTGCCGCACCGCAGGTGGCTGCAAGCGCTATCCTAGAGTGTCTGGCCAGATAGGCCACTGAGGAACTCCATGCCCGATGATCCAATCACTCCTGCCGCGCAAGCGGCGTCTGCCGCACTGCAGGTGCCGTCCGCCGCACTGCAGGTGCCGTCCGCCGCACCGCAGGTGCCGCAGGTGGTCACTATCGCCACCATCGGCCGCCACGAAGGCCAGTCCGTCACCCTGCGCGGGTGGCTCTACAACCTCCGCGAGAGCGGCAAGCTGCTCTTCCCCATCTTCCGCGACGGCACCGGAACCATCCAGGGCGTGGCCCACATCAAGAGCGTGCCGGCTGAAGTCTTCGAGACGCTTAAAGGCCTGACGCAGGAGTCCAGCGTCATTGTCACCGGCAAGGTCCGCGCCGACAAGCGCGCGCCGGGAGGCTACGAGCTCGATGTCGAAGGCCTCCAGGTCGTCCAGCGCGTGCCGGAGGCCGACCCCTACCCCATCACCCTCAAGGAGCACGGCGTCGACTTCCTGATGGACCATCGCCACCTCTGGGTGCGCTCGCCTCGCCAGTCCGCAATCCTGCGCATCCGCGCCGAGATCATGAGAGCGGCGGCCGAGTATTTCGACAGCAACGGATTTATCAGGACCGACCCGCCAATCCTGACTCCGGCGGCCTGCGAGGGCACATCCACGCTCTTTCCGGTCGATTACTTCGGCGACCCGGCTTTTCTAACTCAATCCGGGCAGTTATACATTGAATCCACCGCGCTGGCGCTGGGAAAGGTTTATAGCTTCGGCCCCACCTTCCGCGCCGAAAAATCCAAAACCCGCCGCCACCTCACCGAGTTCTGGATGATCGAGCCGGAGGTCGCCTTCATGGACCTCGACGGGCTGCTCGAGTTAGCCGAAAACTTCTTGTCGCATATCGTCCAAAGTGTCCTCAAGAATCGCGCCGCGGAGTTAGTTGTTATTGGCCGCGACCCCGCCAAGCTCGCATCCATCTGTCCGCCCTTTCCGCGTCTGCGCTATGACGAAGCCGCCGCAATGCTCAACCAGGCCTACAAGGACGGCCAGTTAGAAGCTCCCTTTGAATACGGCAACGACTTTGGCTCCCCGGATGAAACCTGGCTTAGCTCGCAATACGACCGCCCGGTGATGGTCCATCGCTACCCCGCCAACGTGAAGGCCTTTTACATGGAACCCGACCCCGCCGACGCGCGCTACGCCCTCTGCGTCGATGTGCTCGCCCCCGAAGGCTACGGCGAAATCATCGGCGGCTCGCAGCGTGTCTCGAGTTATGAGTTATTAAACTCCCGCATCGAGCAGCATAACCTGCCCAGGGAAGCCTTCCAGTGGTACCTGGACCTGCGCCGCTACGGCAGCGTCCCCCACAGCGGCTTCGGCATGGGCATCGAGCGCGCGGTCGCCTGGATCTGCGGCCTGGACCACGTCCGCGAAACCATCCCTTTCGCCCGCACCTTGCACCGCATCTACCCCTGATCTCACCCTTCAGACGGATACACCGGCTCTCGTCTTTGCAGCCCTGGTACCCGCCAATAGGTGATGCAGATCACAGTCCGACGGCTGCCTAAGCGCGAATCATCGATCATGTACGGTAAGCATCCGCGCGTGTGGAGGCATTGCTTGAGTCCGTCCCGATTGCCCAGGTTACGTAGAATCTCGCAGATCGTTTTCCTGATGCTCTTTCTCGGGTTGCTGTTCTTCACCTCGTGGAGCCTCTTTCCCGGAGGCACGACGGAGATACACCTGAGCGCGCCGGTGCGGTTGTTCTTCGAGTGGGATCCGCTGGTGGCGCTGGTCAATGCGCTGGCCGGACACGCGCTCTATCGCGGCCTCATCTGGTGCCTTGTCATCCTCGTGCCCACGCTCTTTCTGGGCCGCTTCTTCTGCGGTTGGATCTGCCCGATGGGCACGCTGCAGCACTTCGTCGGCAATTTTCCCTCGGAGGCCAAGCGGGGTAAGCAGCGCATCGAGGCCAACCGCTACAAGCGCTGGCAGACCTGGAAGTATCTTGTCCTGATCGCCGGGCTCGTCGCGGCCTGCTTCGGCTCGGCGGCGCTGGGCTGGCTTGATCCCTTCAGTTTGCTGGTGCGATCCTTCGGCCTGTCATTTCTGCCGGCGATCAACGCCGCCGCGCGCGCTATCTTCACCCCGCTCGAACACAGCCACATTGCGGCGATCAAAGCGACCGGCGGGACGCTGCACTCAATTCTGCAAGTTCTGGTACTCGATCTGCGCCAGCCGCACTACCAGCAAGGGTTGGTGCTGGGGATTCTGTTTATCGCGATTCTTGCGGCCAGCTTGCGCGTGACACGGTTCTGGTGCCGCGCGATTTGCCCGCTGGGGGCGCTGCTGGGAGCGGTCTCGCGCTGGTCGATTCTGGGGCTGCACAAAGACCCTGCCGCCTGCGACAAATGCAATCGCTGCCTGCTCCACTGCCAGGGCGGCGACGATCCCATCGGCGGCGCGCCGTGGCGCAAGGCCGAGTGCTTGATGTGCATGAACTGTGTGGACAGTTGCCCGCACGACAGCCTGCAATTCAAGTTCTTTCGCAACGAAGCCGAAGTCGCATCGCCCGACCTGGGCCGTCGCCGCACGTTCGCCGGCGTTGCCGCCGGAGCCGCGATTGTTCCGCTGATGCGCGCGAACACCGGCCTGGGCAAGAGCCGCCATGAACGGCTGCTGCGCCCGCCCGGCTCGCTCGACGAGCCTGACTTCCTCTCCCGCTGCATTCGTTGCGGCGAGTGCATGAAGGCCTGCCCCAACAACGCGCTGCATCCCACGCTCGATCAGGCCGGCCTGGAGGGATTGTGGTCGCCCACACTGGTGCCGCGCATCGGCTACTGCGAGCCGAGTTGCGTGCTCTGCTCGGAGGTTTGCCCCACCGGCGCAATCTGGCAGATCACGCCCAGGGAAAAAGGCTGGGTCGTCGGCGTAGGCGCACAGCAGCAGAACCAGCCGATCCGATTGGGCACTGCGTTTTATGACCGCGGCCGTTGCCTGCCGTGGGCGTTGGCCACCGAGTGCATCGTCTGCGAGGAGTGGTGCCCGGTCTCGCCCAAGGCGATTTATGTGCAGGAGGCGCAGGTCATCGATTCCGCGGGCAACACTAAGACGCTGAAGCAGCCGCGCGTCGATCCCAGCCGCTGCGTGGGCTGCGGCGCTTGCGAGTATGCCTGCCCGTTGCAGGAGCACCCCGCCGTCTACGTCACCAGTATCGGCGAAAGCCGCTCACCAAGCAGTCAAATTTTGCTCAACAGAAAATAAAGGAGACTTTTCTATGAAATATTACTCAATGAAATTGATGCTGGCCGTCGCGGCAATTATTATTGTCGCTGCTGCGGCCGGTACAGGATGCAAGAAGAAGATCGTCGATCCCTTCCCCGCGTCGGGCGCTGTTGCCGGCTGGGAAAAAACCAGCGAGACCCGCGTCTTTGCCGCCAAGGACTTGTGGCAGTACATCGACGGCGATGCCGAGCAGTACCTCTCGGCCGGAGTGATCTCCACATCCACATCCGACTACAAGTATCAAGGTCTGTTGGAGGCGACCGTGGACGTGTACACGATGAAGGATGCGGCCGGAGCGAGCAAGATCATGGAGAAAGGGCAGTCCAAGGAGGCGCAGACGGTGCAACTGGGCGATGCGGGTTTGGCCTATGCGCAGAGCATCACCTTCCGCAAAGGCCCAACGCTGGTGCGCATCACGGCTTACGAGTCCGCGCCCAACGCGCAAGCTGTTCTGCTGGCCCTGGCGCATGGCGTGGAAGCGAAACTGTAAATGAAAACATTGATATTCAACGCAGAGAAGCGAGGATTACGATGAATAACCGCCGTGATTTCATGAAGACCGCAGCCGCGGGAGCCGTGCTGCTCAGTTCGAACAGCAAGCTGGGCCTGGCCGCAACGCTCGACACGCATGCCGAGAGCGGCAAATCCAAAGTCGTGGTGGCGCGCGACCCTGCACTGCATGATGCCAGCGGGCAATTGGATGAGAAGCGCGTGCAGGCTCTGCTCGACCGCGCCATTGCCTCGTACACGGGCCGCAACAAGCCCATCGAGGCATGGAAGCAAATTGTCCCGGTCGGCAAGGTGATCGGCCTCAAGGTCAACGGCCTGGGCGGCAAGGGCATCTCGACTCATGCTGCACTGGTGATGGCCATCTGCGAGCGGCTGCAGCAGGCGGGCGTGAAACCGGGAGAGATTATCGTCTGGGAGCGGGATGCCCGCAGCCTTCAGGCCTGCGGACTCACCGTGAACACCGATCCCAGCCGCATTCGCGTCTTCGGCAATGATGTAGCCGGTTATGAAGATCAGCCAGTGGCGTTCGGCACAATCAGCGTCAAGCTGGCCAAGATTCTCACCCGCGAGTGCGCGATGGTGATCAATCTGCCCATTCTCAAGGACCACGAAATGGCAGGCGTCACCTTCTCAATGAAGAATATGTACGGCGTCGTGCAGAAGCCGTTTGAACTTCATGCGAACAACTGCAATCCCGCCGTCGCCGACCTGAATTGCATCTCCACCGTTCGCGAGAAGGTTCGCTTCACTATCGGAGACGCGATGTCGTCGGTCTATGATGGCGGGCCGGGCTTCCGCCCGGAGCGTCTCTGGCAGCCGAATGCGCTCATCGTTGGCGAGGATCGCGTCGCCGTCGATCACACCGCATGGCAGATGATCGCACGCAAGCGCGCCGAGGTGGGCATAGAGACGCTGGAAGCCGTGGGCCGTCCTCCGAGCTACATTGTAACTGCTGCTGACAAGGCTCACAATCTGGGCACGAATGATCCCCAGCGCATTCATTTGATTGAAGTCTGACCGGGGAGGATCACCATGGCCGCGGAAAACGATCGCAAGCCGGAAGAGATGCAAGGCGCAGCGCAAGGCCTCACGCGCCGCGAGGCTCTGCTGCAACTGCTGCGCGTAGGTGGTGTGGCGGCAGGCGCAACGGGTGCGGCCGTCTGGCTCAGCGAGCACAGCTTCCGTCCGCTCCCGGCGCAGGCCGAGCAGGCGCGTCGCGACCATCGCATCGCGTCCGATCCGCAATGGCCGCATCTCACCGTAGTCCAGAACGGCGAACCGCGCGCGCTGGTGGCTCAGGCGCTCGAAAATCTGGGCGGCATTCGTCGCTTCGTCAGCCGCCAGGACGTTGTCGTCATCAAGCCCAACATCGCCTGGGACCGCACCCCGGAGCAGGCCGCCAACACCAACCCCGATCTGGTCGCCGAGATGGTCCGCCAGTGCTGGCAGGCCGGCGCCAAGCGCGTCATCGTCACCGACGTAAGTTGCAACGAGGCTCGACGCTGCTTCCATCGCTCCGGCATTCAGGCCGCGGCGCTCGCCGAGCACGCCGAGGTCATCCTGCCCGATCCCGAGCTCTTCCGCGAAGTGGAGGTGGGCGGCGTGGTGCTGAAGAGCTGGCCCATCTTCACGCCCTTCCTCGAAGCCGATAAAATCTTCAACCTGCCCATCGCCAAGCATCACGTCCTCACCGGCGCAACGCTGGGTATGAAGAACTGGTACGGGATCCTCGGCGGCGAGCGCAACCGCCTGCACCAGCAGATTCATCAGAGCCTCGCCGATCTGGCCAGTTTCATGCTGCCCACGCTCACGATGCTCGACTGCTACCGCATTCTGCTGCGCAACGGCCCCACTGGCGGCAACCTCGAAGACGTAGCGACAAAGAAGACCATCATCGCCGGAACCGATCCGGTGGCCATCGACGCCTATGCAGCCAAGGCTTACTGGAATCTCGACCCCGCGCAGATGCCTTACCTGGAGATGGCCGCCGCGCGCGGCCTGGGCACCGTGGACTTCGATAAGTTGCAGGTGAAGGTCAGCCAGCTGGGGTAGCCACTTGCGGTGGGGCCAAGGGCTCGCTATTCGCTCGCATGGAGTTTATGGTTTCCAGCTTCGAAAATTCGGACCTGGGGCGCCCGGAGGCTCACTCCGTCCCAACAGGCGCTGTGAAGTCGCGCAGATCGAAGATTCTGAATTTTTCTTCGCCCGGCGCTTTAACCTGCAATATCAGAGCCACCGAGTCCGGAGGTCCCTGGAAATAGGGAACATGGATGGTGTGTTTGCCCGCAGTGAGCGTCATGTGACCGTCTTTGCTCAACGCCGCATGAACGCTATCCAGATCGATGACCGGTTGGTCGTCTATATAGAGCCGCGAACCATCATCGGAAGTCAATCTGAAATCGTATTCGCCCGGCGTGGCGACCCAGAATTCACCGTGATAATCGATGCCAAACCACGCGGTTCGGTTGGTGACTCCTGGAATGCCTTCGGTTCTTGTCACGACTTGATCCGGCACAGCCAGCCAATCTGTGTAAAGCGAGCCAATCGGATCCAAATCCCAAAAGTCGGGCAGACCCCCTGTTAAAGTCGAAAGTTCATAGACATCGCCGCAGAATGTCCCGGGCCGGGGCACAACGGATCCGAAGCCGCGAATGGAGCCATACGGCGGCTTCGTTTTCTTTTGTTTTACTCCATTGTTAACCGGCGGCAGCGGACGAACAACGTCGAGCGAGCCCAGATTTCCCGTCACACGATCGCGCACCACAAAGCGTGTTAGAGTGGGCTGTTTCGCTCCCTGAATATCCAGCAGATTCGGCAAACCGTGCAGCAGAGCCCGTTCGTATTCCAACTGGTTCAGCACACGCTCCACCGATGTGTGCATATATTCCATCGGCGCTCCATCCTCATCGAAGGTGCAGATGCCGTAGTCGAGCTGCACGCGGCGCGTTTCGTCCGTCAATGCGATAAACGCCAGCGAGTCGCCCTGAATGACGAGAGAATAGCGCAGAGATGCTTTCTTTGGCGCTGGAACAAACCGGGCGATGAGCGAAATCGAAGAAGGGAGCGCGGAGTGGTAACACGCGGCATCCCGCAAGGAACCGCTGACATCGCCTTGATGCTGTGGCTGCGCGGGTGCAGCGGTCTCGCCGACGTAGTACCGGCGGCGGAACGAAAGTGTTATATGCGGACGGCTGGTGGTGACAAGAATCTCGTGATAGCCGCTCTCTGAGCTTGCCGGATAGACAAGCTCATAGTGCATTGTTGTGTTGACCGCGCATCCGCCTCCCGATGTGAGCCGGAAACCGGTCGAGGGCTGCTCGGCGCGCTCATTGGCCTTTGCCGGATCGATCACGTGAAAGGCCAGGATGCTCTTTGGCAGCTTATGTGAGTGCTTCCCGATCTCCATCACTTGCAACTCGTCTTCCTTAAGGTCGTTGACGGGATGGTTGTGCCGGTCTCTGGCCACCACCTCGACTACCACTTCGCGCGTAGTCATTTTAAGGACATAGGGCGTGTCGGCTTGAGTTCCACTCTCGCTTGAAGGTTGTGTGACCTGACCAAGTGCGCAATCCGGCGCGAAAGCGAGAACCAGCAACAGGCCGGCAAACGACCCGCCGGCAAGTATGCGGCGCAGAGCATCCATGTAGGGTCTCCGGGAAACAGTGTTGACAGCGGCAATCTGAAATCGTATCGCCTTCAACTGACGTTTCGCAATGTTGAGCTTGAAAGATTATTCCTGAAAGTGAAATACCATTGAATCAAATCCGGAAATCTGCGCTACAATGTTTACAAAAGCTACAAACAGAGGAAACGATGGCTAAAGAAGCTGCTTCAATGGTTGTGAGTATGCGCCTGCCGACAGAGAGCGCAAAACGCCTGCGCCGCATGGCGAACCGGCATGGATGGACCCCCAGCGACGCCAGCGCAAGGCTGGTGGAGGAGGGCCTGCGCCGCACCGAGTTTGCCTTCATTGACTTTCGCGATACGCCGGCGGGTAGGCAAGCCTGCATCCAGGCCAGTTCGCTGGCGGTGTGGGAGATCATGCAACTGGTGCGCAGTTACAAAGGTGACGTTGCCGCCGTGGCCAAGCATCTCGGTTGGCCGTTGGTGAAGATTCAGGCCGCGATCCACTACGCGGAAGCCTACCCCCAGGAGATCAACGAAGCGATCACCGAGAACAGCGAGACGGAATTTGCGGCTCTGAAACAGATGCTGCCGCAGACCGTCGAGTTCGTTCCCAAGAGGCCGGCGAAGCGCTAATATGCTCAAACTGCTCCTCGATGAAGAGATCTCGCCAAGTGTGTCCGCCGGTTTGCGCCGCCGCGGTGGAGCGATCTCCGTCTTCGCGATGACGGAGTGGGAGGGTGGTAACTTTGTGGGCAAGGATGCATCCGATATCCTGCGCGAAGCCGCCGATCAGGAATTGACGCTCGTCACCTATGAACGACTTACGATTCCTTCCATTCTCAAAGCCTGGTCGGAGGAAGAATGCCTGCATGGCGGGGTCATCTTTGTGGACGAGAAGGCCATTTCACCGGCGGAGACCGGCGAGTTGGTCACCGCTTTGGCCAGAGTGCAGGATGAGGCCGCTAGCTGGGAGTGGACCAACCGGGTGACGTTACTGCGCTAGCCATTAAGAGTGGGCAATCCCAGCTCTGAAAACCCAGACCTGGGCACCTATCAATCACTCCTGCCAGCCCTGCCGCGCAAGCGGCGTCTGCCGCACCGCTGGTGCCGTCTGCAGCACCGCAGGTGGTTACGCGCGCTCGTAGAAGCGGAAGAAGAGCGAGGGCTTGGAGACCGGCTCGGCGCGCTTCACCAGCGCCTCTGCCTGGCTGTCGCTCAATGGTGTGAACTCCCGCGCCAGTTGCACGTTCTCTTCCAGTTGGGCAATCGAATCGCAGCCGATGATGACCGTGCTCACCGGGCGAGACAAGGTGTAGTACATCGCCTCGCGCATGGTGATGGTGCCCGGCCCGGTGGCCTGCACCGACATGCCTTCCCAGGAGTGCTTCTGCTGCTCGATGGGCGGCGGCGTCCATGTGGAGAGAATGCGCCCGCGCGCCGGAATCTTCATTCCGATGATGCCCATCTGCCGCTCGACCGCCAGCGGCAACAGCTCCTGGTTAAAGCTGTAGTGGTGCGGGTCGGCGGCGTTCATCGCCATCAGAATCGTATCGAAGGGATGGCGCCGGATGCACTCCATCAGCGCATCGGGCCGGTAGTGGCCGGTGATGCCGAGGTTGCGCACCACCTTCTGCTGCTGCATCTCCAGGAGCGCTTCCATCGCGCCGCCCTTGGCAAAAATGGCGTTCACGTCGGTCATGGTGCCGACGTCGTGCAACTGCCAGAGGTCCACATGGTCGGTCTGGAGCAGTTCGAGCGATTTCTCGATCATGCGCATCGAATCGTCGCGCGTCCGCTCCTTGGTCTTGGTGGCCAGGAAGGCCTCGTTGCGACGGCGCGCCATCACTTTGCCGATGTACTGCTCGCTCCAGCGCGGCGGCCCGCCGTAGATCGACGAGGTGTCGATGTAGTTGACGCCCAGGTCCAGCGCGCGCTCGACAATGGGCACGGCCACATCGAAGTTGTCGGGCTTCTCCAGCGCGGCCTGGCCGCCCAGCGAGAAGATGCCCACGCGGTAGCCGGTCCTGCCCAGGTTGCGGGTGGGCATGGCCGCGGGCGTCCTGGGGTTCGACGGCAGCGCGGGAAGCGCTGAGAGCGCCTTGGGTGTTCCGGCCAGCGCCGAGGGCGCCAGCAATGCGGCGGTGATTGCGCCGCCCGCCTTCAGGAATTCACGGCGGCCCTGCTTGCGCGCCGCCAACGGTAGATTGTCGCTCATGATGACCTCCTCTCCGTTCTGCTTGCCTCGTAGGAGTTCATCATAGAACGGAAAAGGGGCGAATGGGAATAGATTTCCAGAGCCCCGAGACGCCCCTCCCGTTATCGAATTCAAATCTTTACAATATTTTCGACGGCCGTTCGTCTTCAGAATTGGATGGATGAGGCGCTGATGATCGCTTCAATGATAGAGCAGAACCGGCAAATCTCCGAAGTCATTGCGGAAGAGCGATCCCGGCTGCGCAATTTCATCCGCAAGCGGGTGCCCAACGAAGCCGACGTAGAGGAGCTTTTGCAAGAGGTCTTCTACGAACTGGTGGAAGCCAATCGCCTGCTGATGCCTATCGACTACGTGACCGGCTGGCTCTTCAGCGTCGCGCGCAATCGCATCACCGACCTCTTCCGCAAGAAGAGGCCGGAGAACTTCACCGACGCCGCGGTCACGGACGAAGACGGCACAGTGCTGCGGATCGAAGATCTGCTGCCATCGCCCGATGCCGGACCGGAGGCTCTTTACCTGCGCAACCGGCTGCTGGAAGAACTGGAATCCGCGCTCGATGAATTGCCCGCCGAGCAGCGCGCGGTCTTTGTGGCGCACGAACTGGAGGGGCGCAGCTTCAATGAGCTGTCGGCGATGAGCGGCGTCAACGTTAACACATTGCTCGCGCGCAAGCGCTATGCGGTGCTTCATCTGCGCCGGCGATTGCAGAGCTTTCACGACG
Organism: Occallatibacter sp.; assembly: GCA_052147235.1. Lineage (GTDB taxonomy): Bacteria > Acidobacteriota > Terriglobia > Terriglobales > Acidobacteriaceae > Telmatobacter. The sequence goes on from JBKQLG010000313.1 coordinate 60,630, forward strand.
AATTCTTGTAGAAATGAGGAACACATCATGGAACACGGCTGGGTTAAAAGAAACAAGTGGATCTTTCTTGCAGCTCCGGTGGCGCTCGCGGCTTTCATCTGGATTGGCGGCGAAATCGTTATGCATCTCTGGAACTGGCTGCTGCCGGTGTTGTTCGGAGTGCGGCTGATCACCTTTTGGCAGGCTCTCGGACTGCTGGCTCTCTGCAGGATTCTCTTCGGAGGCTTTGGTGGCCGCGGCCACGATCACTCCAAATGGCAAGGCATGTCGGCTGAACGCTGGGAGAAAATGACGCCCGAGGAGCGCGAGAAGTTCCGTCATAGTATGCGTTCGCGCTGGTGCGGTTCTGCGGAAACAACCGGCGGAACCGGCGAGCCGTCCTGACGGTGGATGCGCGCGGGAAGGTTTTCATCACCGTTGAAGATCAATGCTGACACGTGAATTGCCGCGCTCCGGCCCAGGCTGTAATCGCGTTCTCCATGGCGGGAGAATTTGCGACGCGGGATGGGCCTTGCGCGCGCCTCGTCTGGCTGAGTATCGTTGTGAAGCAGCGTGAACAATTCCCGAAAAGAGATTCATGGACGTTCTCAAACGGCTTTTCGAGCAGCATTACCGGTTGCCGGCCGAAAGTGTGCAGCCGCTTCAGGGCCAGCTCGGCGGCTCGGGGCGGGCCATTGTGCGGCTCACCGGCGGAGGTTTCAGCGCCATCGGCATTGTGTATTCCGTGCGCGAGGAGAATCTCGCTTTCCTGGAGTATTCGCGGCATTTCCGCCGCCACGGATTGCCGGTGCCGGAAATTTACGCGGAGGATTTGAGCGCAGGCGCATACCTGGAAGAAGATTTGGGCGATACGACGCTCTTCGAATTTCTTGGGCTTCATCGCTCGGGCGAGTCCATCGCTCCAGAGGTGATGGAAGCGTATCGCAAAGTGGTGTCCGTACTGCCGCGTTTTCAGGTCGAGGCGGGACGCGATCTGAATTACAAGGTGTGCTATCCGCGCTCCAGTTTTGATCGCCTGTCCATCGCCTGGGATCTGAATTATTTCAAGTATTATTTTCTGCGGCTGGCCGGCGTGCCCTTCAACGAACAGGCGCTGGAGGTTGATTTCAGCCGCTTGACGAAGTTTCTGCTCAATGCGGAGCGCGATTATTTTCTTTATCGGGATTTTCAATCGCGCAATGTGATGCTGCGCTCGGGGCAACCCTTTTTTCTGGACTACCAGGGCGGACGCAAAGGTGCGCTGCAATACGACATTGCCTCTCTGCTCTTCGATGGCAAGGCCGATCTGCCGCCGCAGATGCGCCAGGAACTGCTCGACTACTATCTCGACTGTCTTGCCACTCACATCCCGGTGGACCGCGATGCATTCATGGAGCACTATTACGGGTACGTGTATGTGCGCATTTTGCAAGCGCTGGGGGCTTATGGCTTCCGCGGATTTTATGAGCGCAAGGCGCATTTTTTGCAGAGCGTGCCCTACGCACTGAAGAACCTGCGCTGGCTGGCTGAGCACGTCGAGCTGCCCATTGCGATGCCCGCGCTGATGGAAGCTCTCGATGGCATCGCGGCATCGGAGAAGTTGCAGGGCCTGGCTCCTTCCGCGGGTGCTTTGACGGTGCGGGTGTTCAGTTTTTCCTTCCATCGCGAGATGCCCACTGATGATTCCGGCAACGGTGGCGGATTTGTCTTCGATACGCGCAGCCTGCCGAATCCCGGGCGTGAAGAGCAGTTCCGATCCATGACCGGCAAGGATGCTGCGGTGATCGACTATTTGAATCGCGAGGCAAGCGTGCATCAGTATCTTGCCAACGTTCTGGATCTGGTGAATGCAAGCGTGAACGAATACCGGCGGCGCGGCTTCAAGAACCTCATGGTCTCGTTCGGCTGCACCGGCGGCCAGCATCGCTCGGTTTATCTGGCCGAGCAGCTGGCCAAGCACCTGCACGGCGCTGGAGTTGACGTGATCGTGCGCCATATCGAATTGGAGAAGATGGGCCGATGAAGGCAATGATTTTGGCCGCCGGCCTGGGCACGCGCCTGAGGCCGCTCACCGACGAATGCCCCAAGGCGCTGGTTACAGTTGCCGGCCGTACGCTGCTGGAGATCACGCTCGCGCGCATGCGCTCCTTTGGCGTGCGCGAGGTAATTGTCAACGCGCATCATTACGCCGAGACGATCATTGAATACTTGAAGGCTAACGGCAACTTCGGAATGCGCATTGAAGTCTCATGCGAAGAGAAGTTGCTCAACACCGGCGGCGGCTTGAAGAAGGCCGCGTATTTCTTTCGCGATTCGCAGGAGCCGTTCATCCTGCACAACGTCGATGTGATCAGCACGATCGATCTGGGGCGCATGATGCGCTTTCACGCGGAAGAGAATGCCCTCGCCACGCTGGCGGTTCAGGAGCGGGAGAGTGTGCGTCAACTGCTCTTCGACGAGACGGGCCAGCTCTGCGGTCGGCGAGCCGGATGCGATGCGGAGGCTGAGTTAGCGCTGCCCGGCGCAGATGCGCTGGCGCTGGCCTTCTGCGGTATCCACGTCCTCTCTCCGCAAATCTTCGCGAAGATGAATGAGGAGGGAGCTTTCTCCATCATTACCTCGTATCTGCGGCTCGCGGCGCAGGGAGAAAAGATCATCGCCTTCCGCGCGGATGATTGCTATTGGCGCGATCTCGGCCGGCCGGATAGCGTGCTGCAAGCCGCGCTGGATGCGAACGTTCTATCCCAGCTCTCATCATCGGAATCTGGTGCGCCCGGCCGCTAATGGCGTCTCTCCAATTCCGCAGACTTCTTCGGCTCATTTAACGCAGTCAGTATTGCATCGGCAATCGCGGCCTCCGAGAGGCTGGATGCATCCTTGCGCATTTGTGCCGTGAGATCGGAGAAGAGCGGGCAAATCCTGACCGCGAGCACGGCCAATTGAACGGGATTGGTGGGAATGCTCCATGGAGGAAAGAGTTCCCTGTTTTTATCGAGGAAGGCAGCCGCTTCTTTTAGAATCTTGTCTTCGTCGCGGTTTTCTATACTTTCATAATCGAATACCCACTCTTTGACACGCTGCGCAATTTCAGGCTTGGTCTGCGGGTCAACAGAAATACCCGTCGCGGTAAAGATCCGGCAATCATAATCGCGGCAGGTCTGCGGGCGATCTTCATAAATCGAGCATTGGTTGTCGATCAACACGGGGCAGTGCCCGTTGTCGTTATAGCCCATCAGCACGTGGCCCTTAGGCCGGCCGGGAGCGGGAAAGAGCAGCGCGCGCGGAATCCGGCGAAGGGTTTGCGTTTCCTCCGGCTTGATGTGGATGAACATCGAAGAGCGGCAACAGCCTCTGCACGCGCCGCAGGGCACATTGGCCCCGCCGTTTCCCGATCGCAATGAAGCCTCTGTGCCGTGAAGCCATGCGGAGAAATCGCCGGCCGGCACACTGGAAGCACTCTTGTTGCTATAGTTCCCGTTGCTCATTGCACAAGACCCGTGACAAGTATGAACTATGAGAGGCAATCTGCTCAACGCACAAAGGCCGTTCCCGATGAGGAACGGCCTGTGCGGTTTTGCGCTGAAGGCGCGATTGCCTGGACGGCTAGTCCCCGGCAACCAGCTCGGCTTCCTTCTGCTTTACCGGCTGAGCGGGGGCGATGGAGCCCAGCGGAACCAGGCCCTCGACCGGCTTTTCGCCCAGTACGTGCTCGCGATAGAGCTTGGCCATGCGTGCGTTCTCGCCATCCTGCTTCAGCTTCGCATCGCGGGCGCGGATGTGCTCCTCGCGCGCGTTCTTGGCGATGCCCAGATTGTCCAGCGTGTGGTTGGCCTCGGAGTTGACGTGCGCCATATTCAGTTGCAGGTCGTGGCCCACGTGCTCCATGTTGACCTTCTTGCCGCCGGCGAAGATCTCGTGGCGTCCATGCTCCTCGTACCACTTGGTCAGCGTGGCCGTCATGTGCATCTTCTCGATGATGTTGCGCCAGCCCACGCCGGTGTTATAGGCGCAGAAACTGATCTCGCCTTCCTGCGTGGCGTAGGGAATAATGCACTGTTCTGTCCGGCGGAAGTCGTAGTTGAACAAATCCTGGAACCACATGCCGGCGATGAAGAGGAAGTTCCAGCGGTCCTGGCGGCGCAGTTTGATATCTTCCAGCGTGCGGTCGCCCTTGACGCTGCCGTAGTTCTTGCCGGTGGCGTTGAAGGTCTTGTCCATCTTCTTGAGCATGTCGGAGATTTTGAAGTGCGTGGGCGACTGGAAGGGATCGTAGTTGCGCAGCAGAGCCAGCGCAAAGCCGGTGACCGAGAGCCACTTGCCGCGCGCCGCATCGTTGACCTTGGCCAGATCCTTGGCCACCTGGTCCATCTTCAGGAAGGCGGTGACCGGCGCGGCTTCCTTGGTTTCCTTGTCGATCATCATCGCCATGCCGATGCCGCAGTTGGGGTGGCATCCGCACGAGAGCTGGCCCCACTCGGCGCTCGGCCCGTGAATCAGGTCGGCCCAGTCGGAGAAGGTGGACATAAAGCTGATGGGGAACCAGTCGCGCTCCGGCACGCCGAAGCCGACTTGATTCTTGATGTCGTGGGCCATGTGCGAGAGCGTGTAGCGCTGTGCGATGCGGCGCTCGTCGCTGATGTCCTCGTCGCGGCCGGTGAAGCTGACCGGCTGGAAGCTGAGGAAGCTGATCTTCTTGGGATTGTCGAGCGCAAACTCGATGATGCGGCCTACCTGCTCGTTGTTGATGCCGTTGATGATGGTGGTGACGGGCACGATCTCAACGCCGGCTTCGTGCAGATTGTTGATCGCCTGCAGCTTTACGTCGAAGAGGTTGCCCACC
>JBKQLG010000314.1:0-25840 GCA_052147235.1 Occallatibacter sp.
CACGGAAGCGACCCGCCCTTCCGGGCAGGGCTCCGTCGAGGTATTTGGGGCAGGAGCAGCGCCTTGATGAGGCATTCGCAGCCTGCGGACAGCCGGGTTTGTGGCGCGCAAACACGAACAACATAGCCAAGAGTATACCAAAAGTTTGGCGCAATCTTGGCGCAGTTCGTGTTGGCTATCCTTTATCTAGTTCATAATAAACAGCTTATCTATGGTGGAGGCGGCGGGAGTCGAACCCGCGTCCGAAATCGCTGTCAGCCAGGAGTGTTCATGCTTTGTCCGGTTCCTTTTGGATTCGCCCCCGGAACTCAGAACGGACAAGATGCGCCGGAAACTAGTCCGATGATCTCGCGGTTACAACACGGACCGAGCCGCAACCGCCAGCCTACTGTATGACGTCCGCTCACTGCCCATAGGCGAAGCTGTGGAAGACGGCAGCTTAATTAATTAAGCTGCAAGTGCCAGATTATCGTTGGCAACTTTGTTTTTGCAGGCGATTACGGGTGCCCACACCCCGACATGACTCCTATGCCGCAATCAATCCCGTCGAAACCGTGACGCCCCCATTCGGGTGCGAGCCGGGCCAACTGGCTCGTGCTGCAGCTTCTATTCTATGCCAATTCCAGTATCGCCGCAGGTCTGTTGCTTCTCCGGCTACTGCATTTCCAAGCGGCGCTTCATCCAGCTGCTCGTCATATGACCCTCATGGCGCCATTCTGGCCGGGAATGAGCGTGAATCGAAATCCGGAGAGGCTGTGGCCGGGCCACAGGGCGTGTGCGAACGTCGATTTTGGCGCAAAAAAAGGCGGCACGAACGGTCTTGCTGTTCGTGCCGGGAGGCCAGTGACGCAAACTACTTCCTGCTTCGGAAGTGACAGGTTCTGTCGCATCCACAACCGGAATATATACACTATAGCATAGATTCTGTCGAAGTCAAATACAAAAATCTAAATATCTGCTCAATCTTCAGGGAACGATCCTTCGAGGTCATATTGTGTCCCGATTCGAGACATTTTCTGTAATTGATCGGATGGCTTGAAACCGCACAAGTTGTAATATCCTATTTGTAATCTTATACTTACTAGGAATTTCCAGCAATTCATTTGCGTTCAGCGGCGGGTGTAGGCTGGAGGGATTGCAGTTGCTACAAGGTCGGCGATGGATTAGAGGCTTTCCCACAGAGCGAGATAACCCTCCAAAATATTTACTGAGAAGATGCAGGGGTCGCAAATTCAGATTTTAGGATTGCCGAGTGCGATCCAGCCGGCGAAACCTGACTTGAGCGGGTGAACCGTTCATGCGCAGTCAGGCCAGCCGCTCGATGACAGCCGCAAGCTCGAAATCCTTCGCCGTGAGGCCTCCGGCATCGTGCGTCACCAGCCCCAGGCGCACCCGGTTGTAGCGAATGTCGATGTCGGGATGGTGGCCGGCTTTCTCGGCCTGCTCGCCCACCCGGTTGACGAAGGCCAGCGCGAAGAGGAAGTCCTTGAAAGTGAAGGTTCGCGTCAGTTCCCCCTTTTGGATTTGCCAGCCGGGCAGAGCGGCGAGGCGGGAGGCAACATCCTGAGCGGTCAATGCGGTCATAGATCTACTCCTTTTGCCTGAGGGCGCGGCGAGCCGCGGCCCAGTCTTCCTTGATGATCGTGCGAGCACGGCTCACGGCCAGAGCGCCGGCGGGCACGTCATAGGTGATGCAGGATCCGGCGCCGACGTAGGCCCCATCGCCCACCTCGATTGGCGCCACCAGCGTGGAATCGCTGCCGATAAAGGCCTCCTTGCCGATGCGCGTCTTGTGCTTGTTCACGCCGTCGTAGTTGCAGGTGATGACCCCGGCGCCGATATTGCTTCCCGCGCCCACCTCGGCGTCGCCCAGGTAGGTGAGGTGGTTAGCTTTGGCACCCTTGCCCAGCTTCGTTTTTTTGGTCTCGACAAAGTTGCCCACATGGGCGTCTTCGCCGATCTCGCTGCCCGGACGCAAGTGTGCGAAAGGTCCGATCTTAGCGCCGCCGGCGACCGTGCTGTCGGTCAGAATAGAGCTTTGGCGCACCACGACGCCGCGGCCCAGCGTGCTGTTCTCGATCACAGAATAGGAGCGGATCAGGCATTCGCCGCCGATGAGCGTACGGCCCAGCAGCTGCACAAACGGCTCGATCACCGTATCGGCGGCAACCTCGACATCGGCGTCGATCACGCAAGTCTCCGGCCGGAAGATCGTCACGCCCTGAGCCATCAGCCGGTTGGCCGTGGCGGCGCGCAACGTTGCATCCAGAGCCACCAATTCGGCAATGGTGTTTGCGCCCAGGACTTCGATGGCCTCGGAGGCTTGAATGGCGACCACTCGCGGGCCCGCGGCGCGCAGCAGGCGGGCCATATCGGTGAGGATCACCTCCTTGTTGGCGTTGTCGGCGGTGAGTTTGTCCAGATGAGCCAGCAGCGGAGCGGTTTGGAAGGCGTAGATGCCGGAGTTGATTTCGGCGATGCTCTGCTGCGCGGCGGTCAGCGCTTTCTGTTCGACGATGGCTTCGACCTCGGGCGAATTCGGAGAGCGGCGGATGATGCGTCCGTAGCCTGTGGGATCGGCGGGCGCGGCGGTCAGGATGGTCATCGCCGCCTGTTCGGATTGATGGAAGCGCCAGAGCTGGTCAATCGTCTCAGGTCGAATCAGCGGGACGTCGCCGGAGAGGACAAGAATGTTGTCGTAGCCGCGGATGGCCTCGCGCGCGCACTGAATGGCGTGGCCGGTGCCGAGCTGCTCGGTCTGCTCGACAAAGCTGACGCCTGTGGAGGCAACGGCAGCCCGCACCTTCTCCGCGTGGTGGCCGACGACGACGAAGATCTCACTGGGCGCGACGATCTTGCTCGCGGCGGCGATCACATGGGCCAGCAGCGGCTTGCCGCCGATCTCGTGCAGCACTTTGGGCCGCTGCGACTTCAGCCGCGTCCCCTTGCCCGCCGCCATGATGACCACCGCTAACTTAGAATTCGATTCCATTTAACAACTCCTGGAACTGACTTGCATGAGGTTCATGGTTTCCCACCCTAGCCGCAAAAACAAAAACGCGCGGGGTGGGGCTCCCATTCTTTGTCTGACTTACTGCTTCTGTCCTTGCCCCTCAGGCTGCTTTGGCATCGGGATGGTAATGTCTACCGTCTGCACCGGCCCCAGCTTCAGTTCGTCCAGCCCGGGCTTGATCTCCGGGCCATTGCCTACTACCAGAATGGCCATTTTGTCGGGATGGATGTACTTTTTGGCTACGCGGTCGAGGTCGGCGAGCGTTACTTTTTCCAGCGCGGCCTTGTAGGTCTCCAGGTAATCCGCCGGATAGCCGTAGAATTCGAGGCGCACCCGCTCGGCCAGTACCTTATCCCTGGTGTCGTACCTGAAGAGGAAGGAGTTGAGAATGTTGTCCTTGGCGCGGGCCAACTCCTCGCCGGTGAAGGGACGGGTGGTGAGACCGGCGATCTGATCAAGGGCGGCTTTGGTCGCATCCACGGTGGTGGCGCTCTTGGTGAGTACTTCGGCGCGGAACTCTCCCGGATGGTCCCAGGCATAGCCGTAGCTGCCGCCCACGGCATAGGCCAGGCCCAGCTCGGTGCGCACCTTCTGAAAGAGCCTGCTGGCAAAGCTGCCACCGAGAATCTCATTCATCACCGCGAGGGCGGGAACGTCGGGATTGCGCCGGTCCGTGCCCAGGCCCACGATCTGTACATTGGACTGATTCACGTCTTCCTTGTTGATGAACCAGAGGCCGGGCCTGGGGCCGGCGAAGGTGTCGTGGCGCGGCGGCGCTGCCTTGACGGCCGGCAGCCCTTCAAAGGTCGCGCGCAGTTTGGCCTCCATCGCCGCCGGGTCGAAGTCGCCGCTAATGGAGACGATCAGCCTGCCGTTGATGGTACGGTCGTGCCATGCCTTCAGGTCGTCGATGGTGACCGTGCCGATGGTAGCGAACTCCGGCTGGCGGGTGTAGGGGCTGTTGGCGCCGTATACCAGCTTGGCCGACTCGCGGCTGGCAATATCGCCCTCATCGTCGTTGCGCCGCATGATCTCCGTGGCCACCTGCTGCTGGGCCAGTTGCAGCTTCTCCGCGCTGAATTGAGGATGAAAAAGCAGGTCCATGGCAAGCGCGAAAACCTGATCCGTGTCGCCCTTGAGCGAGTCCCAGGAGAGGGCCGTGGAATCCACGTCTCCGCCGGTCTCGATGTGCGCCGCCTTGGCTTCGAGCAGGTCGTCGAGCGCGTCGCCGCTGAGCTTGGCCGTGCCGCTGGTGCGCCACGTCTGACCATAAAGGTTGACCAGCCCCGTCTTGGCCGCATCCTCGTCGCGCGCGCCGCCGGGGATCGAGACCGAGCCGGAGACGAAGGGCAGCTCGTGATCCTCTTGCAGGAAGAGCACGATGCCGTTCTTGAGTTCAATACGCTGGGGCTGGTGGGGCTTGAAGGCGTGCAGTTTGGGAATGGGAATCTGTTCCCAGGGCTTGGCTTGCTGGGCAGGAAGCGCGCATGGAAGAAGAGCCAGAGTGGTTACGAAGAACACCTGGCACAAAAATGAAGCGCCGTCCCTACGGGACTCCGGCGGCCGTTTTGCGTCTTTGTCCCCACGCTGAAGCGCGGGGCTATCAACCTTCGCGCCTCCGGCGCGGGCAGCCACGACCTGACCACTGGTCCCTGTTTTCTTATATCCTGCTTTTCTCATTGCGCGCCTCCTGTTTTCTGCCCCGTTGCCGCGGCAGCTTCGGTCTCGATCCAGGACTCGGTGCGGTTGCTGGGAACGAAGACCTCGTTGGCCACACGGCGAATGTCCGCCTTGGTCACCTTGTCCACCTTGTCCAGTTGCAGGAAGAGCTCGCGCCAGTCGCCGTAGCGGGTCTGGTACTCGGCCAGCGAGTTGGCAAGACCCTGATTGTCGGCCAGTCCGCGCAGCAGATCGGCGCGGGTGCGGGTCTTGTACATGGCCAGCTCCTCGTCGGTGACGTCGGCGTTTTTGAGCTTGTCGATCTCCTTATGGATGGCGTCGCGCATCTCAGCGGGGGTGTGGCCGGGCAGCGGAACCGCGTAGAAGGCGAAGAGTCCGGGGTACTTGTCGCCGGGGAAGGGCGAGAATCCTTCGGCCTCGGCGGCGATTTGCTGATCGCGCACCAGGCTGCGATAGAGCCGCGAGACTCTCCCGTTGGACATGATGTCGGTGATGGCGTCGTAGACCTCGGCGTCGGGCGAGCGGTAGTCGGGGCGGTGGTAGCCTTCAAGGTAAAACGGCTGCGTCTGCTCGCGAATCGCCACTGTCTTTTCGGCAAATTGTTTGGGCTCGACGGTGGTCATCTCCTCCGGCTTGGGACCGGCGGGAATCTTGCTGAAGTACTTCTCCAGCATCGGCAGCGCTTCGGAGGCCTTCACGTCACCCACGACGGCGACGACAATGTTCGCCCCCACGTAATACTTTTTGTGGAACTCCATCGCCTCGGTGGCGTTGATCTGCGCAACCTCGCTGGGCCAGCCGATGGTGCTGCGCCGGTAGTTATGAGCCACGAAAGCAGTGGCCTGGAACTGCTCGACGAGCCGCCCGATAGGATTCGAGTCGGTGCGCATGCGCCGCTCTTCATACACTACATCGCGTTCCTTGTAGAACTCGCGCGGCACCACATCAGCCAAGCGCCCGCTCTCCAGCCACGCCCACAGCTCGAGACGATTCTCCGGAATCGACCAGAAGAAGATCGTCTCGTCCAGCCCAGTTTCGGCGTTCAGGCCCTCGGCTCCGTTGCGTTCGGCCACGTCGGTGAACTGGTTGGGGATGACGTACTGGTGTGCCTCCTTCTGGGCTTCAATAAAGGCCTTCTTTAATTCGACCAGCTTGGCCTCATCGCGGCCCACGGCCTTCAGGTACTCGGCCTCGTAGGCGTCGTTGGCCGCCTCCACCTTGGCCAGCGCAATCTTTTCGGCGGCGTAGTCTTTGGTGCCGATCTGGCTGGTTCCCTTGAAGGCCAGGTGCTCGAACATATGCGCCAGGCCGCTCTCGCCCGAGGGATCGTTCACGCCTCCCGCGTCGATAAAGGTGGTGTAGCTGAAGACCGGCGCCTCCGGCCGCTCGCAGATGATAATGGTCAGCCCGTTGGGCAGCACCTTGGTGGTGATTCGCTGCTCGAAGCTCTTGAGGTCTTGCGCGCGCGCGCCCGCCAGCATCAGCGCCGCCAGCATCAGCGCCGTAGCGCCCTTGTAAACCCAGGGGATTTTTATCCTTTGCATCCGATCTCCTTGCCGGAGGAACGCAAAAGCGCACCCCCGTACTCTTCCAAGCTAGTGCCATGGACCGAGGGGGGTCAAACCGGCTGCCCTTACGGAATCTTCATTCGCCTCTTGTACGATGGAATCACCATGCAGAGCCAGCGGACAAACCGCCGCCGTCTCACACCCGTCTGGCGGGGGGTGATCGAGATTGCGTTCATCGACTTTCTCTTTTACTCCAACCTGTTGATGGGCGAGTTCACCGCAACCAACGGCCGCGGCAAGACTCTGGCGGCGGCTCTGACGGACATCTTCACCGTCACCAACTTCGCAATCGCTCTGATCTCCGCGCTGATCGGCTACCTGGTCTTCGAATACCTGCGCAAGAAACTCTAGCGTCCGGCCAGCATTGCTTCTTTCCCGTATCCTTGACCGCGTGCCGCGGACTTCCGTATTCTGCGATGGATTCCGCTGGATGGAACGCGCCCAAGGCCAATCGACGCAGGGGAGCCCCATGAGCGACCTCACAGAACGCCGCTTCGCTCTGATGTTGATGGCGAAACTATCCGGTAAACTCGTTTTGAATGTGTAATTGGGCTTTAGCCCGTAGATGGAGAACAGAAGAATACGGGGCTCCAGCCCCGGAGAGAATCATGCTTCGCGAGGGATTTCGAAAGAGCGGATTCTTGCTGTGCATGCTGCTCTGCGCCAGCTTGTTACTTCCGGCTCAACAGCCGGAGCCGGTCCCCGCACCGCTTAACGTCTCCGGGCAGATCGTCGTTGCCGGCCACTCGACTCCTTATCTCATCCGTCACCTGCCCATCAGTTCGTTCCCTGACTTACCCGCCGAACTCGCCGTCCTGCTCAAGCGCCGCGGCTGCCTCATTCCGCAGACCTACGAAGCCCATCATCCGGAGAACGTCATTCATGCCAGCCTGGAGCGCCCCGGCTCCTCCGATTGGGCGGTCCTCTGTTCGGAGCGGGGAACGGTTTCCCTGCTGGTCTACTTTTCCAGCGCCCCGGCCAGTCTGTTGGTACTCTCCACCGCGCCGGAGACCGAACGCTTGCAAGCCCACGACCCGAGCGGCGTTCTCGGCTTCAACTGGGGCATCGATCCCGCCTCGCCGGAGCAGATTCGCACCGCTCAGATCGGCTTGTTGCATCGCCCGGCGCCGGTCGACCACGACGCCCTGGCCGATACGCTCGTCGACCACCGCACCGTCTACCACTTCTATTTGAAAAGCGCCTGGATTGTGCTGGAGATGCCGGAATAGCGGCTGAGTTGTCAAGATGGGTGCGCCACCGGTTGCATCGCGATGTTCGAAGAACTCGCCGAGCAAATAGAGCAGGCAAAAGCCAGCCCGGCGGATGCATCTTTGGAACCCTGCATTACTACCCATCCAGGCCCGCATAGCCATTGCCGCGATACAATTCAATCTAAGCATTACTTCTCAAAGGAGCAATTCCAGTGGCCGAACGCACCTTCAGCATCGTCAAGCCGGACGCGGTTCGCAAGGGTTTCACCGGGGCCATTCTGGCCGAGATCGAACGGGCCGGCTTTCAGATCGTGGCCATCAAGCGGCAGACGATTTCCAAGGCGCAGGCCAAGGGCTTCTATGCCGTTCACGCCGGCAAGCCGTTCTTCGACGGGCTTTGCGATTTCATCTCCTCGGGGCCGCTGGTGCTGATGGTTCTGGAAAAGGAGAACGCGATCGCCGATCTCCGCAAGCTGATGGGCGCCACCAACCCGGCCAACGCCGAGGAGGGGACGATCCGCAAGAAGTTTGCCGGCTCAATGTCAGAGAACGCGATCCACGGCTCCGACGCCCCGGAGACCGCTGCCTTCGAGATTGGATACTGGTTCGCGGGGTACGAATTGATTTAGCTTTGTACCCCGCGCCGCCTTGTTCCGGCTACTTCGCGGCCGCCGCGGGCTGGGCAGTCAGTGCTTTCAGATCGCTGACGAGCTTGGCGATTGAGTCTGCCAAAGCCTGGTCCCGGCCCTTTTCCAAATGCCCTATTGAAGTCTTCTCGTTCAGAGCCCACAGGATGATGCCCGTTTTCGGGTCCAGCAACGCCAGCTTGAGCTGCGGTGAGGTGAAGGAAACGCTGCCCGAATCTTTTGAGCCGCCGACATCCGTGAGTGGGGCGGAGTAACTGATTTGTAGAACCAGGTCGGCATCAGCAGGAGTAGCTACAAGTTGATATTGTCCCCAGCTCTTGATGGCCGCGTAAAGCTCGATGTAGGGTTGAGTTGGCCCTCCACTCCAAAGTTTCTGATCCAAGCCGCTTCCCGCGTTAGAGATGAAGACCTTCTTCGCAATGAGGATTTGCGATGGCAGAGGCGCTGCAGTGTTAGCTGCCGTCGACTGCGCCAGCAAGCAGGCGGGTATAGACAACATAGTGGCAAATACAAGCGGCATGACAACAAACCGGGTTTTCTGCATAATCCCATCCTTTCTCTCTTCTTTGAACACCGTAGAAGTAAATTCCACTCGGAAGAATTTGATTTCCATCCAATTAATCCCCAAAGAGATCGTCGATCTTAGCGCGCAAAATGGCGACTTCCTGACGCAGCTCCGCGACGGTCGCCTCCAACTGCGTGATGCGCTCCTCGTGCCCCGCGTGCTGCTCCGTGAACTGCCCGGCCTCGGGTTGCATTGTGGAATAGGGGGCTGCCGCACGCAGTGCCTCCACCGGCCCGGAGAGCAGATGCATATAGCGCGCCTCCTTGGTTCCCGGCTGGCGCGGCAACACGGCGGCCAGCGGCGGCTCGCGCTCCATCAGCTTTTGCAATCCGGCCAGCACGTCGGTGAGTTCGTCGAAGGTGTGCATTCGCTCGGTGCGTCCGCGCAGTTCGCCCGGGGTCTGCGGGCCGCGCAGCAACAGCACGCAGATCAGCGCCGTCTCCGCGCGGCTGAAGTTGAAGGCCTCGCCCAGCCAGTGCTCGTACTTGGTGACCCGCCCGTCGGCGGAGCGCGCGCGGCCGGCCAAGTGCAGGTCGTCCAGGCGATGCAGGGCCATGCGCACGGCTTCCTCGTCCAGGTTCATCACCGGTTCGCGATTGGAGCGCTGGTTGCAGGCGTTGATGAGCGCGTTGAGCGAGAGCGGATAGTACTCCGGCGTGGTCACTTCTTTTTCAACCAGCGCGCTCAGAACACGGGCCTGAGCGGCGGTGAGGACGATGGGGGCGGTCGGGGCCATAGGTCTATTTTCCCACTGCGGGATTGGGGATGGGGAGAAAATGGGGTTCAATGTTGCAATTCTGAATGGACATTTACATCGGCTATTCACTGAACAGCCCATTGGTCTGCTCCCGTAGGGAGCTATCGAGAATAGCCCAGGGCAAGCGTAGCGCAGCCCTGGGTAAGAGACAAAGAGAGGATCATTCGTCCCGGCGGGGCGGATCGAATGCTCAAGCCACAATTTGCTGAGTCCAGCGACAGTGCAAAGGTTTCACACCGCCCCGACGGGGCAGAAATCTCACGGTCGAACGCTGACCCAGGGTTTCACCCTGGGCTATTTTCGTTTCCTCCCTTCGGAAGGAACTACGCTGCTTGTTCTGTTATTCTCCCCATTTACAATTTCTGGGTTCGTGATCTCCCACCCATTCCGCAAAATACGCGGAATGGATGGGGCACGGTGCGTTAAGGAAATTAGAGATTTGGGCTCATTGTTTCCCAGGTTCCAAAATCGGAACCTGGGGCACCCAGCGTGATGGGTGGGTATAACAAAACCTAACGTTTGCCCTGGATGGTCCTGGGGTTGACGCCGGCCTTTTTAGCGGCGCGCTTGGCGGCGATGGCGCTCATCTCTTTGCCGATGTGGGATTGGTTGATGGAGATCTGGATGGCCAGGTTGAGGATGTTGCCGGTGCCCCAGTAGAGCGAAAGTCCCGAAGCGTAGGTCCATAGCATAAAGCCGAACATCGCGGGCATCATGATGGCCATCATGCGGCGCTGAGTGGCATCCATGCCCGGCGTGGGCGTGATGTACTGGGTAAGGAACATGGTGATGATGATGAGGATGGGCAGAATATGCAGCGGGTCGGGCGAGGAGAGATCGCTGAGCCAGTACCAATGCGCCTGGCGCAGCTCGACGGTGTTTTGCAGCAAGCGGAAGTAGGCGAAGAAGAGCGGCATCTGGATGAGCATGGGCAGGCAACTGCCGTACATATTCACACCCTCGACCTTGTATAGCTCCATCATCTCGGCGTTCATATCGGCGCGCTTGGGGTCAGTTGCCTTGAGGTGGGCATAGCGCTGCTTGATGGCCTCGACCTTGGGCTGAATGCGCATCATCTTCAGCGAGGACTTCATCATCAGCACACGCGTGGGCAGCAGCACCAGGTTGAAGATGACGGTGACGATGATGATGGCCCAGCCCCAGTTGTTGACGCCGTGCTCGACCAGAAAGCGCAGGGCCAGGTAGAGAGGTTTGGCGATGATCCCAAGCAAACTGCCGAACTGGATGAGGGGTTCGAGCGACTGCCCGGTGGGCTTGCCGTCGGCGCCGGTGGCGTGGACAGAGGCCAGCACGTCCATCGCCTTGGGACCGGCATAGAGTCGCAGGCGGGTGACGCCGCTGGTATCGCCCATCGCAAGGCCAAGGACGTGGGCCGGCTTCTTCTCGCTGTTGGGATCGCTCAGGACGCGGGGCAGGTCGATGGTGTTGTGCAGCGTGACCAGGGTTGTGCGGTCCGGAACGTCGGGCAGGAAGGCCGCGGTGAAGTAGAGATCGGTAACGGCCGCGTAGGAGTACGGCAGGTTGAGCGTGGCGTTGTTGCTGACCTTGGCGACGACCTCGGAATCCTGCTTGCCATTGAGAGACCAGTCGAACCGCGAGGCCGCTGAGGTTGGGACGGCGGATCGCGTCGAGGACGAAGGAAGAAACTCTTCCATATCGCCCAGGCCGGCGGGCCACTGAATCAGCGCCTGCACCGGCACACCGTTGCGCTTGACCTCGGCCTCGACAGTGACGACGTAGCTCGTATCGAAGCGGAAGGTCTTCACCACATCCAGGCCGTTGGCGGCGTAATGGAAGGTTAGCGCGCTGGTGGCCGGAACCTCCACATGGCCTGTAACCGTGGGCTGCGCGCCCGTAGCGGTGACCTGATAGAGCGCCTTGTTGAGCTGCGTGGTGAGGGCCGACTCGTAGGTGAAGAGCGAGAGGGGAAGGCCGAAGTACGCCGAGGCCTGCGGCTGCACCATATCCAGCGGCTTGCCGGCGGTGTCGAAGTATTTTTTCAGCACCCAGCTCTTCACCTGCGCGCCCTGATTGGTAAAGACGATCTTGTAGTTATCGTTTTCGACCGTGGTCGTGGTTTCCAACTGGGCTGCAATCGTTGGCGAGACAGCGTGAACCGGTGCGGAGGCCAACTGCGGTTGGACAGCGGCGCCGGTGGCCGGAAGCGTGGGCTGCGGCTGGTTGGACGGCTGGCTCTGGCTTTGCGCGGCGGGCGGAGGCGGGGGCGGTTGCTGAGGCTTGAAAAAGTATTGGTAGCCGAGCAGTACGACGAGGAACAAAAGGGTGAACGCCATCAGGCCGCGGCTATCGCCGCCTCCGCCTCCACCGCTCTGTCCCTGAAGATTGGGATTGCTGAATTCTGCCAAGGTATACTTCCTGTTCGTTTGGGTCTGTTCTCAGCCCATGGAGAAGCGCCGTCAGGCCGCCACTCTTTCTATGGTAAAGGTTCGTGGGGAAACGGGTGTGCAATCGCAGCCGGAGGCACCGGGTCCAGACCACCGCGCGTGAAAGGATGGCAGCGCAGCAGCCTCCAGGACGCCAGCAGAACTCCCCGCAGCGGCCCATGCGTGGCGATGGCTTGTGTGGCGTACTCCGAGCAGGTGGGCAAAAACTTGCAGCCTCCGCCGGGGCTCAGCGAATGCAGCGCCGGAGAAATCCAGCGGCGATAAAGGACGAGCAGGTAGAGAAGTATGCGGGTCATAAGAGCCTGTCAAAAAAACTGTCGAGTTGAAGGGTACGGGCTTCAGCCCGTACATTCGGAGCCAATTCTGAATTTCGGCTTTAGCCGCTGAGGGAAATCAAATTGCTCAAAAAATTCCCTCTGGGGCTCAAGCCCACGCCTATTTCTGCTCTTGATGTACGGGCTGAAGCCCGTACCCTTCATTGCTCATCAGCGAGCCCGAGCTTACCTGGACGAACATTTCATGCGCGCCGCCTCGGTCTTTGCCTGATGAAGGATACGCACAATCTCCGCCTCAAGTTTCGTAAAATCCATCGTCAATACGCTTCGCCGCGGATGGAAGATCAGATCGCAGCCCGGCGGCAGCAGCTCGACATGGCGTCGCAAAGCCTCTCTCATGCGCCGCTTGAGGCGGTTGCGCTCATGCGCCTTGCCTATCACTTTGCCGGCGGTGAGGCCGACGCGTGGACCGATTGGCGGTTCGGCTCCAGCGGAAGCGGGCTGCTGCGGAGCCAGAAACCAGCTCATCGAAGCGGACTGGTGCTTGCGGCTGGCCGCGTAGGCGCGTTGATAATCGCCGTGCTTGCGCAGGCGCGCGCCGGTCAGCGATTGCCTCGCAGGAGAGCGTTCGGCAGAGTTGGAAGGGTTGGTCATGGCAACGCCGCGAGAGATGTTGGCCGAAATGGAATGGGAAGAACCATCCATTCCGGCTCCAACAAAGGTCGAGTGCGGCACGTCAGGCGAGAATTAGTCGCGGAATCCGGCGCTGACGGCCACGCGTTTGCGGCCGATGGCGCGGCGGCGGCTGAGCACGGCGGCGCCGGCCTTGGTCTTCATGCGCGCACGGAAACCGTGTGTCTTCACGCGCTTACGGCGATTCGGTTGAAAGGTACGCTTGGGCATGAAAATCCGCTCCTGTTTCCTCGATAGATTCTGCGCCTTAACGGCAAGTACTCAGTGTATCGCAGGTTGGGGCAGGAATCCAGCGCGAAGTGCGGCAAAGGCCAATTTGCCTCAGCCCAGCGGCGAACGCGGCGGCGGATGCGCGCGCGAACCTCCGCTGTGAGCGCCGCTCCCTGGTATTACTGCAGAAACTCTGGTAATCTCAGCGGCTACTTTCACCATCCATGGTGCATCTGATCAAATTAGAAAAAAAGTTCTATGAAAGAGTGATTACAACATCCCTGCAAGTGTGCTAATCTTGGGACCGTTCCAGAAAGTTTCCCAGCGTCTCAAGGAGCCGGTTTTTTATCCCTGGTCCCGAGGCCAGTTTCAGGGGCCGAACAGCGGCAATCAGGCACTTGGTAGATGGTAGTCGGACGAAAAGCCCAGCGCTTTACGCCGCTGGTATTTTGTTTCCAAAACTTGATGGATGAACTATACCAGCAGTCAACAGACTGCGCAGGCAAGGATCAGTACGATGGCATTTGCAGTTTCGCCGGCGACGGCACACAATCCCTGGCTCCAGATTCTCTCAGCATTGGAGATGAAGGTCATCCGCCAATCCTTTGAGACCTGGTTCAAGCCCAGCCGTTACAGCCATGTAGCCAGCCGCACGCTGTATGTGCGCGTGCCCTCGGCTGAATTCCAGCATCTCGGCGACCGCTATGGCGACCTGATCCAGGAGGCCATCGAGCAGCAGGGGCTGGAGTTGGACGACGTCTGTTTCGTGACCGCCGAGGAGGATCCCTCGGTTCCGCCGGTGCTCAAGGACGGCCGGTTCGCGCCGGTTCCCGCTCATGCGCCTACTGCGCCACCGCAGACGACGACGCGCACGCCGGAGCAGGCGCGCTTCGACTGGTCCACCGCGGCGCAGCTCAACCCCCGCTACACCTTTGAAGCTTTTGTGATCGGCAACGGCAACCAGTTTGCCCGCGCCGCCTCGCTGGCCGTAGCCGAGCGCCCCTCCAAAGCCTACAATCCGCTTTTCCTTTATGGCGGCGTCGGCATGGGCAAGACTCACCTGATGCACGCCATCGGCCACGAAGTGAAGCGCCGCCAGCCCGCGACCAACATCTGCTACGTCTCCGCGGAAAAATTCACCAACGAGATGATCACCTCGCTGCGCAACGACCGCATGACCAGCTTCCGCGACCGCTTCCGCACCGTGGATGTGCTGCTGGTGGACGACATTCAGTTCATCGCCCAGAAGGAGCGCACCCAGGAAGAATTCTTCCATACCTTCAACGCGCTGCACGAGAGCATGAAGCAGATCGTCATCGCCAGCGACCGTCCGCCCAAGGAGCTGGCAGAGATTGAGGACCGGCTGCGCTCGCGCTTTGAAATGGGCCTGATCGCCGACATTCAGCCGCCCGATCTGGAGACCAAGGTCGCCATCCTGCAAAAAAAGGCGGAGAGCGAGCAGGTGCAGTTGCCTGCCGATGTGGCGATGTTTGTCGCATCGAATGTGCGCACCAACGTGCGCGAACTGGAAGGCGCGCTGGTGCGGCTGATCGCCTGGTGCCAGCTCAACCGCATGGAGATCACGCTGGCTACCACCCAGCAATGCCTCAAGCAGTTTATCGATATGCAGGTGCGCAAGATCACCATCGAAGCCATTCAGCGCGCCGTCAGCGAGAACTTCGGTATGAGGATCGTTGATCTGAAGCAGAAGAACAACTCGCGCAACGTGGTGGTGCCCCGCCAGATCGCGATGTACCTGGCCAAGCAGATGACCGAAGCCAGCCTGCCGGAGATCGGCCGCCAGTTCGGCAACAAGCACCACACCACGGTGATGCACTCGATTGCCAAGATCGGCGAACTGCGCCGCACCGACAAGGACCTGCACCGCACGCTCAACAAGCTCCAGGAGCAGTTGAACGCGTAGCCACCTGCGGTGGGGCCAAGTGTCTTGGGCTGGCTCCACAAGGAAAAATGAGAAACAATCGCAGGTTCGAAAATCCAGATCTGAGGACCAGGATTTACTTGTGGGGATCTGCGCCATTCGTCTTCTCACTGACTGTGAGCAAGATTGCTCACAATTTTCGGTAATAGCGAAACTTTATTTTGGATTTGCGCAGTCCGATACGGTTGCACAGTTGACCTCTGGTTACAATGGGGATGGAAGGGTGGGCGCGCCGCCAATCTCCAGGGACTTCCCCCTATGGCTTCTCTTGCAAACGCATCGTCTCCTGTGCTGAGCCCTGACCTGAGCGAGGCAACCTCCCGCCCCGTGGCGGCGCGGCTACAGGTGCGTATGGGCCGCGCCGTTTCGGTGGGCGAGGGCATCAACTGGCTGACGCTGACTGTCCTGATCGTCTTTCATCTGGGCGCGGTTGCGGCGATCTTCTTCTATACCTGGCAACGGCTGACGGTAATGGCGGCGATCTACGTGCTGGCCGTCAATGTGGGCATCGGTATGTGCTATCACCGCCTGCTGACCCATCGCGGCTACCAGGTTCCCAAATGGCTGGAACACGCCATGGCCGTCCTCGCCACGCTCTCGCTGGAGGGCGGCCCGATCTTCTGGGTGGCCACTCATCGCGTGCATCACCAATTGAGCGACCGCGAGGGCGACCCGCACACGCCCCGCGAAGGCGGCTGGTGGGCGCACCTCGGCTGGATTGTCTGGGGCAATGCGCTGCACGCGCAGACAGCGCTGCTGGAGCGCTACGTTCCCGACCTGAGCCGCGACCGCTTTTATCTATGGCTGAGCAAGTACCACTGGATTCCTATCACCGCGAGCGGCGCGTTGCTCTTCGGCCTGGGCTGGCTCGGGGGCGGCTGGAAAAGCGCCGTGGGGATGCTGCTGTGGGGCGGCTTTTTGCGTGTGACGCTGGGCCTGCACGCTACCTGGCTGGTGAACTCGGCCACGCACTTATGGGGCAGCCGGCGCTTTGATACGCGCGACGACTCGCGCAACAACTGGTGGGTGGCGCTGATGACGGGCGGCGAGGGCTGGCATAACAACCACCACGCGCATCCGGTCTCGGCCCGCCATGGCCTCGCCTGGTACGAGATCGATCCCAACTTCTGGGGCATCTGGCTGCTGGCCAAGCTGGGCCTGGCGCGCAAGATTCAGGTGGCGAAGTTCGATCGCACGAATCCGAAACCGGCTGGAGTCTGAGTCGAAACTATTTGCTCATCTTAGCCCGCACCCACAGCACTCCAAAGAGCGGCAGGGCTATGACCAGCACCAGCACTCCCGCGGGAAAGCCGACATAGCGGTAGCTGTCGGCGTAGCTTATTGCATGGTGGCCAAAGAGATTCCAGGCAAGCAGCGCGAAGATGGCGACGGTCGTCGTGGCAAAAAAAGTGAAGAACGCCGACGCGAAGGCCAGCAGCAGGCTGGTGAAGAAGCCGAATCCCCGCAGCGGGAAGCCGAGAACCTTTCCGCCGTCCGATTGCGCCATATGGATAGCCTCCTTGGTCTAGAATACTGTCTTATGGCGAGCAGCGCACAAGTCGAGCTTTGGCACGCGGAGAAGGTAGCCACGCAGGTGGCCGTGGCCCAAGCCCCCAACGGAATTCACTACGCGATGTGGGGTGAGACGCGCGTCTCGGATGCTGACCTGGAGCGGCTGGTGGGCGCCGTGCCGGCCACGCTCTCGGCGGCGCTCGAACACCGCGCTTACTATTTTGTTCCGCTGGCCATCGCCGACACCGACGAGACGATGGTCGCGCCCGGCTACACCGTCGATCTGGGCGACCGCGCCATCTGCCATCGCAACGCGGCCTTCGGCTCGACCGAGGCGGTCTTTCTGTCGACGCGGCTGGTGGAGGACCGTTTTGGCTTGGCCTTCGAGTTTTTCATCAACGTGGCCCACAACTTTGTCGAGGCCGCGGGAGTTCCGGAGAGTTTTGCCGCGCTGGCCTGGCTACAGGCCGATGCCCAGGTGCGCGGCGAGACCAGCCAGGACGCCTGGGAGACGCGCCGACGCGCCCAGGACAGTCACGGCGGCAATCAGAGGAGCATCGACGAGCGCGCCCGCAGCGCCTACTTCGAGTCGGCCTTCTCGGACGCGCTGGCAATTTATATGCTGTCGCTGGCCGTGGACTTCGACTACCACGACCTGCGCGAGCGCGACTACCCGCTGCTGGCCGCCCCGGCCCTCGCCGATCGTCTCCGCCACGTAGCCAGCCTCTTCCCCGCGAATCAGGGCTACGAGTTCCAGGTGCTCTACCGGCGCAAGGGCTAAATCGCCGGCGAGAATCCCGTCCGCCGCTAGTGCCTATCTGACCGTGATTGCCCGGAACCCTGAGGCGGTGGTTGAGGCGCTTGCGAGTTAAGTTTTTTTGAATCCTCGGCTGCACTCCCATATCTGAAAAACCAGACCTGGACCACCCGCCCTCACTATACGTCTAATGGCGGCTTATATTCAG
Organism: Occallatibacter sp.; assembly: GCA_052147235.1. Lineage (GTDB taxonomy): Bacteria > Acidobacteriota > Terriglobia > Terriglobales > Acidobacteriaceae > Telmatobacter. The sequence goes on from JBKQLG010000314.1 coordinate 17,465, forward strand.
CCGATGATTCCACTACAACCCGTTACAAGGGTCGTGACCATAGTATGAACATTGTCGGAGAATTGTGCCACAGGGGATTTAAACTTTTCTCTAACGAGTGCATATTATAAAGAAGTCCAGAAGCTATGGACTTCGGCTAACTCGGCCTGGACCAGAAAGCCGTTACCCGGGAGGGAACGCCACTTCTTGTAGACAGCCGCCCTAATCGGGCGGCTGTCGCTTGTTTGGGGGGACATCTCCTTTTGGAATGACTGAAAATACTATTGCGTTTGGATGTTGAGAAGTACATTCCAACACCGCCTCATCATTCACTTGGGCTCCATGTCCATCCTCCCGCCGTCTTGGATTGCGGAGCACAGTCATTTTAGAAGTCAGCCTAAATTCGGACTCAATAGACATTCCAGACCGGATTTGCGCAATCACCTCATCCTCTTTGTATCCGTCTGCGACTATTCGGCTCTCATAAACATGTCTTCCATGAAAGAGAACTTCTGCAACAATAGGAGCCCAACCACGAATGACGCGATTCTCGTTAATCTTCTTTAGCTGCTCATCGGTCAATTTACCAATTGCCACGCGGCGCGGGTTCTGGCCACGCTTTATAGCGGAAAAACATCCACGAATTAACCGCTCCGCAGTTGGGTAAAGTGGCATTTCATCACAACGGAAGGCGCGGGGATCGAGCCCCATACCGCAGGGAATACCGGTTTATAAGGCCGGTCCTAGCACCAGCTAATCGCCCTCCATCTATACCCCCTTCTCTGGATACTCTAAGAGCAGAACATTGTTGAGCGTCTGCACCCACCTTTCCCGTTCTTCTTTTGCCCACGCGCTGCCTGGCTTCGGAAGTCGCTGGAAAAGCCCCGACAGCAATAGACTGGCGTTCGCAGGCATCGCCGCTGTGCTAGGCACTGGCGCGGAAGAAGGATGAGTCCTTTCCGGCACCTTATCTTCATGACGGTTTGTAGGGCTTCTCTTGCGCCCTGCGGCACTCCGCCCTTTCTTCTGAAGAATGAACGGGGAAACTTCAAAGCCCGCATCCCGTGCAGCATCCTTTACGAACGCAATGCAGCGCGTCAACGTTTCCCCTGTAGCGGAGGTATTAGCCTCAAGCGCTTCGCGCAACTGAGATGCCGTTGCAGATTTGATACTGAACTTGTCAGTTTCAAATAGGAACGGATAGGCCCCCATTAGCATCTCAAAGAGAGCAGCCTTGCGGTCCTGCTCCTCTCCTGTCGCGTATCGCTGCATGTATTTCGTGGGAATACCGTGCTCAGAGATCATCCCCAGGAAACGCATAGCCGTAATGACCTGGCTCTGCGCCGCTCCAGACATGCTGCCCATAAGGCCACGGTCAATTCTGGCCGGAAGCCCTTGCTTAAAGCGCTCAATGAAATTGCTGAGCGTGCGATATGCAACATATGGCGGAACAGGTTTTTTCTTATCCAGGGTTTCCATAGCAAATCTCCTCGTACAATCATACCACAGAATACCGCGCTATAACGCCATCTTCGCACGAATTTTTTTCAATACGAAGTCCGACTCTTTCTTTGAGGTGCAATAGTATCTGTGTCATGATTCCATGTGGAAAGTTATATATGCTTGGAAGTTGTTGTATGTAAAGATTTTATCTGGAATCAACTCCAAAGGGTGGTCTGGGAGGACACTGAGACGCTAATTCTCATTCACACGGAAGACAAGTTTTTCGCCCATTACGCTGGTTTCCCATATCTTGAGCCTGTCGGCTTTCCTATCCAAGACGTATTCAAGAGAGAGAATGGATCAGGCCGACTTGTTCCCTATATCCTGTCAAGGCAACTGAAAAGTGCCATTATAGAGAACTCTGTGTCAAGTGCATAATCTTCCCAATTAGTAACTGCAAACCCCGATTTATGCCCGTGTTTTAGCTCAAAAAGAAAGCATTTTGCCCTCAAAACGGCCTTTTTCATAAGAAAATCAGCTGGCTCCGAGAGCAATCTTCATACGCCTGATCTTCGCCCTTTCAGATTGTCTCCAGATCGGAATGAAGGTCAGGTGCCGCACGCATCAATCCTGAAACCTGGGAGATTTAAACCTCAACGCTCATTCTGGTAGAGGCGTGGAACAATCTTACTTCGCCTCCCCGCCGGGCGCGTAGTAGCCTTCGCGCGTGACTACTGTCAGGTCGTCCTTGTCGGCTTTGAGGGCGATCTTGTGGAAACCGCCTTCCGTATCCACCTTGTCGGGCGTGTACGTGAGCAGGTACTGGCCGCGCAGCTCTTCGGCGATCTGGGCGTATATCTCGTCCAGCTTGTCCTTGCTCTTAGCCTCGAAGTACCGGCCTCCGGTGCGGGTGGCGATCTTCTCCATGATCTTCTTGCCGTCCACTCCGGGCGTGCTCTGGCCACCACCACCGCCGCGCCTTCCGCCTCCACCGGGATAGCCGCCGCCCCCGCCGGGATAACCACCACCGCCTCCGCCCGGCCATCCGCCGCCTCCACCGCGATGCCCACCCTGGCCGGGAAAGCCGGTCTGGCTGCGCTCCTGCTCGCCTCTGAAGTAGATGGTATAAATGGCAACGCCGGCGCGGTCGGCCGCGTCCACCGCGTCATTCAGCGTGTCTTTGCTGCCGTGGTCCACGCCGTCGGAGAAGACGACCAGGGCCTTGCGGCCATCCTTGGGCTTCATCAGCTCATCGGAGGCGAGGAAGATCGCATCGTAAAGCTGCGTGCCGCCGCGGCCCTGGCCTTGCGTTCTTCCGCTGCTGTCTCCGCTGCTTTCCGTGCCTTGCGAATCGTTCTGCGCGGCGCGGGTCGGGCCCATATCGTCCAGCTCGCGGTGCAGCTTGTCGCGCGACGAAGTGAAGTCGCGGAGCAGCTCGACCTCGCGGTCGAAGTGGATGAGGAAGGCTTGGTCGGTGGCGGAGCCGGGCCCTGGCTTGGGCGTCTCTGGCAGCATGGCATCGACAAACTTGCCGGCCGCCTTGCGCTCGTTCTCCATGGCAGCGGAGACGCTGCGGCTGGTGTCGACGAGCAGGCCCAGCCGGTAAGGCAGGTTGGTCTCGCGAGTAAAGCTCTTGATGGTCTGGGGGCGGCCATCCTCGGTGAGTGTGAAGTCGCTGATCTTGAGGCTGGTGACCAGTTCGCCTTTTTTGTCGCGCACCGTGACGGGCAGTACGACCTCGCGTGCCTGAATCTTCAAGGTGGCGGCCGGCTGGTCAGCGGATTGCGGGGCAGGACTGGCCACAGTCAGGCAGACCAGGGCCAGCAACGAGAGAGAAAGACAGAAAACGAATCGGATTCGCATAGCGGTCAAAGTGCACACACCTTCACACCGTTAGACGTGAGAGCTTGCATAGTGTTGACCGGAGCTTGCTTGGGCACAAACTCCATTCCGCCGGCGGCAGAACAGGTTGCGGAAACAGGACTGATTCTAAGCGTATCGCACGAAAAGCATACCGCAGGGGCTGAAGCCCGGCAGTTATATTGGGCATTAACGGCACGACTAAAGTCGTGCCCTAACGCTTCTTGTAACCCTAAATACGTTTTTCCGAAGCTTGTGATGCCGTGCCCTTTCAAAACCGGTTTATCGGATAGCTACTAATAGAACAAATACTTGCGCCAGCGGTCGTCGGCGCGGCACAGCATACGCATGATCTGGCGGCTGGTGTGCAGCGAGAAGGGGCGCGGCTCGCGCAGCAGGATCATGTCGTCGATCTCGCTGAGAATGCGGTTGCCCTTTTGCCGGTTGCAGGAGTGGCAGCAGGCCACCAGATTTTCCCAGGTCGAGCTGCCACCGCGCGAACGGGGGATCACGTGGTCCAGCGTCAGATCGGCGGGCGCGAAGCTCTCGCCGCAGTATTGGCAGGTGTTGCGGTCGCGCAGCAGGATGTTCTTGCGCGAGAGGGCGCGCGTCTGGTAAGGAATGCGGCGATACTCCAGCAGCCGGATCACCGAGGGCATGGGAATGCGGCTGCGCTGGGCGTGGAGGATCAGCCCGTGCTCCTCCTCGGTGCGCGCAATGCCCTTGAGCACCAGCACCAGCGCCCGTCGTGCGCCGCAGATGTTGATTGGCTCATAGGAGGCATTCAGCACCAGCACCGGCATCTGCAAAATGTGCGCGGAGTGGATGGTCACCTGCTCGCCGGCGATGGCCGCGGCCCGGGCGATGGACTTCTGCTTGCGCGCGTGAATCATGGCTTTTCCCAGCGACATCCTTTATACCTCGTTAAAAAGATGGTTGGCCGTGCGATGAAAGTTGGAACGCTCCTTGCAAAATGGCGACCGGCGCATCGCCGGCAAATTCAGGAATCTCCTCCGCATCTTCAAAACGAGCAGAAGACCCGCGGCGGTTGTAAATGCGGCCGGCCCTGGCCAGTGTGGCCACCCACACCGAGGCCGCTCCCGCCCTGGTCAGCGCCAGGGATGCGGCACGGGCCGTCGCTCCGGTGGTAAGAATGTCGTCGATAAGCAGAATGTGCTTCGAGTCGACCGCGGCCGGATCGGAGACGGTGAAGGCTCCGCGCACATTCAATCGTCGCTGGCGCGGGGTCAGGCCGGCCTGGCTCGTGGTGGCGCGCAGCCGCATCAGCGTGCTCGACGCCAGCTTAAGCCGCCACTCCAGATGGCTCTTGCGCAACGCCTTCAGAGCAGCTACGGCCAGCGAGCGAGCCTGATTGAAGCCGCGGTCGGCATACTTTGAGCGATGCAGCGGTACCGGCACCACCAGCATCTCGCCGGGCGCCACATCCGCCAGTTGGGCGATTGCCATAGCCAGCATCTGGCCCAGTCCATGAGCCGCAGCGTGCAGGCGGTCGTATTTGAGCGCATGAATGGCCGCCTTCATAAGGTCCTGGTATGGCCCGTAAGCCACTGCGCGCTCAAAGGGCGGCGGCGCCAACCGGCAGCTTCGGCACAGGCCGCTGCTCGAAGGACCGGCTATGATCGGCGCGTCCAGCAGGTCGCCGCAACACGCGCACAGAGGGCCGCTCTGGACGGGAAACTCAGTCCAGCAAACATGGCAGATGGGCACGGAAGAGAGATGCGGCAGGGGAGAGCCGCAGAGGACACACGAGGCGGGAAAGAGGGCGCAACTCAAGGCGTCCATGGGACTTCGCAGCACACGGGCAACCGCGCGCCAGCGCGAAGTCTCCGAGGGTGGAAGATCGAAGGTCAGTGAACCAGAGTCCCTGCGGAAGACGCACCTCGCTTCCGGACGACTGGGCAGGAGCGCCCGCCGCCATGCCGTCAGTATACCCGTACCGCGCCGCGGATTCCATGAAAATTCGTCTTCCGGCGTCGGGTCAGGCTCCCGGGTGCCCGCTCCTGGCCCAAATTCCGGATGGTTGGACCTGCTTCGTTTGTGTTGTGCGTATCAGCCTGTATTCCTCAGTCCCGCCGCGATGCCGCTGATGGTTGCGGCAATGGCCCGATTCACCTCGGCTGTCTCCTCGCCGGCGTGCTTGCGCCGCAGCATATCGACTTGAATGAGGTGCATGGGATCGACGTAGGGATTGCGCAGCCGGATTGAGCGAGCCAGCACCGGATTGGATTCGAGCAATTCCTTCTGCCCGGTGATAGTGAGTAGCGCGCGCACGGTGCGATGGAACTCGGCCTCCATCATTCCAAAGATGCGCTCCCGCAATGCGGTGTCTTCCACCAGTGAAGAGTAGAGCCGCGCCGTCGCCAGATCCACCTTGGCCAGCGCCAGTTCCACATTGCGCAGGAGATCAATGAAGAGGGGTAACTCGCGAGCCATGGTTTGCAGCAATTCGAGAGAGCCGGGGCGCTCGAGAAAGTTGCCCAGCGCAAAGCCCACGCCAAACCAGGCCGGCATCATCAGCCGCGACTGCGTCCAGCCGAAGACCCAGGGAATCGCGCGCAGGTCGGTCAAATTGGTTGAGGCATTGCGCCGCGAGGGCCTGGACCCGATCTTGGCCTGCTCCAGTTCGGCCACCGGCGTGGATTGCTCGAAGTAGGTCACCACATCAACGTCGTCGAGAATGTGTTCGCGGTAATATGCGAAGGCGATGGCGGAAAGTTCGTCCAGCGCGGCCTCCCACTCCGGCCTCATCACGCCGGTAAAATGGCCCTCGGGGTCGCGCGCATTGGGCCTGGCCAGCGCGTCGAGCGAGGCAGCGATCATCAGCTCCAGATTGCGCTCGGCCAGCACCTCGTCCGAGTACTTGAAGTTCAGCACCTCACCCTGTTCGGTGATGCGCAACTGGCCATCGAAGGAGTCCATCGGCTGGGCAAAGATGGCGCGGTGCGTCGGCCCTCCGCCGCGTCCCACTGTGCCGCCGCGTCCATGAAAAATCCGCAGCTTCACGCCGCATTCGCGCGCCACGGCATGCAGGTCGCGATGTGCACGGAAGATCTCCCACGTGCTGGTCAGCATACCGCCGTCTTTGTTGGAATCCGAGTAGCCCAGCATCACCTCCTGCCAATTCCCCCAGGTGGCCATCAGTTTGCGATAATCGGCTCTGCTCCACAGCTCGCGGCAGACGGCGGGAGCCTTGCGCAGGTCTTCAATCAATTCAAAGAGCGGCACCGGCATCAGGCCGGGATCACGATCCGCGCCTTCGAGGCGCACGCCTCCGAGCCTTGCCAGCCGCACCACTGCAAGCACGTCTTCGACGGTCGATGCGCCGCTGATGACATATTGGCGGATGGCTTCGGGCGAGCACCCGCTTTTGATCTCAGCCACCACGCGCAAGGTCTCCAGCACACGCGCGCTCTCCTCCGACAGGCCGCCCGTCAGCGCTTCGCCCGCGGTGTCCTCAATCGCCTCTTGCAGCGCCGCCGCATGAATCCGCGCGTGTTGGCGAATGTCCAGCGTATGCAGATGCAGCCCGAAGGCGCGCACCTGCAAGATCAGCGGATCCACCAGCGTGCGCGCTATGCGCAGCCCGCGATTGGCGGCCAGCGACTCGCGCAGCGTGTCCAGATCGTCGATGAAGTCCTGTACATTGCAGTAGGCGGGCAGTGCCTGCGCCAGCTTGTCGTGGTTACGCGCCAGCGTGTACGGCATCACCGGCAACGAGGCCGCCGATCCCGGCTGCTCCACCGCCTTCTCCAGCGTGCGCTGAATGCGCGCCTTGAGGCAGATCGCGAAGCGCCGGTAATACTCGAACTCGTATTGCACGCCAAAGACCTGCGTTTCGGGCGTATGCACCAGCGCCACGTAGGCTTCAAGCCGCTGCAGCAGCTCGTCGCTGATGGCAATCTGCTGGGCGCTGCTGGTAATCAGGTCGATCAGCTCATCCAGCCGCCGCTGGTAGTAGAGCAGCAGATGACCGCGCGCAAGTTGAACGGCATCCCGTGTAACCTCCGGAGTGACAAAGGGATTGCCATCGCGGTCACCGCCAATCCACGAGCCGAAGTTCAGCATCTGCGGCAGTTCGTGCGCCTCGATCTCCACTCCATACGCGGCCTTGAGCGCCTCGGATATCTCGCGATAGAGGTTGGGCAGCGTCGCAAAGATCGAGACATCGTAGTAGTCCAGCCCCATCTTGATCTCGTCGTAGACCGTCGGTCTCCGCGAGCGCACCTCGTCGGTCTGCCACAAACTGGTAATTTCCGCGCGGATCGCCTCTTCCAGCCGCGCGATTTCCTCTTCGGGCAGGGGTATCCGGTCCAGCGCGGCCAGAAGCTCACCGATGCGCCGCCGCTTGAAGAGCACCGCGCGGCGCGCCACTTCTGTCGGGTGCGCTGTAAAGACAGGCACAATCAGCACGCGCCGGAGCGTCTCCAGCGCCTCCTGAGCGCTGATGCCCACGCGCCGCATCTTGCTCAGCGTGCCCATCAGCGAACCGCGCTGCCGGTCGGCCTCGCCGCTCAGATGCAGTGCCGTGCGCCGGCGCTTGCGGTGGTTGGTTTCTGCCAGATTGATGAGTTCAAAGTAGAAGGCGAAGGCGCGTGTAAGCAGAATGGAAGACTCGACGGGCAGCGAATGGACCAATGCGAGCGCCGTGGCGGCTTCTCTCGCGGCCTCTTCGTCGCGCCCCCCGGATTCGGCGTCGCGGCGGTGAAGCATGCCCTGGCGCAACGCTTCGACGTGGGAAAAGAATTCGTCCCCAGCCTGCTCGCGCAAGACCTCTCCGAGCAGCGTGCCCAGCGAACGCACATCGCGGCGCAGCGGAGCCTCCTTCAGCTCGCCGGATTGCGCCTCCAGCTCCGCGAGACGGCCGCTCCAATTTTCAGGATTCCATAAAAGTGCCATCGTCTATGTAGGATGCACGATTGCACCTAAGGATTCCCCTCGGAAGGATGCCTTTAGGGAACCTCTGAAAAACTCTTTGATCCTTATGGCCTTTGAGTGAAGCTATATTCAGAGGTGGATCACGAATGCAACAACTTACTTTGGCTCGGCAGGCGGAGTTTCAACGCTACACGAAGA
>JBKQLG010000315.1:0-6051 GCA_052147235.1 Occallatibacter sp.
CCGAGCCAAAGTAAGTTGTTGCATTCGTGATCCACCTCTGAATATAGCTTCACTCAAAGGCCATAAGGATCAAAGAGTTTTTCAGAGGTTCCCTAAATAGTGAATACCGGAACGCAGCGCGGCTTCAATGATTGGAATTGCAGTGTCAATAAATGGCCCTGCGCAATTGATAATGGCGGAGGCGCCAGCAATCGCGCTGTCGAGCGACGCAGGATCGTCCACCGATGCGAGGCGAGTCTCCGATTGCGGATGCTCTTCAGCGATTGCATTGAGTTTCGCCGCGTTGCGTCCAGAGAGAATCGGCTTCCATCCACGTTTGTACAGTTCCGCTACAACAAAACGTCCTGTATGCCCATACGCGCCAAATACGACGACATTTCGATTCGAGTTCATCAAGGATTTCCTTGCTGGCGGGTGGTCCACATCTCAATATTCCCACAAATGTTGGTGTGCCCCAAGTCAAAATTTTCAGATCTGGAAACGGGAGGCCTACCCTTTTGCCTTGTTCGCGCGGCGCAGTTCCTGCCAGTCCTTCTCGGTCTGATCGGCATAGGCGGAGCCGAATTTGGCTAATGCTTCGGCAAAGCTGTCTCCGTTGCCGATGTAGCCGTTGAGGATGAGCGGGTCGCCGGAACGGGCGTGGCCTCGGGCTAACAGCTCGCCGCAGACTTCGGCGTAGGCTTCGAGGCCGCCGCCAGCCAGGTCCTCTAATTCTATGGAACCCTTGTGGTCGTTGAGCTGGCGGACGAGGTAGTCGCGTCCGGCGATGTGCGTCCAGCCGAGGAAGGGGTCGGATTGCACCTGCATCGCCTTCTGGCCTTCGGCCACGCGCTGGCCGTTGTGGTGAGGCGGTTGCGCGTCGGGCAGATAGGGGGCATAGCCGGAGGCCGGCTCCTCCTTGATCTGCAAGAAGAGCGGATCGCCGGGGCCGTTGCCCTCGAAGTAGATGCAGTAGTCGCGCAGCCCCACCGAGCCGGTGCCGACAACCTTGAAGGCCACGTTCACCGGGCGATAGAGAGAGAGTAGATGTTGGCGCTGCGGTTCGAGCATCTGGCGATAGGGGCCGAGAGAGGCCAGTACAGCCACGGCCGTGGCGCCGGTGACGCGGGTGAGGGTGGGCTTGATCTCCTTGAAGCGACGGCCGGCGCCTTTCTCCGCGGAGACAGGCTCGGTGAGCTGATCCAGCGTGTGCTGCGGAGTGGCGCGCTCGGCCTGCTGCAGCGCCTGGTGAACGGGCTCGGCCTGGCCCAGTCGGTGAACCTGATAGTGGGCCACTTCGAGCGAGGGCATCTGGGCAAAGGCGCGCATTTGGGCGCAGTAACGAGCGACAAATTTCTCCACGGTTGCGCGAGCCGCGGATTCTTTGTGGCCGGAACCTCGACCGGCCAGCACCAGGGACGCGGCCATGCGCTTGAGGTCCCACTCGAAGGGGCCGCGGATGGTCTCGTCGAAATCGTTGATGTCGAAGATCAGGCGGCCGTCGGGCGCGGCAAAAGCGCCCAGGTTGCGCACATGGGCGTCTCCGCAAAGCTGACAGACAAGGCCGGTATTCGGCAGCACGGCCAGGTCGGCGGCCATCACCGGGACCGCGCCGCGGAAGTAGCCGAAGGGCGACTCGGCCATCAGCTTGTATTTGAGCTTGATGAGCGCGGGGATGCGGCCGTGCATCGACCGGGCGAGCAGGTCGAGCGCGGAGCTCTTGCGCGCCTTGGGGTTGAGTTGGTTGTGTTCCTGGCGGCCCACCTGCTTGCGCCGCGCCTGGCCCAGATTACGCCGTTCTTTTGGAGTTGCCCAGTGCATGACGTGGAAGATACAACGCCTGGGCTGTCTTGCGCAATTGGAATTCTGAAAATGTGTCAAAGGTCCGGGCCTGAAGGCCCTTCAATTACGTAATCATTCAGGAGCCTGATGGCCCCTGCTCCCTCCGTAATCTTCCATCTGCAACTGTAGAAAAGAGGCAATCGACTTTGCGCAGGGCAGGCTTTAGGGCAGGTCTCTATGACGCCAGGCGGACTACTGCGGGTTCAGCCGCGCCGGTGCGATATGCGCCCACAGTCTTCGCCATGCTCTCCAGCTTGCCGGCGTTGGCAAAGAGCGAGCAGGGGTGGTCGTGCGTCTCCAGCATGGGCCCGTTGTCGCGGATCATCGTGAAGAAGGAGCTGGCGAAGGCCTGGGAGACCGTCGAGGTGCTCACGTTGTGCGTGGCCAGCGCGGAGAACGGACAGGCCGTGACGTCACCCGTTGGAGTTACATGGGCGAAGCCTCGCCCGGCGGAGATGCAGCCTCCGAAGAACTCTTCATCGTCGGGCGATTGAATCAGGTAAGCGCCTCCGGAGGCGCGGTTTCGAACCAGCAGAACAGTTGCGCGCAGACGAGCGCGCTGCTCCGCGGGGATCGCCGGTCCCTGGCTTTCGCCGGTCGGAATCTGCTCGATGAAAAACGCCAGAGGACCGCTGCGGGCAAGCAGCGCGTCGATGTTTTGCTCCTGCGACCAGTAATCGATATTCGCGGTACTGATCGTGACGGAGAGGCCGGTCAGCACGCCCGCGGCGCGTAGCCGGTCGAGCGTTTGCAGCGCGCGCTGATAAACGCCGCTGCCCCGCCGTTCGTCGGTCAGCTCGCGATCACCCTCGACGCTGACTACAACCGCCGTATTGTGGCAGCGTTTCAATGCCTGAAAATCGCCTTCTTCGATTGCCGTCCCATTGGTGAAGACCAGGAAAAGGCGGTCGGAAAACTGCCGGAAGAGGCTGGTAATGCCGGGCAGCATGAAAGGTTCGCCGCCGGCAATCACGAAAGCCACCACCCCCAGCGCGGAGGCTTCCTCAATCACCCGGCGCCAGTCATCCAGATCGAGCGGCGGCCGCGCGGTTGGCGAGCAAGCGGTGATCCCCACCGCTCCGGCATAGCAGCCGGAGCAGCGCAAATTACAGCGCGTGGTCACGCTGAGAATCAGAAACGGGGGCACTTGCATCCCGTTTTCCAAGGCTTGATCCCGCGCGCGGCTGGTCTGCTGGTGTGCTCGCGCCAGGCGGATCAACGCCGGCAGGTGCCGGGGATGGCGGATGGCCCAGCGAACGAAGATCCGCGGCAGATTCGGGTCAAGGTTTTCGACCATGCTTTGGATGCCGAGAATGCGCTGCAAGAGCGCTTCACTTCGCGGAACGGGCCGTTCGATCATGGCAGTGACGTGGTGGCGTTCATGAATAGATACGTAGCGGCAGCCGGGATGGTTCCCTTCAGCCCGGTTCGCACACTTGGCCGCCATCACGTCAGTGTACCGCGGGCATGTTGCACCGGGATGAATGTGCTGGAAGTATCCATCAAACCGAATCACTCCTCGCGCAGCAGAATCAACGGATCAACCGACAGCGCACGCTGCGCCGGAATCCAGGTAGCAACCAGCCCGAGCAGCAGCATCGCCAGAACGACTCCGCCGAGCACCAGCGGATCGCGTGGAGTTGCTTGATAGACGATGAAAGCCAACACACGGGTCGCGAGTAGTCCGAGGAGCAATCCCGCCGCCGAACCAATCGCCAGCAATTTGAAGGCCCGTCCCAATGCGGTTTGCAAGACTTCCTTGCGCTGTGCGCCCAGGGCTATGCGAATGCCCAACTCCCGCAGCCGCTTGCTCACCGAGTAGGCGGCCATGCCAAAGATGCCGGTGATCGACAGCATCGCGCCCATCAGGCCGAGAATACCCAGCGCCACTGTAGCCACGCGCGAGGGGAACAGCGCCCAGGAAAAAGCGTCCGGCCATGTGTGGAGTTGGAAAGGCAGGCCTGCATCCAATTCCCGCAAAACACTCCGGATCTCTGCCGCCAGTTGCTGCGGATCGCGATCCGAGCGCACCACCAGGCATGTCAAGCCGGACGGCGATTGCAGGATGGAGACAAACATCGCCGGCTTCTGGTCTTCGGTCAGTTGATAATACTTCCCGTTCTCAACAACGCCCACCACCTGCAAGCGTGGTCCAATCTCCGGCTTGAAATATCCACCCAGCGCTTTGTCTACTGAGCCGAAGATTTTGCGCGCAAAAGTTTCGTTGATCACGGCCACCTGGGGAGAGTTCCTGTCGTCATGCCAGGAAAGATCCCTGCCCCGCAACAATGCAGTTCCCGCCGCGTGGAAGTATTCGGGAGAAACCTTGTAGTCGATTACATGCGCCGCGACCTTTGATGGACTCAAATCCGTCGTCTCGTCGGTGAAAACATCTTCATTCGGCCCGCCGCCTCCCAGTGGAAGTGCATCGATCGACCCCACAGTCTTGACTCCCGGAATCGCTTCCAACGTCTCGATCATGCGCCTCTGCATGGCGGGCGCCTGGTCGCCGGTGTATCCCGCCATATTGAGATCGGCATTGACAATCATTGCGTTTCGCGGTTCAAAGCCGTAGTTGCTGTGCATCGACTGCATCAGCCCGCGAACGGCAACCAGCGAGGAGGTCACCAGTACGGCGCAGATGGCGATTTGCATCACTAGCAACACGTCGCGAGCAGTCACCCGCCGGCCGGTATGGCCTGCGATCACTCCCGTCGATCCGGCCTTCACCACCTCATACGGATTGGTGCGCAGAATCTGGCGCACCGGGACCGCGCCGAAGAGGAAACCGCTGGCCAGGGCCAGTAACAATGCGGCCCAGTAAACATGGGCATCGGGCGAGACTGGCACAATGACGGGAAATGTCGGAATCGGATGCCACACGCTCAGTTCGCGCAGCAGCATCACGCTGCCCAAAAGCCCCAACGCGCCTCCGGCGAGTGAAATCAGTACGGCTTCGGTAAATACCGCACGCAGAATGCGTCTGCGGCTCGAACCGAGCGCCAGCCGCAAGGCAACCTCGCGGGATCGGTCGGCGGCGCGCGCGGCAAAGAGGCTGCCCAGGTTGGCGCAGGCCGCCAGCAGAATCAGTCCCGCCAGCAGCATGAGCCCGGTCAGGAATCCTCGCACCGGCGGCCCCAGCATATCGCCGGCAAGGCTTGGACGCGCCAGCGAAAAGCTCATTTGGGCATCGGTTTTGGGATAGGTTTTTTCCAGCCATGAGCCGACAAAGTTCAAATCGGCGACAGCCTGCGCCGGCGTGACTCCCGCCTTCAGATGTCCCAGCGCGAACGCAAACTCCTGCTCGTCTCGTACATTGAGGATGTCCTGGCCGGTAAACTGCTGATGGTTCACGAGCGGCGACCAGAAATCCGGAAAAAAGAACAGCAAGCTTCCCTGAAACGAGGGTGGCGCCACGCCCAGAATGGTGAAAGGATGCTTGTTGATCTGGACTACGCGGCCCACTACGCCGCGATCATCCTGAAAATGACTGTGCCAGTAGGGGTAGCTGATCACCAAATACGGAGCGCTGTTCGGTCCGTGTTCGTCGGCGCTGTGAAAGAAACGGCCCAGATACGGCTGAATCCCGAAGGTGTCAAAGTAGTTCCCGCTCACCTCGTAGCCCATCACCTGCGCCGGATTCTTGCCCGTGTCCAGCCCCACGAAAACGAAGCCAAAAAGGGCCAGCGAATCGAAGCTGCGGTTGTGATCGCGCAAGTCGAGATAATCGAGATACGACTCGCCTGGCTCTTTGTCGGGTCCATGTTCGATGATGTACAGGCTCTGGGGATTGGGCACGTTCAGCGGACGCAGGATCAGCGCGTTCAATAAGCCGAAGACCACCGCGTTGGCGCCGATGGCCAATGCCAGCGTCAGAACGGCGGCGAGGGTGAATCCGGGCGACTTTCGCAACTGGCGAAGGGAGAATCGCAGGTCCTGTAGCAGGTTGGTCATGGCCGGCCTCCGGTTGAAGATGAGTCAATTGGGAAGAGAGCAACAATTTCAAAGCCAAATCATCATACAAGGCGCCCCTGCGCGCGATCAATTCGTGATGTTCGCCGGTCTCGACGGCGCGCCCGCCCTCAATGACCCAAATGCGGTCGGAGCCGACGATGGTCTGGAGGCGATGGGCGACGACAAGCGTCGTGCGCCCCATTCGCAAATCGTCGAGCGCTTTTTGCACTTCGCGCTCCGATTCCGAATCCAGCGCCGCGGTGGGCTCGTCGAGCA
>JBKQLG010000316.1:0-2790 GCA_052147235.1 Occallatibacter sp.
TGCTGGTTCAGCGATTCCTCTGCCGTATACGAGTGCGACGACTGCACTGCGGCGATGGCAGCATCCGTGCTCCGATTCCGCTTGGTCACATACGAGCGCAGGAATGCCTCGGCGTCGTTCTCCACCTTTTGCATTTCGGTGTTATCGGGCTGCCCGCCAAATTCAAAAACTGGATGAGCGGCGCCGGCCTCGGTCCCCGGGGCCATGGCGGCCACATCTGCCGACTCCAGAATGAAGAATCCCGCCGAACCCGCGCGCGCGCCCGATGGGCCCACATACACGATCACCGGCACACGCGAGCGCAGAATTCCGCCCACCATGTCGCGCATTGAATCCAGCAGCCCGCCCGGGGTATTCATCTCGATCAGCAGCGCGCTCGCCCCATCGCTGTTCGCCCGATCGAGGGCCCTCGTCACTTCATCCGCGCTCACCGGCTGAATGGTGTCGTCCAGAACCAGCTTGTCGACAAAGGGCTGTGCAGGCGCCGGCCCCTGCGCGAATGCCGAAACTCCCAATCCAAATCCAAGAAAAACCCATAAAGCCGCCGCGATCGCCCCGGCGGCAATGCGGCCTTTCGCAACAATGTGTTCCATGGCTCCCCTCTCTGCAACGGGAACATGAACCTGGTTGTCCGAGATCAGTGTGGCGAAGCCTTCAATTCTCTGAACCGGAATAGCTCGGGCCGCCACCCACAAAAAAACTGGCAACTCTTCACTGACCACGATCTTTCCTATCTGCCCCTCTTCGCCTCAATCTGCCGCATTAAGTCCTGTGCCGCCCGGCTCGCCGGATCGAGCTTCAGCGCATCTCCAGCTTCGGTATCCGCCTTATCCAATGACCCCGCCGTCAGATCCAGTTGCGCCAGCACAAGATACGCATCGGCCGAAGGCCCCAGTTCCAGCGCTTCGTGCGCCTCCTTGCGCGCTGCATCGGCATCGCCGCTGCGCTCGCGTACCTGTGCCAGCCCTGCGTGCGCCTGTACGCTTGCGTTATCGGCGGCGACGGCATCCTGATAGAGCCGCTCCGCTTCCGGCAGCAGCCCACGGTCCAGATAGCTCTTCGCCTGTGTGCACAGCGTTTTTGCCCGCTCGTGAGGCGTAAGCGAAGCCAGCCGCCCGGCATTCATCTGGTCCAGCATCGCCGCTGCCTGCCGGAACGCCGATTCATCGAAGGTGCGCACAATCCGTTCCAGCGGATCTGCACTGGGATCGGCAACTCCTGTCCCGCTTGTCCCAGCCGGCTTTCCTTTCCATGCGTCATTCAGTGTCTGGGCTTCGCTGTCGTTCGGGCGCAATTTGAGGCACTGCGCCAGCTCGTTCAACGCTCCGGGAAGATTCCCTTCGTGCTGCAGGCTCACCGCCAGGTTGAAGTGGTAATCCGCCTCGCTAGGATCGGCCGCAGCCGCCTGGACAAAAAGCGAGACCCCATCCTTGCCCTGCCGGCTCTGCGCCACGCCTTCGTTGTTCACCACTTCGGCCAGCGGCAACACGCGCGCCACGTCCGCAAACGCCTCCTCGGCGTGCGGATAGTCGCCGGAAAACATCAGCGACAGACCGCGGTAAAAGCCCGCTTCGAGCCCGTCGGACCCATTGCGATCCACCTTGGCGAAAGCCTCGGCCGCGTCCTGGTACTGCTGTCCTTTGTAGTCTTCGCGGCCCAGAGCCATCCATGCCTGTCCGAAATCCGGGCTCAGCTTCACCGCTGTTTGCAAGTGCCGCAAGCGCTCCGCTTGGTCAGGCTCCATGATGCCGCGAACGTACTGCTCGAACGCGGTTAGCGGAATCCCGTTCCCCGCGGCCGCAAACGTCTGCTCGGACCCGTTGAAGCTGGGATCGAGCTGCTTCGTCAGTTTCCACGCCAGCTCACCGAACACGGCGATCATGTCCTTCATCTCGCCGCGCGCGCTCACCTCCGGCAGCATGCGCAACTCGGGCACGTCCACCAGCGTCGCCACGGCCACAATCCCGTTTCCGTCGGTGATATAGCTGCCCACCACAATCGAATCGGCGTCCAGCGTCTGCGCCAGTTTGATCGCGCTCGCCCGTGAGGGCTGAAAGCCTTGCGGCAGCCCCAGATGGTCCAGTGCGTACATGCGGTCGGCGCGGCTCGTCGGCTGGAATCCGGCTGAAGCCAAGCGCGTGCTCAAAATCTCCGCCGCCGCCTCACGCACCCACTCCAGATTCGGTTGCCCCGTCCGATTGTCGAACGGCAGCACGAGCAGAACTCGCGATCCGCCGGCCCCGGATTCCGCTCCGCCGCCCGAAGCATCCGAGCTCGCCTGCCCCCATACGCAAACCGAGGCAAACAATGCACCAAAAAACATCATCGCGGCAACGGCGCCAATCCGCCGCACCCACCGCGACCGCATTGCATTTCGATGAAGCACGTCAGGGAGATTATAGGCGCTATCGCCATCATCGGCGCGTCGCGCGCGGGCTTTGTGCCGCGACGGCCGTCCGATTTCGCTTGGCCTTCCGCAACCTCGCCGCTATCATCGCTCCATGACGCCGCTCACCCCACCTCCCCGGGTCAAGCCGCTCTGGCGAGCGCTCGTCGAGGTTGCGTTTATCGTCTTCCTCTTTTATTCGAATCTGCTCATGGGCGAATTCACAGGCGTCAACGGCCAGAACAAGACGTTCGCATTTGCGCTGCGCGACATCATTACGCCCGCCAACTTCCTCATCGCCATCGTCAGCGCCATCATCGGCTACGGAATCTTCGAATTTCTGCGCAAGAAACTCTAGAGCCTGCTCCGAATCCTCGCATAGCCGCCGCGAATATTCGTCACAG
>JBKQLG010000317.1:0-3297 GCA_052147235.1 Occallatibacter sp.
GGGAAAGACAGTCAGTCGACTGGGATTCCGTGAATCGGCTCGCGGGCGCCAACCCTTGTTTTTGCGATTTCCTGGACCGTATCATAAAGTTCTTTCAAACAGATGCCCCGGATGTTGTCAAATGGCCCGAACCATCTTTAGACGGAAGTGCCTAGGATACTCATGTCATGTTCGAATTTGGGGCAAAATTCAGAGAGGGAGAGTATCGTCATGTGGGTTTTCACCAGATACGGCTTCGTTTCGATCGCTTGCGCTTCGAAATCTAATGGAGAGATTGACGAGTCCACGGTAATGGTGCGCGCCAGACTGCGGCAACATCTCGATAATCTTAAAGTAAGATTCCCTGATACGGAATTAGGGAAGGCTAAAATTCTCGATTCGGTTGGTACAGACTACAAATATCGTCTTGTCATCCCCAAAGAGGCGTGGGTATCTATCCTATCGGAGTTAGCGATGGAGCAGACTTGGTCCAATTTCAAGAATGAAGCTGCACGGTTTGCACGAATCAAGAAGTTATCAGATGGATTTGTTATTGCTTTGCACAAAGTTTGGGAAGTCATGTACGACCTGCAATCGGACGAGCGGGGATGATGCAGAAACTCATTGAGGCTATATGAAGAAGACGATTTCCATCACGATTTCAACTGAAGTTCTGGCCGAAATTGATCTACTGATCGGTCCAGATGGCTCCCGCTCGGCATTCATTGAGAAGGTTTTGAAAGACCATTTTCAAAAGATGGAGCGGCAAGCGATTAATCAACGGGATTTCGATCTCATCAACGCCAACGCTGACCGATTGAACTGCGAAATGGAAGACGTGCTGCAATATCAAACAGACATTTTTGAAATTCTTGATGATCAGGCCAATACGCAATGATCTCTCCCTCGCTCCATCCTGCTCTAGTGAGCGCCGTTTGTGAACGCCGCCGGCGCTGGGGCTTTGGCCTGACGCCGCGCTGCATCGGCCTGTTGCTGGTTGGCTTCCTTTGGCTGATTCCGGGGTTTTGGGAGTGGCGGCTGGCCTTCGCCATGCCGGCCTGGGAGGCGCTGGTTCTGCTAGCCGCGCTCGCCGACGGCTTGCGCCTGCCCGCTCCGGCCAAGCTGACTGCAACGCGAAGCTGGTCCAACGCGCCTGCGCTCGGCAACGAGACCGAGATCGAGTTGAGGGTCGAAAACCACGGTAAGACGATTCTCGATTGCCGACTGGTGGACGACCTGCCGCCAGCGCTTTTCGCCGAACCAGCCACGCTCCGGCTCACCGCGTTTCCCCGCGTTCCGGCCAAGCTGCGCTACCGCGTTGCACCCAAAGAGCGCGGCGACTGGCAGACAGGCTGGCTCTACCTGCGCTACCGTTCCGGCCTGGGCCTCCTCGACCGCTGGGCCAGAGCGCCGCTGACGCAAACCGTCCGCGTCTACCCGACCTTGCGCGCAGGCGAGGAGCAGCAAATCTTCCTCGCCCGCAGCCGCCAGATCGACCTGCAACTCCGCCGCTCGCAGCAGCGCGGCCTGGGACGCGACTTCGAGAGCCTGCGCGACTACCGCGAGGGCGACGACCTGCGCGACCTCTGCTGGACGGCGACCGCTCGCCGCGGCAGCCCCATCACCCGCCAGTATCAGAGCGAGCGCAGCCAGCCGGTCTGGATTGTCCTCGACTGCGGCCGCCTGATGCGCGCCCGAGTGAAGGGTACGGGCTTCAGCCCGTACATCAGCAGCCCTGAAACGAAGCGGGTTTTAGCCCCTGAGGGAAGTTTTTCCGCGCATCAAAAGGTCCACGCCAAGCTCGACCACGCCTGCACCACGGCAGTCGCCCTCGCCCAACTGGCGCTTTACTCCGGCGACCGCGTGGGACTGCTGGCCTACGGCCACGGCATTCAGCAGCGCCTTCTACCTGGCCGAGGCGCGGCCCACCTGCGCCAGCTCATCGAGTCACTGGCCCTGGCGCGCGCCGAAGCCGGCGAGGCCGACCATCTGCGCGCCACCGCCGTGCTCAACCGCCTGCAACCTCGCCGTTCTCTGATCTTGTGGGTAACGGATTTGGCGGAAACTGCCATGAGACCGGAAGTGATCGACGGCGCTCTGCAACTGCTCCGCCGCCACGTGCTCTTGTTTGTTGCGATGGCGCAGCCCGAGGTCGAGCAGATCGCCCAGGCAAGGCCCAATAACATCGAGCAGATGTTTCGCGCCTCTGCCGCCCAGGAGATGGCCGGCCGCCGCGAACTGCTTCTCGCCCGCCTCCACGAGCAGGGCGCGCTCACCCTCGACCTCAACCCAGAAGCCCTCACTTCCTCGGTGCTGAATCAATACCTGACCGTAAAGGAACGGGCGATGGTGTAGGGGGGTGCCTCCAATATAGCCAACTTAGCCAAGTTGGTGTACTATGAATCCATGAGAACAGTGAACATCGGCGTCCTGAAGAATCAGCTCTCCGCTTACCTGCAATACGTTCGCAACGGCGAAGAGGTGGTGGTGCGCGACCGGAACAAGCCGATTGCACGCATTCTACCGTTCCCGCTGCCTCTACCCCCGGAGGGCGACCATGAGGCTGAGGCGGCTTATCTGATTGCCACCGGGCAGATGAAACCGGCCAAGCGGAAGATGGATTGGGAGGCCTTTTGGGCGCTGCCGCGGCCAACAGTTTCCGATGAAGCCGTGAAAGAAGCCATCGAGTGGGCAAAGGGCGACCGCTAAATGGACGATGCCTTTTGGGATACGAGCGCGCTGATTCCGCTTTGTGTCAGGCAGCGCTCCACTTCGACCGTGCAAACGTTGAGCGCTCAATACCAGAAAGTTGTTTGGTGGTCCACACCAGTCGAAATACGAAGCGGTTTTGCGCGTTTGGTCAGGATGGGCCAGTTGACGCCCAATGGACTCGTTCAGGCTCAAGTTACATTGGAGGAATTGCGCGCTATCTGGCAAGAGGTGGATCCGAGTGAGCCGTTGCGCGAGCAGGCCGAGCGACTCGTGGACCGCTTCCCCTTGAAGGCCGCCGACGCTCAGCAGCTTGCTGCCGCCTTGACCTGGTGTATGGGCCGGCCCAAAGGCCGCGTCTTCATCTCAGGCGACAGCCAACTGCTGGATGCCGCCCGGCAACTGGGGTTTCTAGCGGTTGAGGCCTGAGAGCGGGGAGAAATTGCCCGCAAGGAAGCCTGTCTGTAACGCACACGCCGCCCCAGTCTTTTCCAATCCAAGAATGAGCCTGAAGGGTCGCGGTAAGGCGGGCAGCGCGGACGGCTCCTTTTCGGGATGATTTCATATTTTGTTCGTCCTCGTCGCGGCGGTGGGAATGTGGAATCGGCA
>JBKQLG010000318.1:0-3761 GCA_052147235.1 Occallatibacter sp.
CAAAGAGTTTTTCAGAGGTTCCCTAGCAATTGGCCCGCCGGCACTCCGTGTGCAAAGTCATCCTTCTGTTTCAACCGCATCGCTACCAAGTATAAACCCACCGTTTCATTATTTCGGCGGTTGCATGGCGTGCAATGGCTTCCCTCTTTTTGCAAAATGTGGGGATGCAGCCTTGAATTCGCTCGCCCGCTCTACCCCGGCGGGGATAAAAAACGGTAGTTTGTTATTCTTCTCGTTGGCGCAGTATATGGTCACGTCGTTCAGTAGACGCGCCGGCATCGCGCTTCACCAGCAGGATGGTGATATCGTCCTCATTAAAATGCGGATCCACCAGCGATTTCAAATTCTGCATGGTTCTTTCCGAAGTGCCGGCTAGGGCTTCGCGCAATCGTTCTTCGGGATTCTCCGCGGAGATCGAATCGGTAAGTCCATCCGTGAAAACCAGCAGGGCGCCACCCGGAGAAAGAAAAGCTGTGCGAGCTTCATAGGCCGCTTCGGGAAAAAGTCCTAGCGGAAGGCCGGTAGCTTCCAGCTCTTTCACAGCTCCGGAGCCAAAGATGAGCGGGGCGTTGTGGCCGGCATTCACGCAGGTCAATTCTCCCGAATCGCGGCTCAGCACGATGAAAACCGCCGTCGCAAAGCGGTCACCTGGGGTGTAGCGGCAGAGGTGCTTGTTGATCTGCCGCGCCAATGCCAGCGGATCTGTCTCAAAACTCGCGCCGCTTCTAGCCAGAGCCTGTATGTTCGCCGCTAGCAGCGCCGCCGGCATTCCCTTTCCGGAGACATCCGCTACAGCGAAAAGCGTTCGCTCGCCAGCCAGCTCGATGACATCAAAGTAGTCTCCGCCCACCTCGCGAAAGGGCTTGTAGAATGTCTCGACCTGGTAGCCCGGCAATTCGTCGAGTTTTCCGGGTTGAAGCGTCTGTTGGATTTGCCGCGCGGCAATCTGGTCGGATTCCAGCTGAGTCTTGCGGACTAATTCCGAAGTCAGCATGGCGTTCATCAGCAAGGTGCCGAAGGCATATAACAGAAGCGCAACGAGAAAGACAAGGCTCACGTCTTTCGGCCACATCAGAGGCCACACCAGTGACCGAGAAATAAGGCAATAAACTGCATATCCCTGGAGCAAGTACCCGGTCCATGTGACGATGCGTTTCGACCTGGGCATCTCACGGATCCAGTTCCTGATGGAGTAACGGGAGAGGCCACGGATTAGGCCGGTGAATTTGTAGAGCTTTGACTTGAGGTCGCGCAACCACATGGCTGGAGTCTATCAAAACGCAGGGATCTGGAACCCATCTTCAAACACGATACTGGCAGAGTAATCTACTCAAGAGGAGATTGCTCGTGAAGATCACACTGCGAATGCTGTCGACGCTTGGCCTGGCCTTGCTACTCACCGGCCTGTATTCACTCCCCTGCTCCGCCCAGCCAGCGCCCTCCCAGCCCACGCCGACCCCGACAGCCGCCGTGCCAGCCCAGCCTGCCAGCACTCAGGCCTACTCGCTGCCTCCTGACAAGCTCGCCAAGGCCATCACACTCAGCCACATCAGCACCGCTCTCGACATCGCCGGCTCGCTCTGGGGTTTGGCCGTCCTCTGGATTCTGCTCGCCACGCGCTGGGCCGCCAATCTGGCCGCATGGACTGAGCGCCTGCTGCGCCGCCGCTGGATTCAGGGGCTGCTCTTCTTCGCCGCTTTTCTCGTGATCACAACGCTGGCCGACCTGCCGCTCGACGCCATCGGCCACGCCGTCAGCCGCCACTACGGCATCAGCGTTCAGGGCTGGGGTAGTTGGACGGGATATCTGGCCAAGAGCCTGGGTCTCTCGCTGCTCTTCGGCACTCCCGTCCTGCTGTTCTTCAACTGGATCGTCCGCGTCTCGCCGCGCCGCTACTGGCTCTGGATCTGGCTGGTCTCGCTGCCGCTGATTCTGATTTCCGTCTTCGCATCTCCGCTGTTCGATCCCATCTTCAACAAGTTTGAACCCCTCGCCAAGACTCATTCCGCGCTGGTGGCCAAGCTGGAAACCGTCGTCGCCCGCACCGGAACAAAGATCGCCCCCGATCGCATGTTCCTGATGAAGGCCAGCGAAAAATCAACTGGCCTCAACGCCTACGTCACCGGCATCGGCGTCACCAAGCGCTTTGTCATGTGGGACACCGCAACCGACCGCCTGCCCGACGACGAAATCCTCTTCATCTTTGGTCACGAGAGCGGCCATTACGTCCTCAACCACATTCCCAAGGAGCTGGCCGGCATGGCCGCCGGGCTGTTTTTTGTCTTATGGGGCAGTGCCGCCTTCGCCGGCTGGCTGGCCCGCCGCTTCGGCGCGCGCTGGCAGTTGGGCGGACCAGACGGAATGGCCCCGCTCGCCAGCCGCCAGGGATTCCTGGTGCTGCTCTTCTCTCTTTCGGTCGCCAACCTCATCATGCAACCGGCCGGCAACTCCTTCAGCCGCCACTTCGAGCACGAGGCCGACGTCTACGGACAGGAGGCCGTTCACGGCCTGGTCGCCGATCCGCAAAAGACCGCCGTGGGCGCGTTTAACCACTTGGGAGAAGCCTGGCTGGAAGACCCTAATCCCAACCCCTTCATCGAGTTCTGGGAGTACAACCACCCCAGCGTCCAAACCCGCGCCAACTTCGCATTGCACTACAACCCCTGGGCCAACGGCGGGCATGGCAGGTTCTTTGAGAAATAGAATCGTTCCTGCATTTACAATTTCATCATGCAATTCCTCTCACTTTCCCGCCGCCGCACCGACGCCTTTCCGCCGGAAGCCTTCACCCCGGAGCTGGCCGCCCGCGAGGGCCAGCGCGTCCGCGAACTATACGCCTCCGGCATTCTCCGCCAGATCTGGCGTCGCACCGATCTTCCCGGCGCGGCCATCCTCTGGGAGGCCCCAAGCGAGGCCGAAATACGCGTCGCCCTTGCCAGCCTGCCCATCTTCGAAGCCGGAATGCTGGAGATTGTGCTCATCGCGCCACTGGCGCCCTATCCCGGCTTCGGCCCCGCATAGGGCTGGTCTCTGTTCCCGGTTTTCCTCACCCTTCCATCAGCGTCCGCGACGTACACTGAAATGTCGTTCAATATGGAGGGGACCAGCCATGCCTTATCCCGCAAACTACCGTTACACCCGCGAGCATGAATGGATCGAGCTCACGGGCAACATCGGCGCCATCGGCATCACCGACTACGCCCAGAACTCGCTCGGCGACATCGTCTACGTGGACGCGCCCAAGGTCGGCGACCCGGTCACCGCCAACGCGAGCTTTGGCTCGGTGGAGAGTGTCAAGGCGGTCAGCGACCTCTTTTCGCCCGTTACCGGCACGGTCACCGCCGTCAACGAGGAGCTGAAGAACGCGCCCGACAAGCTCAACGAGAAGCCCCACGAAACCTGGATCATCAAGGTCGAGCTAGCCGACCCCGCCGAACTCAACGCCCTGCTCGACGCCGCCGCCTACGAGGCGTTCATTGCGGAAGAAAGCTAGGAACTGAAATGCGCTATCTGCCCAAGTCTCCCGCTGAGCGGGAGCAAATGCTCGCCGAAATCGGCGCGGCGTCCATTGATGAGTTATTCGCAGTTATCCCAGCCGGGCATCGCTTGAACCGCGATCTGAACCTTCCCCACGCATACGCCGAGAGCGAGATCATTGACTACTTTAAGGCTGCCGGAGCTAAGAACGCCACCGATTACGCCAGCTTCCTCGGCGCGGGAGCTTATCGCCACTACCGCCCGGTCATCATCGACTCGTTGAT
>JBKQLG010000319.1:0-27101 GCA_052147235.1 Occallatibacter sp.
CTTTCCTGCGTTGGGAGAGAATAGGTGCAAGCTGGCCGGCGGGGTCAGGCGGGCACATTCACCCGAGGCCAGTAGCGGAAGGCGCGGAAGGTCGCTTTGCCCGATCCGCAAGCGTAGACGGCGGGGCGAACGTCGAGGAAGCCGTCGAGAACGTTATGGTTTATGCCGGAGATTTCCGCCGATTCCGGCGTACGCTTCCAGTTCTGGCCGGGAAGCCGGTAATAGAAATCGACTTCCTGGCGGTCATTGACGATGCGCAGAGTGGCTCTGGTTGCGCCTGGCTGATGGCGGCTGGGGATGAAGCCGTTGGGGTTGCGCGCGCCGATCCCTTCCGGAGAGATCAGGATGCCGGTCGCGTGATGGGGATTGTAGAAGAGCAGCAGTCCAGCCTCGCAGCCGGACGTGACTTCGACGTCGATTTCGACGGTGTAGGAGTGGCCGCCGACCGGGGTGGTCAGGGCGGAGGTCTCGGCGATGGATTTGCCTTGTGCCGCCAGAGTGAGCGCGCCGTTGCCGGTGGTGAAGCGGGCCGGGTAAAACTCGTGCCAGAAAGCCCACTGGAGGCCGAGCTCGGGGCTGGTGAAGTCGTCCGATGGATCCAGGAAGGGTTGCTGGCTTGTGCCGGGGATGGGCATGGGAATCGCCGCATCCGCTGTGACGCCCGCAGGAATACGGAACCAGCCGTCGGCAGTCCACTCGACTGGCAGCAGCATAAGCTGGCGGCCCAGTGTGCGGTAGCCGTTTTCATAGGAGTGGACGGTGATATACCAGCGGCCAGCCGGAGTATCGACCAGCCGCCCATGGCCGAGCGAGAGCCAGCGGTCGTCGCGCGAGGCGGTGTGAACGATGGGATTGTAGGGCGAGAACTCCCAGGGCCCCTCGGCGTGACGGCTGCGGGCGCTGACCACCGCATGGCTGGTGCCGGGGCCCGCGGTGCCGCCCTCGGCCACATTGAGATAGAACCAGCCGTTGTGCTCCAACAGCTTGGGGCCTTCCAGGCAGGTACATTCCATGCGAATGGAGTCGGGATACGGCCAGGGGTCCAGGACCTTGCGGGGCGGGGTCTTCACCGCCAGGCCGTCCGCGATGAGCTCAGCCACGCGCCCGCCGTCCATATAGAGAAAGCGGTGTCCATTCTCGGAGATGTGGGCAGGGTCGATGGCGTCGATACCCAGACTGACAGGCTCGCTCCACGGCCCGGTGGGGTGATCGGCATGAACGACGCACAGACTGCCGTTAGCCGGGAAATAGATGTAAAAGCGGCTCTGGTACTCGCAGAGATAGGGTGCCCAGACGATGCCATAGAAGCGATGCAGAGCGGCGGCTACCGGACGCCAGTTGATCAGGTCGCGGGAGTGCCAGATCAACAATCCCGGCGCGAAGTCGAAGCTGGAGTGGGTCATGTAGAAGTCGTCGCCGACGCGGATGGGGCTGGCGTCGGGATGGTCGCCGCCCAGGATGGGATTGTGATAGACGTTTGCGGTTTGCGCCAGGGCGAAGCGTGTCTGGGAAGCTAAAGCAAGAGTGGCGGCGTTCAGAACAAAGCGGCGGCGGGTAAGCATGGCAGAGCCAGTGTAGCGTTGAGAGGTTTGTGGAGTAAAGCACGGACGTTGTCTGCGCAAAAGAGCGGGGCTCGCCGTTTAGACTGGTAAGGTTCCTTTGAAGACGATGACCCACAGGTTTGCACGCATTCGCCGCTTTCAATTCAATCTGCCACAGCGCATTGCGGCGGGGCTGCTGGCGGTCTTTCTGGCGCAGGGGCTATGGCTCACCGGCCACCAGACGCTGACTGATCGCGACTACCAATATGCGCGTTGCGGGCGCGAGATGTGGGAGCGGCCGTCGCAGTTGACCGGCTACTTTACCAGTTGCGGCAACATTCACGACGGCATTTTGGCCTACCGGCTGGCCGGGCTGCCTCTGACGCTGAATCTGCTGGCGGAGCGCGGGCTGGACCGCTTCCGCAAGCCCGAAGACCGGGTGGTGCAGACTGGTGGCTGGCTGAGTAGTTGGGAACTGCGTCATCAGCTAAGGTATACCTTGCTGCTGCTTCGTCTGCCGTTTTTGGGAGCCGGCTGTGTGCTGGGCGCGGGCCTGTGGTGGGTGACGCGGCGGCTCTACGGCAACTTTGGCGGCTACACGGCGCTCGGGCTCTACTGCTTCTCTCCGGTGGTGCTGCGAGCCTGTGTTGCGCCCAACCCGGAGGTGCTGGCGGCGCTGGGCGTCTATGGCGGCGTCTACACCTGCATAGGCGTGGCTCACGCGATGCAGGGGCCCTTGGCCAAATGGCGTCCGCGCATTGTGCTGCTGACGGCGGCCTTTGGCCTGGCGGCGGCCTCGCATTTTGCCGCGCTGGGGGTTGTGGCTCTGCTGGGCATGGTGGCGATGTTGTGGGTGGCCGAGGGGCGCAGATACCAGGTGCTACCGGTGGTGGTGATAGCTTCAGCAGGGGCGCTGGCGTTGGTCTTCGCCTGCTACGGCTTCTCCCCGGATGCCTTCAGCTACCTCTTCCGTTCGACGGCGGGCTTGGTGGGTTTCTCGCTCGACCCGGCCCAACGCTTCTTCTCCAGGCTCTCGAATTCCGGGATCACGATAGCCTCTGCTGCCGCACTGGTGCTCTACTTGGGCGTGCGCAGGTCGCGCTACTTCGGGAACTCCGTTCCTCTGATCTGCGCTTCGATCCTCATAGTTCTGACAATGACCGGCGCCCCCGGCTCTCCGTGGCTCTGGGCGCTGCCCTTTCTGCTCACGTTGATCGGCGGGGTTTTTGCCGACGCCTACGAAGGGCCAAAGGGCCGTCTGGCGATGAGCGCCGCCGGGGCCATTTTGCTGCTGCAAGCGGTCTTCTGCCTGCTCAGCCTGCCGGGGCTGCTGTGACGCGTTCTTTACGAGATCGTGGCTGGACTTCCTGGTAAGCCCCCGGTGTTTATGACTGGATTGGGCGAGAATCCCGCCGAAAAGATGGCCAAAAAGAAGGCTCGGATGACGCTCCAATCCCAGCCCAAAGCGAAGACTGCGACGAGCCGGGCGGAGTAAGTAGTGGAGGCGCTCAAGAGAGGGCCTCTTGGCTGTCATAAATTCAAGCAAAATAAGGACTTATTTCTTTCAATCTGCCTTGCTAAAAGCCCTCCTGAACGGGTAAAATAGAAGTACGCCCGCAGAGTCCGGCCCGGTTTGTATCGGAGCCTTATTGCCGCCTCTCTTTGAGCCCTGAAAAGACCCTATGCCAGACGATCAGAATCCACTTCTTCCCCTCGAAGGCGGCACGCCGCCGCACAGTGGCTCCAGCCTCATTCCCATCAACATTGAGGAGGAGATGCGCCGCTCCTATCTCGACTACTCGATGAGCGTCATCATCGGGCGCGCGCTGCCCAGCGCCCTGGATGGATTGAAGCCGGTGCATCGCCGCGTGCTCTACACGCTCAACGAGATGGGCCTCCAGTACAACAAAAAATACACCAAGTGCGCCAAGGTGGTGGGCCAGGCGATGGGCGTCTACCATCCCCACGGCGACTCGGCTATTTATGACACCTTGGTCCGCATGGCGCAGCCCTTCTCCTTGCGCTATCCGCTGGTCGACGGCCAGGGCAACTTCGGCTCGGTGGACGGCGATCCACCGGCGGCCATGCGCTACACCGAGTGCCGCATGATGCGCATTGCCGGCGAGCTGATGGCCGACATCGAGATGGAGACCGTGGACTTCGTGCCCAACTACGATGAGTCCACCGTCGAGCCTACTGTGCTGCCCACGCGCATCCCCAATCTGATCGTGAATGGATCGAGCGGCATCGCGGTCGGCATGGCCACCAACATTCCGCCGCACAATCTGACCGAAGTCGTCAACGCGGCCATCGAGCTGCTCCAGAGCCCCGAATCGGCGCATGACCGCGAGGCGGCACTGGCCATTGTGCTCAAGCATGTGCAGGGGCCCGACTTTCCCACCGGCGGCTTCCTCTACGGCAAGAGCGGCATTCCGCAGGCCTACCAGACAGGCCGCGGCCGCTTTTTGATGCGCGCCCGCACCGCGCTCGAAAGCCTGACCAAGGAAAAGCAGGCGATCATCGTCACCGAGATTCCTTATCAGGTGAACAAGTCCAAGCTCATCGAGCGCATCGCCGAGCTGGTCACCGACAAGATCGTCGATGACATCAGCGACGTGCGCGACGAGAGCGACCGCGACGGCATGAGGATCGTCATCGAACTCAAGCGCGGCGCGCAGCCGGAGATTGTGCTCAACCAGCTCTACAAGAACACGCAGATGCAGGAGAGCTTCTCGATGATCTTCCTCGCGGTACTGAACGGGCAGCCGCGGGAGCTGGGACTCGATCAGGCGATTCGCTGCTTCATCGATCACCGCATCGACGTGGTGCAGCGCCGCACCGTCTTCCTGCTGAAGAAGGACCGCGCGCGCGAGCACATCCTTGAAGGCCTCAAGATCGCGCTCGACAATCTCGACACCGTCATCCGCCTCATCCGCGCCTCGGGTTCGCGCGTCGAGGCGCGCGAAAATCTCTATGCCTGGAGCAAGGGTAAAGAGATCGTAATTTTGGTCGACCGCGAGCGCCTGCCGCACGAAGAGAAGGGCCTCACGCTGCGCCAGATCGACGCCATCCTCGAACTGCAACTCTACCGCCTCACGCAGCTCTCCATCGACGAGCTGCTCAACGAACTCAAGCAGGTGCGCGAGCGCATCGCCGAGTACGAAGCGATCCTGGCCAGCGAAGCCAAGCTGCGCGCGGTGATCGTCAAGGAACTGGAAGAAGTCCGCGACAAATACGGCGACGCGCGCCGCACGCAGATCGTCGACGAGAGCGCCGAGTTGCAACTCGAAGACCTGATCGCTGACGAGCAGTGTGCGGTCACGGTGAGCCACCAGGGCTACCTCAAGCGCACGCCCATCAGCATCTATCGCCAGCAGCGCCGCGGCGGCACCGGGCGCATGGGCATGAAGACGCGCGAGGAAGATTTTGTCGCGCAGTTGATCGTCGATTCAACGCACGCCTTTCTGCTGTGCTTCACCAACGCCGGGCGCGTCTACTGGCTCAAGGTCTACGAGATCCCCGACGTGGGCGCGGCGGGCAAGGGTAAATCGATTCAGAGCCTGCTCGACCTGCAGCCCGGCGAAAACGTGCGCGCGATTCTGCCCGTGCGCGACCTGGAAGAGGAGGGCAAATACATCTTCTTCGCCACGCAAAAAGGCACCGTCAAGAAGACGCCTCTCAAGGATTTCTGCAACGTGATGTCGCGCGGCATTATCGCCATCGGCATCGATGATGGGGACGAGCTGGTCAAGGCGCGCATCACCGACGGTAGCCAGATTGTATTTCTGGCCACGCATCTGGGCATGGCCATCCGCTTCGACGAGAACGATGTACGCTCGATGGGCCGTCCGGCCTACGGCGTGCGCGGCATCGCTCTCGCCAAGAACGATTACGTCGTCGGCGTAGCCATCACGCCCAAGGAACACGAACCCGGAGAGTACCGGATTCTGGCCATCACCGAAAACGGCTTCGGCAAGCGTACCGACGTGGAAGCCTACCGCCTGCAAACCCGCGGCGGCAAGGGCGTCAAGAACATGGCCGTCACGCCGCGTATCGGCCGCGTCAGCAGCATTCAACTGGTCGAGGACACAAGCGAGCTGATGGTTATCAGCCAATTCGGCAAGATCATCCGCATTGACACCAAGACCATCCGCGCCGCCGGCCGCGCCACGCAAGGCGTCCGCCTGCTCAACCTGGAGCCGGAAGACAAGGTAGCCGCCGCAGTCATCATTCCGCCCGAGGAACTCAACGGCAAGGACGAGGGGCCGGGGCTGCTGCAATAAGGACTGCGTGTCGGGCGATACGCCCGAGGTTCAGCTATTTCGGAGGGCTGCTTATGAAGATCGAGGATCTCGTCGAGAATGTTCTAAATATCCTCTGCAAATCGATCGAGGTATTTCTGAAAGCGCTTCTTGTCTTTGGCTTCCTTGCGATTGGCCGTTACGTAGTTGTCGAAAGCATGGATTATTTCGATATTACGGGTTGGCATTCGCACGATTATGACCTTGCCCTCAAAACCCGGCCCGTTAAGAGATACGCGTTCTGAGGGCAAGGTCACATGGACGTGATTTGGCATGACAACAAAGTCGTGAACAACCATCTTTCCCGACCGCATATAAGACCGGAGGACATCAATGAAAAGATTCGCCATCCGTTCGGTCTGGAAGAGCGATCTTCCCCCCGCCGTCCCGGAACTCACAAAGAAAGTTCGCGGGCGTCCCGTGGCGCTATTGGGGTCCGAAGGTCGGGTAGGTTTTGACATCGCAGGGGCTAAAGCCCTCCACTATTTGGGTTTGCTAGCGGCACGACTGAAGTCGTGCCCTGACACTTCTTGAAACCCTAAATGCGTTTTTCCTCAGACGGTGAGTCATGACCTGATACAGAGCGGGTTGATGAAACACACTCTAATGATTGCAGAACAAATCCGGGCGTGGACGCCCGCGCAACAACCGGTCTGGAGACCGGCGCTCCGTTCCAGAGATTTACACAATCCTACGATCTGGGTACTAGCTTATTCGGCTGGTTCCGGCTCACGCGGAAACAGGTCTGGCTGCTCAGTAGGCGCTCCGGCGGCCTCGCCCCGCTTGCGTCCCGGCGCGCCGATTAACCCAACCACTTCCAGCGATTGAATTGCCTGCCGCGGCAGGTAAATCCGCTGGGTGTTGGAGCGCGTATCGGGCGGGGTCAGCAGTAGCCCGGCGCCTTCGATCAACGAGCGGTCGTTGGCGGCCAGGCCCTCCAACTCCTCGCCGTCGGTCAGCGTCATGCGCAGCCACAGGCCGGGCGTACGCGGGCGGATGGCGAAGCGCTTGTGGATGAGCCGCTCCGGATTGGCGGTTTCGCCGGCAGGGAAGTCGCGGATATAGCAGACCCACTTGACCTGCTCCCAGGCGATGCGCAGCAGCTTGCCGCCCAGGTCGAGGATCTCCAGCTCGGCCGAGTTCTGGCCAAAGCTGGGGGTGGCGTAGCCGGCGCACCAGTCGCGGGAGAACTTGCGCACGATCACCGGTTTGCGTAATGAGGCCATCGCTCTGGATTGTCGCATGAGAACCGCCAGTACCGGAAAGGGAAGCATATAACTTTGCTATATGCGGGTCTAGCCAAAGGGAGCCGCTTGTGATATTGTACTGCTTTGAATCATTGCTGGAGCTTGCTGTAAAATCAACGGCATCAGTCACTTGGCTGCGGAAAACGACCAGCGGAAGCAGGAACAGGAATGCCTGACTACATTTATCTTCTGGAAAACCGGCTGTCGGCCGACCAGCAGAACGCTCTGCGCCACTTACGCGAGGCAGCCCGGGAAGCCGGCGCCATCCTGTTTCTAACCGGCGATGCGGTGCGCGACCTGACCAGCGGCCACGCCGTCCGCGCGTTGGAAGTCACCGTGCATGGAAATGCGCTCAAGCTCAAGAAAACAATTGAGAACCGAGGCGGCACAGTGTGGGGCGAGGACGAAGCTTCCCGTGCCCTTTACCTGTGTTTTCCCGGCACCGTTCGCGTCGATGTGGTCAGCGCCCACCGTGTCGAGTATCCCAAGCCCGGCAAGCCCGTTTATCATCCCGCCACTATTCAGGAAGACCTCCGCCGCCGCGACTTCACCATCAACGCCATGGCCATCTCGCTGAACGAGGGCTCCTTTGGCCTGCTGATGGACCCGATGAATGGCGCCGCGGATATCGAATCCCGGACGCTGCGCCTGGTTTCAAATTACGGCTTTCTGGAAGAGCCTTCCCTGCTGATTCGCGCCACGCGCATCATGACGCGTTTGGGCTGGGAGATGGACCACAAGACCCGCACCCGCTATACGAACGCCAGGGAAGAAGGCGTCATCGAGTACCTTTCCGCACAGGCGCGGAGGCAGGAGCTGGAGCAGATCGGCCATGAGGAAGAGGGACTGAAGGTCTTGCAGGCGCTCGAAGCCGAGGGCTGGATGGACGTTCTCTTTCCGGCCTGGACTTCTGCCAAGGCCGATGAACAAGGGTTAACGGCGCTGCACGATCTGGCCGTAGAGTTGCTTGTGCAGGGCATTCATGCCGATATGTCCGCGGCGCAGATGCGCTTGCTCACCGCACGGTTCGCCCCCAAAGAGCTGGCCGCTCTCAAAAAGCAGATGCTGCGCCCCGGCTTTGTCGAGGAGTGGAACAGCCTGGATGCGCTGGCCACCGGATTTGCCAAAGCGCTTGGCGCTGCGGAGAACGCTAACCCCTCGGCCTGCTACAAACTCTTCACCAGCTATGATCCGGAAGCGGTTCTCTGGCTTGGATTCACCAGCAAGGATGAAGCTGTCAAGGATCGCTACAATCTCTTCCTCAAGGTCTGGCCCGAAGCTCGCCAACGTATACCCCACGCTCTCTTGCAGGAGATGCGCATCACCGCCGAATTGCCCGCGTACCGCGAGATCGTGCAGGCCGTTTTCCTGGAGCTGCTCGATGGCAAGCTCGCTACGCCGGAAGAAGTCCGCTCCTTCCTCGAACCTCATTCTCCACCTGCTCCGCCGCCCCAGGTCAGCATCAAGCGGACGCGCGCCAAGCGAGGAGCCGAAACCAAGCTGAAAGAGGACTCCTTCGACGACGAAGAGGAGGCTGAAGTAGCTCTGGAGGGCGAGGACGATCTGGACGACATCGGCGGTGACGAGGATGAGCTCGACCTGGGGCTAAGCCTGGGCCTGAAACTGCCCAAGGTCGAACTTGACATTGAACTCCTCGAGGAATCCGAATCCGCCGCCGAAGACGAGGTCGAGGATGAGGATGAGGAAGTGAATCTGAAACCGGCCGCCAAACCGGAGCCGGTCAAGCGTCATTCCAAGCCACGCGCAGTCGAAGCCGCGCTGCCCGCTGCGGCGCCAGTGGGGACAGTGAAGCAGGTCGCAATCCCGGTTTCGCCCAAGCCGGAAGTGGCAAAACAGATCGCGCTTGCCCCGCGGCCAAAGGCTGAATCCAAGCCAGCGCCCTCGGTAAAACCTGCGAAAGCAGCCAAGCCCACCGCGCCAACCGCCAGGCCCAAGTCCCAGCCTGCACCGGCCAAGGCTGCCCCGGCTCAAGCAAAGAAGCCGATGCCCCCGGCAAAGCCCGCACACAAGAAGGTAGCGGCGAAGACTCCGGCCAAGCCGTCCGTAAAAGCTGCTCCAAAGCCCCCGGCCAAGGCTGCCGCCAAGCCGCATGTCAAGACTCCGGCCAAGTCTCCGGCTTCCAAATCCACGCCTGCAAAAAAGAAGCCTGTTGCCGCTCCGAGCCCCAGGCCGTCCAAGGCTGCCAAGCCTTCCCAATACGCAATTAAAAAGCCCGCTCCCAAGTCGGCAAGGAAACGTTAGGAACAATTCAAATACTTCATTGCAATAATCGTTAGACAGTTGTAATAATGGTTGCATAATCGCAATAACGTTTTAGCACTTGCTGAAAGCTGAGGGGAGAGGGGCGTGGGTGTGCATTCGTTTGCCTGAGGGCCAGCGTTCGTCGTACTCATCGTGTTGACCTTCACTGTGTGCCCAACCGGCGCTTTCTCAACAGGCTGTTGCTTCTTTTCCTGTTGTCGGGATCGCGGTTTCCGGTTGGAGCGGTGGCGGGCACGGCATTCGCTCGTTGAGGGATTTCGCGGGCAGGATGTCCAGCACGCAGTCAGGCCAACGGTTTTTCGGTTAACGTAGAAGGAACGTTGTACGCAGCAGGGGGCAGCAATCCCGTGAATTCAGACTCTTCTCTTTATCTCGATGAGTCCTATACAGAGTCGCCCGGCTCTGATGGACTATCGATTGCGCTGATTGGCCCGGACGAAGAGCGCCGCAAGGCGGCAGCCAGCGTGCTGGCCGGATGCCAGGGTGGGGTTATTCGCGAGTTTTCCACCTATCCTCCCAGCATGGATGAGGTGCCTAAGCTGCTGGAGCAGCATCACGACGTTATCATCATCGACCTGGACAGCCGTCCCGAATACGCTCTCGAGCTGGTGGAGAGCATCTGCGCCAACGGCGCGGCGACGGTGATGGTTTATTCGATGAAGTTTGATTCGGATCTGCTGGTCCGCTGTATGCGCGCCGGCGCGCGCGAGTTTCTTACCTTGCCTTTCATACAAAGCACCGTAGCCGAGGCTCTGCTGCGGGCTTCGGCTCGCCGTCCTGCGCCGCGCCCCGCGAAGAAGGCGGGAGGGAAATTGCTGGTCTTTCTCGGCGCCAAGGGCGGAGACGGCGTCACCACGCTGGCCTGCAATTTTGCGGTTTCCATGGCCCAGGAGTCAGGCCAGAGCACGCTGCTGATCGATCTGGATCTTCCGCTGGGAGACGCCGCGCTCAACCTGGGCGTAGTCGCCGAGTACTCGACCATCAATGCGCTTCAGAATGCCGCCCGGCTGGATTCGAGCTTTCTCTCCAAGTTGCTGGTCAAGCATAGTTCGGGAGTTTCAGTGCTTGCGGCTCCGGGCAAATTTCCCCAATATGATGCCTCCCATGAAGCCATCGACAAGCTGTTAACAGTCGCGCGTCAGGACTTCGACAACGTGGTTATTGATATGGGGTCCCGACTCGATCTGATGGGGACCAGCCTTTTCAAGGAAGGCTCCACCGTCTACCTGGTGATCCAGGCCGGCATCGCCGGGCTGCGCAACTCCAACCGCCTGATCTCGCAGTACTTCGCCACCGATATCCCCAAGCTCGAAATCGTGCTCAATCGGTTTCAGTCTCGCACCCTGGGCGTAGCAGAAGAGCAGATTACCAAGGCGCTCACCCGGCCGGCGCAGTGGAAGATTCCCAATGATTATGCGGCCGTGCGGCGTATGCAGCACACCGCCATTCCGCTGGCGCTGGAAGATTCGCCCATCTCCCGGCTGATCCGGCAGATGAGCCGAACCGCTTGCGGACTGCCCGCGGTCGCGGAGAAGGGAACAACAGAAAAGACATCCGGCTTTAGTCTGAAAAATCTTGGGCGAAGCTTTTCGGCGAAGATTTCCGCGTCCGAATCCGAGGAAGCGCCGGCGATTGCGCAGACGGAGCCTGTGCCCATCCGGCCCATTGTGGAGAGCTCCGTCGCTGCGCCGGACATGGAACAGTCAGAAGCCGATGAGGAGACCCCGGTGAACTCCGGCTCTACTCCATCCGAGGAGACGCAGCCTGCCGCAGTAGAGCAGGTCAGGCCAGCCGAAACCACGGAGCAGACTGACCTTGCGGATGCGAAACCGGTAGAGGCCGCAGGCGACAGCACTCCCAGCCAGCAGAACGAACCTGAAACCCGCATCTACCGAGGCTCTACCTACGAGAAGGGTGCGGATGGCAAATGGCACTTGCAGAAGACAGCGGCCAGTGCCCCGCCAGCCAGTGCCGAGCCAGCCAGCGTCGAGGCGGCCACTGCCCAGCAGAATGTCGCGGTCGAACCCGTGCAGCAGGAGATGCCGGCCATTACCTGGTCGACGCCTGCTCCGATTTCCTATGGCACCGCGCTCAGCGCGACTCAGCTCAATGCCATGGCCTCGATTCCGGGAACCTTCGTCTACACTCCCGGCGAAAGTGAAGTGCTTGCGGTGGGAATGCACACGCTTTCGGTCGCCTTCACGCCGGAGGACACCGCGACTTACACCACGGCGCAGGCTGCCGTCTCGCTAAAGGTCAGCAAGGCAACGCCGGTCATCACCTGGACGACGCCCGCTCCAATAGCTTATGGCGCCGCGCTCAGCGCAACTCAGCTCAATGCCACAGCCTCGGTTCCGGGAACGTTCGTCTACACCCCGGCTGCGGGCGTCGTGCCGACAGCGGGAGTGCAGACGCTGCTGGTCACTTTCACTCCGACCGACATCGAAGACTACGCGACCGAACAGGCTACTGTCTCACTCACCATCACCAAGGCAACGCCGACCGTTGCATGGCCGACGCCCGATCCGATTGTCTATGGCGTAGCGCTCAGCGCTGATCAACTGAATGCCACGGCATTGGTTCCTGGCAAGTTCACCTATCTTCCGGGCATCGGCGCCATCCTCGCGGCAGGAAGGCATTCACTCACGCTCACCTTCATCCCGTCGGACTCGACGAATTACACGGCGGCGCACGCCACCGTCTCGCTTGCGGTCACCAAGGCCGCGCCGGCCATCACATGGGCGACACCTGCCTCGATTGCCTATGGCACCGCGCTCAGTGCCGCACAGCTCAATGCCACCGCATCCGTTCCGGGACAACTCGTTTACACTCCTGCCGCGGGCGAGGTGCTGAAAGCCGGAGTTCAGGCACTGTCTGTCGTCTTCACTCCCGCCGACGCCGCGAACTACACGACAGTCGAGGTCACCGTGCCGTTCACGGTCACCAAGGCAACACCCATCGTCACGTGGTCGAAACCCCGCGCGATTTCTTACGGCACCGCGCTCAACGCCACGCAACTCAATGCCACGGCATCGGTTCCGGGAACCTTTGTTTACATTCCTGCCGCGGGCGCCATACTCACAGCGGGAGTCCAGCCGCTTTCGGCAACCTTTACTCCGGCGGATGCCGCGAATTACAGCGAGGCGCAGGGCGCTGTATGGCTCACGATCAACAAAGCCACGCCCATTATCATTTGGCCTGCGCCCGCTCCCATTCTCAGCGGCGATACGCTCAGTGCCGCGCAGCTCAATGCCACGGCATTGGTTCCGGGAACCTTCGTTTACACTCCTGCCGCGGGCGCATCGCTCCCGGCGGGAACGCATACGCTTTCGGTCACCTTCACGCCAACGGCCCTCGCTAACTACACCGTAGTGCGGGTGACAGTGTCGCTCACGGTCACCGAGGCAGCTCCCGCCATCCCGCCGCTGGCTCCCGCTCAAGTTGAGACGCCAGTTTCCCAGGCAAAGCCCGCGCCCGAAATGCCCCTTGCGGAGACTCCCGTCAAGCCGCTCGTCGAGTCTGCCAAGCCACTCGTCGAGCCAGTTCAACAAGCCCCGGCGGAGGCTCCTGCCGCGCCGCCAGCCAAAGTTGCAGCCGAGCCCCCAGCCAAGACACCCATTGAGACTCCGGCTAAGGCTTTGGTCAAGGTTCCGCCTCCCCGGTTCGCGATCGAAGCGGGATCAGGACTTGATCTGATGGGTACGGCTGTCTTCCCGGATGGCACCACGATCTACCTGGTCATGCAGCCGGGCAGCGGCGGACCGCAGGACTCAAAACGCCTGGTCTCTCAGTTCCTCGCCGGCGGGGATCTGAAACCGGAAATCGTGATCAACCGCTATGAGCCTCGCCCCTTGGGCGCTGGAGAAGACCAGGAATCGCAGGCTCTCACCCGGCCGGCAGCTTCGCCCATCACCCGGCTGATCGGTCAAATGGCCCAACCCGCTTCCGAGCCGCCCACTCCTCCGGAAAAGAAAAAAGGCTTCAGTCTGAAAGGTCTGAGGCGTAGCTTGTGGGCAAAGGTTTCCGCCAGCGATCAAGAGCAGGAATTCACGAAGTTGGGGTTAGCTTCAGAACATGAGAACGCCGATTTGACGCAGCCCGCCGCAACACCCGACAAGTCCGCCGATGCTCCTCGTGCGGAGGCATTGCCGATGGCTGGAACGCAGGCGCCACCCGCGCCAGAGCCTGACACGGACCCTGCGGATGTGAAGCGAGCGGCGCCCCCAGTCAGCGCGCCTTATAAGCAGGTCGGAACTGAAACGCGCACCTACCAGGGAGCCACGTATGTGAAGGGCGCAGATGGCAAGTGGCACTTGCAGCAGCTTCCAAACAGCTTCGTGAAGACGGAGAAGCCGGCCGCCGTTCCGCCAACACCCTCTCCGATGGCCCGTGACGCAGAGTCTGGTACAACTGAGCTCAGCCCCAGCTCCCAGCCGGAGCCGGTCCAGGCTGTCCCTGCTCAAGCCACAACGCCGGCTTCCGAGGCAGAACCCGCTCCCGCGCAGACTCCGCTTGAGGTTCCGGCCAAAGCTGCCAAACCGCCAGTTACCGCTGTTGCGACCTCTCCCGACACGCCTCCGGTCGAAGCTACCGCGAAGGCTTCGATCAAAGCTGCTGTCAAACCGCCGGAAATGGCTGCTGCCATGGCTCCGGTTAAAGTTGCCCCTGCTCACGTCATGCAGCCAGCGCTCGAGGCGGAACCCGAACCTGAGAAGCCGCCAGTCGAGGCTGCGGCCGATGCTGCTCCTTCCCAAGCCATGAAGCCAGCTTTGGAAGCGAAACCGGAGCCAGTGAAGCCGCCAGCCGAGACTCCTGAGAAAGTTGCCGCCAAGCCACCGGTAAAAGCTATCAAAAAGCCCGCAAAGAAGGCCTCTGCCAAGGCTCCGGCGAAGCCTGTTAAGAAGCCCGTGAAGAAGGTTAAGGCCAAGCCGCCGGTCAAGGCTATCAGGAAGCTCGCAAAGAAGGCCTCTGCCAAAGCCCCGGCGAAGCATGCCAAAAAGCCAGTTAAGAAGGTTAAGGCCAAGCCGCCGGTCAAAGCTATCAGGAAGCCCGCAAAGAAGGCCTCTGCCAAGGCTCCGGCGAAGCCTGTTAAAAAGCCCATGAAGAAGGTAATGGCCAAGCCGCCGGTCAAGGTTGCTCATAAGCCAGCAAAAAAGAATGTGGCCAAGTCTTCGGTCAAAGCTGCCAGAAAGCCGGCAAAGAGGGTTTTGGTCAAGGCGTCAGCAAAGGCACACGCTAAAACAGCCAAAAAGGCTCCGGCCAAGGTTCAGGCTCGCCACTCCGCTCCGGCAAAGAAAAAGCCGACTCCAACTGCGCGCGCCAAGCAGCCCAAGGCAGCCAAGCCGAAGGTCAGGAAGCCGGCTCCGAAGTCGGCAAAGAAGCGCTAGGATTATCTGAACTACGCGGAGTTCTAAAGGATACGGGCTCTACTGTCAGCGGAAATACTCGGAAGTGAGCCGGCCTTGTATTTGGGCATGACTTCAATCATGCCGTAAATGCAACCACTGGCAGCCGCGCCCCATTCCACCCCATCAGGCCCACAACTCGCTTCGCTGCTACACTGATAATGAACCCAAAGCGGTCTTTCGGGTCTCCACCCACCCCGGAATCCGCCATCCAGCGAGGCCAAAGTCCATGTCAGAATCGAACGAAAGCCAGAAGATCACCGCCACCAGCCTGCGCCTCAAGATCGGCCTCGCCGAGATGCTCAAAGGCGGCGTCATCATGGACGTGATGAACGTCGAGCAGGCGCGTATCGCCGAAGAGGCCGGCGCCACTTCGGTGATGGCCCTGGAGCGCGTTCCGGCGATGATTCGCGCCGAGGGCGGCGTCGCCCGCATGGCACGGCCCGCGCTGATCAAGCAGATCATCCAGGCAGTCTCGATTCCTGTCATGGCCAAGGCCCGCATCGGCCACTTCGCCGAGGCGCAGATTCTGCAAGAGCTGGGCGTCGACTTCATCGACGAGAGCGAGGTCCTCACCCCCGCCGACGAGGCCCACCACATCGACAAGCACGCCTTCACCACGCCCTTTGTCTGCGGCGCGCGCAACCTGGGCGAGGCCCTGCGCCGCATCTCCGAGGGCGCGGCCATGATCCGCACCAAGGGCGAGGCCGGCACCGGCGACGTCGTCCACGCCGTCCAGCACATGCGCCAAATCATCCGCGAGATGCGCGCCCTCACCGTGCTTTCAGAGCAGGAACTCTACGCCGCCGCCAAGGACCACCAGGCTCCCTACGAACTGATCCGCATGGTCGCCCAGACCGGCAAGCTGCCCGTGCCGAATTTCTCCGCCGGCGGAATCGCCACCCCCGCCGACGCCGCGCTGATGATGCAATTAGGCGCCGAGGCCATCTTCGTCGGCTCGGGAATCTTCATGAAGGGCAACGCCACGCCCCTCGACGTCGAGAACGACCCCAAGGAGCGCGCCGAGGCCGTCAGCCGCGCCTGCGCCATCGTGATCGCCACCACCCACTTCAACGACCCCAAGATCCTGGCCGAAGTCAGCGAGCAGGTCACCGGCACCATGAAGGGCCTCGCCGCCGCCGGCATCGAGCTAAAAGACCAACTCCAAACCCGCGGCTGGTGAGCTTGCCGCTCCGGCGGACGCTCGCTATTCGCTCGCAACGGCATCCTTGTTTCCCATCCTTACGCTAGAAAAAGCGCAAGGATAGGAGCCAGTGTTAGAACTCTATAGGTCGCGGTATGTCACATCGGAAGGTCTTACGTCTACATTGGTCCCCATCCTGCTAAAAAGCAATTTCAGCGCTCCGATGGTTAACTCTGGGACTGGGGTAGGGCCGACTATCACTTCTTTGAGGAAGTAATTTTTGAATCCATTGGTTTCAGCCTCAGTTACTGGAACAAGAGTTGACCTGCTCCATGGCGGCATCTTTATAGGCATATAAGGAATAATTGTACTGCGAGAGCTGCGAAACTCGACAATGTCAGTTTTCGTGAAGAAAACTTTAGGTGCTATCAGCCGATACTCACATTCGCTTTCAAAGGATCGATGTTTTACCAAATATGCCTTCTCCGCCACCTCGTACTGAAGGAACTCTTCATCCTTAATTGAAGTGCGTTCCTCAATCGGTAATGCGTCCTGAGATTGCTTCCATTCTTCAAGGTTATCAAGGCACTTTTTGAGGATCAAATCTATTGTGAA
The DNA here is from genome assembly GCA_052147235.1 of Occallatibacter sp. Taxonomy (GTDB): domain Bacteria; phylum Acidobacteriota; class Terriglobia; order Terriglobales; family Acidobacteriaceae; genus Telmatobacter. The sequence continues at coordinate 16,537 of JBKQLG010000319.1, forward strand.
GTCATCTCCTTCTCCGACATAGGTGACGTGATGTAACTTCGCCTTGGGTGCTGCAAACCGGCCAAGGATCAATTCATGAGTCACACTACTATGGCGAAGTGCGGATCACGAAAACCCATGCTGACGCCGTTACCATTCGGGCAATAAGAGCGCCACTGAGGAAGAGAATCAGGTAAAGCAGAAAATGATGCTACAAACGGAGGGTCTTGTTCAATTGAAATTCCCAGCTTGAAGACATTTCGCAATGCTTCACCATACCTCGGTTTGTTTCGTTCAAGGAATGCCGGAAGGCGCTTGCTGAACATCTTGAGGCTATGACTGCCCTCAGTTGCATCATTCAAATAAAAGAGATTGGTTGCCCAAATCTCTGGGGTCTCGGATTTTACGATCTTTAATAACGTCTCAGCCGACGTATAATGATAAACAATTTTGGGATCGCCAACCTGAATACGGGGTGTCATCGTTTTTCCTTTGGACTACCAGCGTATTCTATACGCCGAAGGCTCCGCCTGGACGGCCAGTCCCCGGATCGCAGGTGCTCAAGCCGACAGCTTGTTCAGCAGGTCGATCTTCACAACCCCGTCAGGAAAGACGGTGCCGGGTGCCCCATCCTTCCGCGCTCTTTGCGGAAGGGTGGGAGACCACGAACCTCAATTCCCCACGCCGAAGGCCGCTGGCCGCACCGCAGGTGCTTGCAGATAATTACCTCTATTTCCGCCACACTATTCCTATGACGAATCCAGGCATGACTCAACTCCGCATGGCTGTCGTGAAGGCTCTCACCCAGCCCTCCGCCGAGCGCTGCGCCGACCCCGTCATCGACGCTTCTCCAGATCCCTCACCCCTCGGCCACCCCGCCATAGCCCTCTGCATGGCCGCCTACGAGCGTGCCCGTCTCTCCGCCCGTAGCCGCCACAAAAGCGAATACGACTCCAGTCAGGAGGCGCTCGCCGCCTACAAGGCGGCTATGCCCGCCCTCATCAGCCGCCAGAACATCTCCGATTACATCGCCTGTGTCGCCTATGCCGACCTGCGCGGCCTGATTTACACCTCGGAGACCGATCATCTGCTCAACATCGCCCGTACCGCGCGTCTTCTGCACACCGCTCGCTCCGCACCCATACGGAAACCCTCCTCTGCTGCCCGTCCCGCCCGCTCCACTCTGGCCTCGCCCGCAACTGCGCAAAACACCGTCGAATCGCCGCCACCGGATTTGCAAGCCACTCAAATTGAATGAGTTAGCGCATCAGTTTGCGAAAAATGCAACAAAAGTTAACCCCATTTTCGCCTTTTAGACCACAATCAAAATTCGATAATAGTCCTGGGATCAATAACATAACCATTTCGCAGTGGCCCAAAAAGGCGAAACCCAAGCGCGGGAATTCTCGCCGGATGTGCCGCATTCCGCAACCTCCATTTCCCTCGCCGAAGGCCCGCCCTGAGCCTGTCCAAGGGGCCGCTGCCTGAACGGCCAGTCCTCGCACCGCAGGTGCTTGACGCTGTAAACTAAATAGTATACACTGCTGAAATGATCGGTACCTTCAGGCACAAGGGACTTGAGGAGATTTATCTCACCGGCACAACCCGCCGAATTGGCTCCGATCATCTCAGGAAGTGCATTCGCATCTTGCAGTTGCTGGAAGTCGCAAGTCAACCGGAGGAGTTGAACATCGCCGGCTTTCACTTCCACAGTCTACAAGGCAAACCGAAACGATGGTCGCTGCGTGTGACCGGGAATTACCGGGTCACCTTCGGTTGGTCGGGCGAAACCGCCTTGGATGTCGATTTTGAGGATTACCATTAGCTGTTTGTGATGCGGTTGTTCCGGGAGGACTTTATGGAGAGAAAGAGTGCACTGCCGCCTGTTCATCCGGGTGAAATTCTCAAGGAAGACATTCTGCCTTCTGTTGGCCTGTCCGTAATGGCAGCAGCCAAGGCTCTCGGCGTCTCCCGCCAGATGCTTCACGACATCCTGGCGGAGCGCAGGCCCCTTTCCGCAACCATGTGCCTGAGAATCTCTCGACTTCTGGGCGGTTCGCCGGAAGTGTGGATGCGATTGCAGGCAGCTTACGACCTGAAGATGGCCGAACAAGACAAGAAGGTCATGGAACGCGTCGCGCGGATCATGCCTCTACAGCAAGCCGAAGTAGTTCGAGCCTAAGCCCTTTAAGGCGAAGTTGCCTAGGTTCCTGCCGCCTCTTCCGCTACAATTTCATCCATGAAGCTAGGCGAGTTGGCAACGAAGCTGGGCGCGGAGTTGCGCGGAGACGCGGAGCTGGAAATCACTGGCGTAAAAGGGATTGAGGAGGCCGGGCCGGCGGAGATCACCTTCGTAGCCAATCCCAAGTACGCGGGACTGGCGCGCAAGACCCGGGCCGCGGCGGTGCTGGTCGAGCCGGAGTTCCCGGAGATTGAAGCGGCGACGCTCAGGCTGAAGAATCCTTATCTCGCCTTCTCGCATGCGCTGGGTCTCTTCTATCAGCCGCCGGCTTACGTGCCGGGAATTCATCCGACGGCGGTGATTGATCCGACGGCGGTGATTGGCGAGGGAGCGCACATTGGGGCTTATGTGGTGATCGGCCCGCGCGTGAAGCTGGGCGATCATGCCACACTGCTGCCTCATGTGGTGCTCTATCCCGGCGTTGAGGTTGGCAGAAAGTTCTTTGCTCATGCGCACGCCGTGGTGCGGGAAGACTGCATTCTGGGCGACGACGTGACGCTGGAGAATGGCGCCATCATCGGTGCCGACGGCTTCGGCTTCGCCAAGACTGACGAAGGCCACTGGGAGAAGATTCCGCAGTCGGGGCCGGTGCGGCTGGGCCACCGTGTGGACGTGCAGGCCAACGCCACCATCGACCGGGCGACGGTGGGCGAGACGCGCATTGGCGACGGGACCAAGGTGGACAATCTCGTCCAGGTGGGGCACGCCTCGCACGTGGGAGAGAACACGCTGATCTGCGCGCAGACGGGCCTGGCCGGCTCGTCGATCATCGGAAATAATGTGATCCTCACGGGACAAACCGGCGTGGCCGGTCACTGCACGGTCGGCGACGGGGTGATTCTGACCGCGCAATCGGCAGTCTCGCACGATGTTCCGGCAGGAAAGATAATCTCCGGTTCTCCCGGCTTCGACAACCGCGTCTGGCTGCGGGCGGTGAGCCTCTTCCAGCGTTTGCCGGAGCTGGCCAAGCGGCTGGACCGCGTGGAAAAGAAGCTGGCGGCCCAGGAGCAAACCGAAGACGTGGACCGGAGCGAGAAATGAGAATTACAGCCGCATTTCTTTCTGCTACGCTGCTCGCTCTTGCGGGCTGCCACTCCTACCACGTTGATGCAACGGTGGAAAACCGCACCGGCGGGGCAATTCAACTGCTGGAGGTGGATTATCCCAGCGCCAGCTTCGGAGCCGACAGCCTGGCGGCGGGCGCGGTCCTGCCCTATCGCATCCAGCTACGAGGCAACGGGCCGCTGAAGGTGCAGTACACCGCAAGCGATGGGCGGCAGACGCAAATTGAATGGCCCGCACTGGCCGAGCGGCAGGAGGGCCGGATCGAGATTGTGCTGCTGCCGGGTGGCAAGGCGGAGTTCCATCCCCAACTGACTTCGAAACCCTGATTAATCCTCTTGCATGGAAAGGGCGCGGTCAAGGCCGCGCCCTTTCAAAACATCAGCGCACAATGCCCTTGAAGAGCGGGGATTGCAGAAGGCTGGTGAACTGCGCATCGGTGGTGGCAAAGTGGAGCAACAGGCGGCCGGAATCGGAGGAGATGGATGTAGCGGTCAGCGCCTGCTTCTCCGGATCCGTACCGCTTACCTTGCGTAACGCTAGCCCCGCCTGCAAGAGCGAAGTAAGCGTCGCCGAGGCGAAGCTGTCGCCGGTGGAGATGGTGAGATCGAACTTGACGCCATGCTGGAAGTCCATGGAGTACCAGGAGGCCTGCAGGTGCTTTTTCACGGTGTCATAGTCGGTGAGCGAACCGGCCTCGCCGAGCACTTGGCGCATCATCATCTGGGTGCCCTTCTGGTCGAGGATGCTCCACAGTGGCTCGGAGTCCACGGTCTTCATCGCGTCCATCATCGGCGCGTTGGTGAGCAGGCTGGGCGAAACGCCGTCGCGGGCATCCAGAGCCTTGGTCACCGAATCGCTGCCGCCGAAGACCATGGTGGAGGGATCGACGAAGCAGACCACCATCCCGGTCTTGGCCAGCGGATAGACCTTGTTGGTGCGCACCATCGTGGCTTTCAGATGCTGCTTGCGGAAGTTGGCCATGATATCCGTGACGGAGAATTGGCCCTGAGCAACGCCAACGGTATCCAGCTTGTCGTCCCCATCCTTGGAGCGAAATAGGGCAAAGGCCAACTGCTCGACATCGTGATTTTCGTTGAGACCGGAGTTCTTCAGCGCATCTTCAAAGCGCTTGAGCTCGGGCGGCATCACGCGATCGCGCAGATCCATAGCCGATGTCGAGTTTTCCATCGCGTGGTAGTCGATGGCCACCAACTGCTGCACATCATGCGGAATGGCGGTGCTGGCATTGGCGGACAACTGCGCCGCCGGAAGCGACCCGGCCGCGGCAAAAAAGATCGCGGGAATTGCAACTCTCAGGATAGTCTTCAATGAACTTCCTCCACAGTGCGGCGATGTTGCATAACGCCGTTCCTGTTCCATTTACATTTTACCCGTTCGCCGGGTAGGAGAACGATACGCCTTTCAAGCCGGTCTGGCCGCTGATGCCTCTCCCGGCCAGGCCAGAGGAGCCTCAAGGCGGCGCTCCAGAACCTTGGTCTGCGCATCGAACCCTACCAATTGACGCATCCACTCACTCTCCCGCTCACAGGCAGCCTCGGGAAGCAGGCCAATGATCTCGCCCTCGACGGGCGCGGTCTTGTGGCGCAGAGCCAGCGCCGTGGCTGCGCGAAAGACCTGGGAGATGGGCGTGACCTCGAAATCGGTAATGTTCATGGAGAGCTGCGCGCGGCCGTGGACCAGGACTCCCATGGCCTTGACGCCCTTCAGTCCGCCGGAAGCGGCGCGAATCTCGCGTGCGATAGAGCGCACCATGGCCACGTCGGCCGAATCGAAGTAAATGTTGTAGGCCACCAGAAACTTGCGCGCGCCTACCGCGCATGCGCCGGCGGTGGGATGAATCAGCGGACCGCCGATGTCCGGGCGGCGCGAGGTCTCCTTGCCACCCGCCTCGATCAACCCTTCGAATTGTCCCCGCCGCACATCTTCCAAGTTCGCCCGGTCGGGCCGCGCGGCGGCAGCCTCGTAAAAAAAGACCGGCACGTTGAAGCGGCGCCAGATCTCCAGGCCCGCCTGCCGGGCCAGCAGCGCGCATTGCTCAAGTTTGATGCCGGAGATGGGCACAAAGGGAATCACGTCGGCTGCGCCGATGCGCGGATGGACCCCCTGCTGGCGAGTCAGGTCGATCAGTTCGGCTGCCTTGCCCGCGCCGCGTACAGCCGACTCGACAACCGACGCCGGATCGCCTGCCACCGTCACCACTGAGCGGTTGTGAGCTTCATCCATCGACCAGTCGAGCAGATGCACTCCTTCAACGCGCATCGCCGCCACAATGGCCTCGACCCGCCGGGCATCCCATCCCTCGGAAAAGTTCGGTACGCACTCGACTAACGGCTCGCCCATGATTCCTTTCGCGCGATCACTTCCAGAAGGTATAGCCCAACTGCACCTGGATGCTGGCGTTGACGCCGGGGTTGCGGTCGCCCAGCGAGGCCGAGGAGATGTGGACGCCGTTAACTTCCAGGTCGATCGACCGTTTGGCGCGCGTGAAGTAATGAATGCCGATACCGCCCTGCGGCGCAAAGTTCCACACGCACGTTCCGCCGTCAAGATAGACCGTCTGGCCGTTGATCGTCTGCGTGCTGAGATAATTCGGCGGAAATTTGTGAGTGGTATAGATGAGACCGCCCGCGGCCTGGAACCAGGGCTGTATACGCTGCGATTTGGTCAGAAAGTTCCAGCGCAAAATCACCGGCGTCAGGCTGACGCCGCGGAATGTTCCGCCGCCAACCAACAGCGAGCAGGTGTAGGGTTGCCCCGTCGTCGGGTCAGAACAGGTGTAGTTACCGTAGTGCGGGGCCGGCGTGTAGGCCTGCCAGAGGGGCATGATATTGCCACCGAACTCGAACTGGCCGCTGAAGACGCCTGCATGAAAGACCGGCGTCAGCGGCTTGCCCAATTGGAAACCGGCTGAGAGAAACTTGTACTGCGAGCGGTCGCCAACGCCGTTGACATAATTGACGAAGGGGCCGTACTCCCAGCTCTTGGCTTCGCGAACCTGGGCAACGGGGTTATTTCCAATTTCAAGTTTTGCCAGTGCCGCAAAATTCCTATTTTCGGTCGAAATTGGCGTAGTTCTCGATTCCGTCGTAGAGCCCCCTGGAAGTTGAGCGGAGGCTAACCTCATCCCCACCATGATGCTTCCGGCCATCAAGAAAAACGCAAAAAACTTGGTAGTTCCGGTCAATGTTCTTTCCTTCCCTGAATAAAAATCAAGAATCCCCACAAAAAGGCCGCCACAATCGGGCGGCCTCTTTCTTGCCAGCCCTGCCGGATATTAGCCGGCCGCCGCTTCCATCTGATCGGCGTCCATATCGAAGTTCGAGTAGACGTTCTGGGTGTCGTCGCAATCTTCCAGAACCTCCAGCAGCCGGATCATCTGCGTGGCCTCTTTGCCTTCCAGCTTGGTGTAGGTGGAGGCGACCATCGTCACCTCGCACATCACCGTGGGAATGTGCGCGGCTTTGATAGCCGCTGCGACGCGCTCGTGATCGGCGGGATCGGAGACGATCTCCCATGTGTCGCCTTCGTCGTTCAGGTCTTCGCCCCCATGTTCGAGCACAATGTCCATCAACTGCTCTTCCGTAGCCGCATCCTTCTCGACGGCGATGAGACCCTTCTTATGGAACATAAAACGAACCGAGCCGGTCTCGCCCAGGTTGCCGCCATTCTTCGAGAAGGCGTGGCGGATCTCGCTCACTGCGCGGTTGCGGTTGTCGGTCGTCACCTCCACGATGATGGCAACGCCGCCGGGCCCATAGCCCTCGAAGGCGATCTCCTCGTAGCTGAGGCCCTCCAACTCGCCGGTGCCGCGCTGGATGGCGCGCTTGATGTTGTCGGCCGGCATATTCTCGGCCTTGGCCGCCAGAACCGCGGTGCGCAGCCGGGCGTTGGTGTCGGGGTTGCCGCCGCCCTTGGCCGCTACGGCTATTTCCTTGAGCAGGCGGGTGAAGATCTTGCCGCGCTTGGCATCCAGCGCGCCCTTCTTGTGCTTGATAGTGGCCCACTTTGAATGGCCGGACATAAGAACCTCAGAGAGAGTCAAAAATGGCGGCGCGGGCACGCGCCTGACCTAGTGAGTATACCATCGGCGGCGCGGGGCAAGACGCAAACCTTCCCGTAACGGCTTACGCAACGCCTGGGTTGCGAGGCTAGTATCAAGAATCTACCCGTTGCTGCCAAAGTTATGCCGCTGGAGGCGCGGGAACGACTCTTCTAATCGCTATGCCGAGCGCCAGCCAGAGCGCGGATAACGCAATATCCAACGCCACAGGCCCGCGCGCGGGCACACGGACAGCCGGATCGACAAGATCAGCGGCATGGAGGGCATAGTTCGCTTTGATTTTGTCCGTGCTCCAGCCGAGAAGCTCTCCGATTGACTGGAGATCCTGCAACGTATGCACCTGGTCGTAGCGGACGGCCTTCTCCGAGCCGAAGGAGACAAAATCCGGCCTGCCAAAAGCCGCGGCTGCCTTTCTGGCCGCGTCGGGACGATTGATCTGAAACCACCAACTGCCATCGCGCCGGGTTAGCTCCCAGCGTTTTCGGTAGAGAGCCGCCTCGCCGTCTCGCCGGCTCAGCAAGTACCACAAGCGAAAGCCTCCGTATTCGTTGTCGTGCGACCAGTAAACGGAGTGGCCATCCAGATTCGCCTGGGTAATCGCCTCCGCGCGCGCGGCGTAGTTATAGGCAGGAGTCCACAACCCGGCTCCGAAGCGGTCGTAGAGCCGGCGGGAGAGGCGCGTGGCGCTGAAGGTCGCCCACCCCTCCTCTTCCGATCCCTCCGTGCCTCCCATGATCCAGGGGTTATAGGGAACCGTGCCGTAAAGATGACTGTACTCATGAAGAATCGCGTTGACCGGATCGGGAAAGTGAATCGATGCATTCGGATCGTTCAGGTAGGAGCTGTCAAGGCATAAGTCCACATAGCGCGGCGAAGGCAAATTGCCATCAATGCCATGCGGAAAACGGGCTTGAAATCCTCCGCTCTCGAAACCGCGGATGACCAGCTCATTCACCTCCGGTGAGACACCATACGCTTCCCGACTGACCTGGTTGGCCGCGGCCAGAACATGCGCCAGCCTGATTGCAAGGGGACGCACCCGGATATCGTCATAACGCACAGTGATGCCTTCGACTTGTTCGCTGTGCGCCGGCGGCGGTTCCTGGTTGAGGAAGGCGGCTCTTTGTTCGGGCGGCAGAAACCTGGGAAGCGCCAGACTAAGGAGAAGACCTATTGCGGCGATGCTAGCCAGAGCTACCCAGCGCGGCCACCAGCAGCGACTGTTGATGGTGAGTGCACCAGCGAGGAACGCGATCGGCAGCAGCAAGGCAGGAATCATGGAATCAGCCGGCGCCATGACCACCAGCATGCAACTGACTGCGCCGATCAATGCAGCCGCAGCAGTGGCGGCAAGCGGCGACTGACCGTATCGGCGCCGCAAGGCCAGAACCGTCCAGGTCAGTGTCATCCCCACGCTCAGAAGAACGCGAAAAAGGTCATGAATAGGAGGAAATGCATCCTGCAGCATGCCGAGGCTTAGCGCGAGAACGGGTATAACCGCAATTCTTTGCCAAAGCCTCTTTTCCGCCAGTTCGTCCAGCAGCATATTCCAGGCTACGAAGCTGACGATGAATTCCAGCCAGCGGAGAGAGGTGATCCGATCAAGGTGGGGAAAGATCTGCCAGGACGCCAGATAGGCAAAGAGCGATAGCCCTGCGATCAGAGGGAAGGAGTGAAATGAGACGGCATCCCACAGGGCAAGCCTTCCCGATTGGAACGTACCTGCGCCGAAGCGATGGCCCGGCCAGAGACAATAGACGACCATCGCCGGAATGGCCAGATCGAGCAGCGCCGGCATGGTCTGAAAGCCGCCCCCCACAAAGCTCCGGGGAACAGCCAGGTAGGCGGGGTCTGCCTTAAGAAAGCAAAACGAAACGATACGAGCTACCACCACCAGTAGGACGAGTAGCCAAAAACGCAAGCTCTTCACACGGCCCTCCGACGGGAGAAATGGAACCCGCGACCATTACTGGTCTGCGCGTACCATCCCCTTGACGAATTCGTATACGAACGGAGCAAGCGCGGTGTTCCTGAGTTCTTCTGCCTATTCAGTGAGGAATCAACTTGGCTTGGCCGGGCTGGGTGGACAGAATCGTGATTTCCTATCGTGTATGAAAAACAACAGGCTATTTTGATTGGGCAGCCTGTTGATATTCTGGCGTGCTGCGAGTCGAAACGTATCCCTCCGGCAACGCGTCACCGGAAGCAGAGTGATCTTGCGCTGGCCGATCCAGCACTTCGAGCGCCCGCGCAATCATTGCCGCCGTGGGCTGTGGCCTTTGCGCAAGCCATTCATCGTGCTGGAGATGCGCCAGCTTCTCTGCAAGGGCGACATTGATGAACTGGTTCAGGGAGACGCCCTCTCTTTGGGAGAATGCCTCAACTCCCTTGCGAACAGAAGGCATGAGCCGAAGCGGAAATTTACTGGATGCGCTCTTCTTCTGATTCATCTGCATGACAATAACCTCATTTCCTAATCTCGATCAGGAACTCCCTCGGCGTCAGCACCTTGATTCCAAAACGGGCTGCTGCCGGCGCAAAGTCTTTCACGTTGTTCGTTACCACCACATCCGCATGGCCGTTGATGGCAAGATCGAGAACCATGTCATCGTTCTCATCCTGAGAGAGCGGCCGATGACGGGTCCTCACAAAAACCGGTGTGGAGATCGCCTCCAATGCGTCGATGACCGCTTCGGCATCCACCGGCGTTTTTCCGGAGGCGGCAATGTGCTCAGGACGCAAAGCCACATCGCGATACTCGCAGACCAGCTTGTAGTCCATCAGGAGCGTTATTTTTCCGAGGAGCGCCAAACGGACAATCTCAGCGGCGGCTCCAGAACTGGAACGAATTGCACTGATCAGGGCCGCTGTGTCGAGAACGATCCTCACCTCTTTATGGTATCACCAGTGACATCTGTTGACCACTCTCCTTTTCGAAAACGATCAACAGAAAGCGTTTAGCTTCATACAGTCAGCATGAATTGGAGCCAAAGGAACGGAAGATTCATGCGCAGAGTGATGAGGAATCAGGACTAGGGCTCACTTCCCAGTGGAATTGCCTGGAGCTGGAAATCGCTTTTTGTATTGCGGAAAGGCCCGCTTGCCGCCAAGCTGATACCCTAGAAGCATGAAATTCGGGGTTTTAGTCTTTCCCGGCTCCAACTGCGACCACGACACCTACAACGTGATTGCCGAAGT
>JBKQLG010000320.1:0-20520 GCA_052147235.1 Occallatibacter sp.
TGGCCGCCTCCGCCGTAGCGCTCGCAGATGGCCGCCAGGTTCGTCATCTTCGCCGGGTCGGCCTTGGTCCAGGGATTCGATCCCACCGAGACTTTGGTGCGGAAGCTGGATTTGGAGAGGCCAATCGAATAAGTCGCCTGCGGGTACAGATAGTAGGGAATGAACTTGTTGTAGCCCTCCTGCGGCTGGTCGGTGATGTCGAAGAAGATTGTCCCGTCGCGCTCCTCGGCGCGCGAGCGGATCAGCTCGATGGCCTGTTGGTGGCGTTCCAGCAGCGGAGGCAGCAGATCGGCGACAAAGGGCTGGCCGAGCACCTCGGCGAGCGGCATTTCGGTGAGCAGCGGAATCAGCCGGGGTATGAAGTGATCATCCTGGCTGGACTCGATGATGAGAGTCAGCTTCATCGCCGGAGCGGCTATCTCGACGGCCGATTCGGGGCTCTCGTACTTTGCGCCATCCACGATGTTGGCCCAGTGAATCAGCTCGGTGACCGGCGCGGTGTTGAAGCCAAAACGCGTGGCGCCGATGTGCGCCAGAAAGCTGGTGCAGGAGGTGTAGTCAGGGTCGAAGAACTTGCGGCTGCCGCAGGCAGGGTCCTGCTTGCAAGCCAGGAAATTCTCCTGGTCCTCGGGCGTCAGAAAGGCCGAGAGGTGATGGTCGAACCACCAGGTGATGCGCGGCGAGGCGCAGTACTTGAAATCGACGATGGCGTTTTCGTCGCCGCTGAATTCGCTTTCGTCAAAGAGCGCGCCGGCACGATGCACCAGGCCGTGATACTCGTAGCTGGCGCCGGAGGCGATGCACTCGCGGTGAAAGCGCGTAAAGAGCGAGGCAGAGCAAGCTCCATCAAAGCATTTGTCGTGATAGAAGACGCAAACCCGCAAGACTTGAACTCCCTCCGTGCGCAGAAAAGCCGAATTACCGGAACTGTTTAGCATCAAGGCAGCGGGCGGTTGTGTCAAGGCGGGAGAGCTTTTTCCCGTTTTCCGGCGCGCGCAACTGTCCGTTTGCGGACGGCGGGTTTCGATTCTGAACAGGCGGGAGACCTTCCAAGTGCAGCTTTCCATAATTAACTCATTTACAATCAATGCCTGTATCTGCTGACGGTTTGGCCCCAGGACTGCTCACTCCACGGATAGGTTCACTGGGGATGATGACCAGGGAACCGGGGGATTGTATGCACACCTTGCTTCAGGACCTGCGTTACGCCGTGCGCCAGTTGTGGAAGTCGCGGGGATTCACCCTGGCCGCGGTCTCCAGCCTGGCCATCGGAATCGGCATCAACACAGCGATTTTCAGCAACATGGATGCTGTCGTGCTCCACCCGCTTGCGGTGCCGCAACTGGACCGCGTGGTCACGGTGGCCGAGCAGAGTGCGCAATTGAGCTCCAGCAACGGCTACCAATGGGTTACTTTGGCCAACTACCAGGACTGGGCGCGCCAAAGCCGCTCCTTCGAGTCGCTGGCTGTCCGCACCCAGGCCGACATGACCTTGACCGGCGGTGGCGATGCCGCCCATGTAGAAGCCGCGCTTACCTCGGCCGAGTTCTTCTCCGTCTTGCGCGCCACTCCGCAACTGGGCCGCGTCTACGGCGCAGCCGAGTGCCGTCCGGGCCAGGACTCCGTGGCCGTGTTGAGTTACGGCTTGTGGCAGCGCCGCTTTGCCGGTGACCCCGCGGTCCTGAACCGCACCATCGAGCTCGATCAGCGCACCTACACCATCGTCGGCGTCATGCCGAAGACGATGCAATATCCTTCCACGGCAGACATCTATCTTCCTCTGGCGCCCACGCCTGGCGAGCTCGCCAATCGCAGCGCGCACAACTACCTGGTCACCGCGCGCCTGCGCGACGGCGTCAGCGTCAAGCAGGCGCAGGCCGAGATGGGCGCCCTGGCCGAGCGGCTGGCGCAGGCTTATCCGGCCACCAACGCGGGTTGGTCGGCGCACGTGGAGACGCTGCTGGACGGCATCAACGGCCCCTATACAAACCTCTACTACCGGATGATTCTGGCCGCCACGCTTTTTGTGCTGCTGGTGGTCTGCGCCAACATCGCCAATCTGCAACTGGCGCGCGGCATTGCCCGCCGGCCGGAGATTGCCCTGCGCACCGCTCTGGGCGCCAGCCGCTGGCGCATCCTGAGGCAGTTGCTCACGGAGAACCTTCTGCTCAGCCTCACCGGCGCGCTGGCCGGCATCGCCATCGCTGAGGCTTATGGCCATTATCTGCTGGCCACCATGCCGGAGCGGGTAGCGCGCTTTATGGCCGGCTGGTCCAACACCAGCATCAACGGCCGTGTTCTAGCCTTCTCTTTCCTGCTGGCGGGATTCGCAGGCTTGATCTCCGGCTTGGTTCCTGCGGCAGAGGCGCTGCGCATCAATCTGGTGGACCAGCTGAAGGCCGGCGCGCGCGCCTCCATCGGCTCCGGCCGCACTCACCGGCTGAGAAACATCTTCGCCGTGGCGCAGATTGCGCTGGCCGTGGCGCTGGTCATCGGCGCGACCCTCATGTCCAAAGGCATGAACGCTTTGCTCCATGCCGGCGACTACTACCAACCGGAAAAGATGCTCACCTTCAATGTGACCCTGCCGGCAACCCGCTATGACACCCCGCAGAAGCGGGCGGAGTGGTATGCCGGCGCTCTAGCCCGGCTGCGCGCCTTGCCCGGCGTCAATCACGCCGAGCTAACTCCGGCGTTGCCCTATGACGACAACGGCTGGCTCCGCGATCTCGACATAGAGAACCGGCCCACGGTCCCGGGCAAGTTCCAGGCCGCGTTGAACCTGCCGGTTACCGCGGGATACTTTGCCGCGCTGCGCATTCCCATCGTCAGCGGCCGCGGCTTCACGCCGAGCGATTCCCTGCAAACCACGCCGGTGGCCATCGTGAGCGAGCGCTTCGTCACCCAATATTTCCCCGGCGAGAATCCGCTGGGCCATCGCATCCGCATGGGCGGCCGCAGCAGCAGCGAGCCGTGGCTGACCATCGTCGGAGTCGCCCAGGAGACCAGCTACTCGCTCTGGGACCAGACACCCCACGCCGCGGTCTACATGGATGCGATGCAACTGCCGCCGGCCTCGACCGAGTACGCCATCACCACCAGCGGCAATCCACTCGCCCTGGCGCCCGCGGCGCGCAGGGCGCTGGCCGCGCTGGACCCGGCCCTCCCGCTCAATACAGTAGAGACCTACCGGCAGCTGCTGCGCGACAACCTGACTGGCCTGATGTACGCAGCGGGAATGTTGAGCCTTGACGGGATCATTGCACTCTTTCTTGCCGCCATCGGCATCTTCGGAGTGATGGCCAACCTGGTCGGCGAGCGCACCCGCGAGATCGGCGTGCGCCTGGCCATGGGCGCGCGGCGCGAGGATGTGCTGAATATGATTCTTCGCCGCGCGGCGAGCCTCACTACGGCGGGCGTGGGCGTTGGCCTGGTGCTGGCCTTCGCCCTGGCGCATCTGGTTGCCAATCTGCTGCGCGGCGTCCGCTCGGACGATCCCGCCGTCTTCGCAGGGATTACCGCGACGATCGTCGCCGTTGCGCTGGGCTCAAGCTGGCTTCCCGCCCGCCGCGCCGCCCACATTGATCCCATGGTGGCCCTGCGCGACGAGTAGTACCGGCGGCGTCAGAGTGCATCTCCCGCAATGCCTTCCGGCGCGACTGTAGCTGCGCCCAATGAGAGTGATCTGACACGGCAACGCCAGTAGCCCGAATCCTTCTAGCTCAAGGAACTTCCCGGTCCTTCGCCTCGTAGAGTATCTTTCCATAAGAGCCATTCAGCACGCTAATCTGTTTCTTATTTGAAGGAGCCTTCATGGAGCCGGAGATTCAGCCCCCATCGTCAGAAACGCCGTCCGCCCCGGCAGACGCAACCCTCACGCATGAACCCGTTATCCCGACACTGAAGGTTAAGTTGCTTCGCGGCCTGCGCTGGACCTTCATCGGCAGCCAGGGCCTGCGCGCCGGCTGGTCGGTGGCGATCTTTCTCATCCTGGCCATAATCTTCATGATCTCGGTAGGATCAGCCGCCACTGCGATTGCCAGGCATATTCCTCACACAAAAACGAATGATTTCACGCCCACGGTCGCGCTGATTGGCGAGGTGATTCAGTTTTTGGGATTGCTGGGGGCAGCCATAATTATGGCGCTGATCGAGCGCCGCCGCATTCTCACCTACAACCTGACCGGACCGCGGCGCATTCCCCACTTTCTCAGCGGCATGGCTGCGGGTTTCGTGGCGCTCTCGGCGCTGGTGGGAGCGCTGGCTTGGGGCCATTGGCTGCACTTCGGACCGGTCGCGCTCTCCGGCGCGCGGATCTTCGGCTATGCCGCGATTTGGGGCGTAGTCTTTCTGATCGCCGGATTCTATGAGGAGGGCGCCTTCCGCTGCTATCTGCAATTCACTCTCACCCGCGGCATCAACTTCTGGTGGGCGCTCGGCATCATCAGCCTGGCCTGCCTGCTGTTGGCGTTGATGGTCAAGGGTAACTGTGTCTGGGGCGTCTATGCCGCTGCGTTGCTGGGGCTGTTTCCCTGCTTGATGCTGCAGGTAAGGAAGGCCCCACGGAGTGGGTTCTGGCAGGCGGCCTGGGTCACATCGACGTTCTTCGGCCTCATCCACATTACCAACAACGGCGAAAACTGGATTGGCATCTTCGCCGCGGCATTCATCGGTTTTGTCTTCTGCGTCAGCGTGTATGTGACCGGCTCGGCCTGGTGGGCCATCGGCTGCCACGCCGCCTGGGACTGGGCGGAGTCTTACTTCTACGGCACTGCCGACAGCGGCATGGTCGCCACCGGCCACTACCTGACCGCCACTCCCGCCGGAAAGCCATTCTGGAGCGGCGGAACGGACGGCCCCGAGGGCAGCGTGCTGGTGCTGGGTGTCATCCTGCTGCTGCTGGCCGCGCTGCTGCTGATCTATGGGCGCAAAAAGACTGAGATGCTGACCGCGCAGAGTTTGCAGCGGGCCATAGGATAACCTCCGGTGAAGCTCGCAACGGCATTTTCCTTTACGGGGGAGCGATGAAAAAGGCCATAGGTTTCGTTCTTGTATTGTGTAGCCTCACCTGGACAGTATGCGCTGTCTCGCAGCCGGCCTCTCGCCCTCCAATCCATCGAAGCACGTTCCAGGCCCCCACTGAGATTCAAGGCTATCCCTGCGCCAAAGGCTACGCCTGGTTCTTTGACGACGGCCGCCTGAACCGCTGCACGGTCACGCGAGAGATTCCCTTTGGCGAGGCGCGTATCCCCGCTGGAACGTACATCGCGCTCAACCCCGACGACACGCCGAGTTTCATTCAGATGAGCCATGACGCGCCGCTTCTGGGCATGACCTGCATGGGCGGCAGTTGGCTCGGTCCTGGAGAAGGCGCGATGGTGGCCTTCTATCCCAGCGGCAAGCTTAAGCAATGCTACCTGGCCGGAGACCAGGTCGTGCAAGGCGTACCCTGCATGAGCAGTGGATTTTTCGGCGATCGCGGCGGCGGCGCGCAGTTTCACGAGAACGGAAAGCTCAAGTCCTGCAAGCTGACCAGGGATTTCGGCGCGTGGCACAAAGGTGATCGCTTCGTGCAGGCGCTATGAATACAGGGAATAGGGAATAGGAAAGAGAAGCCGCGAATTGATTTATGCACTGGGAATGGTGAAATCCACAGTTTGTTTCTCTTTTTGCACTTGCTTCCACAGATTAATCCGTTCTAAGGTCAATCCAACTGGTGACCCAGTAGGGACCTGGAAACGCAGTTCCCGCCGAAAAAGACGATGCGGAATTGAATTGAATACGGCAATACGCGGCTGGAAACGGCGGCGGAGGGCCGAATTGAAGTTGAGAACGCATCCAGAGTTTGGCAGGAATGTGCAAGACCTGGCAGGACACGAAGATTCATCCGCGGCCTAGGACCGAGGATGCAAAGTTCGAGACCAGCCGGGGAGTCATCATCGACCCAGCCGTGGAAGCAGGATTCGGGGACGCTCGAAGACGCGGAAGCGACACAACCGGAGGATGCCGGATTCGGGGAGACCCGAGAGGCGTCGGAACGGCGGGACTGAAGAGTGAGAAACCGGGGAAACCTGGGGCCTTGCTGCGAGGGACCGCTGAAGGATGAGAGATTCGAGGAGACTCGAAGAGCCATCGCCGGCGCGGTTGGAAGGCGAGGTGACGGGGAGACCCGGAGCCTCAACGGAAGGCCGAAGGGTTGATGCGTGCTTCAGGAAGCTGCGGGTTCACCGTGATTGAGAGGCTGGGGACGAAAGTCTCCAGCCTCTTCGTTTTTTGGCGATCATCCGCACGCTGATTTGGCTTTTCGCGGCCGGGGAATACACGAACCTCTATAGCCCGCAATTACCTGCTTGGAATCTGCAGCAGGACCGCAATGTATTGGCGTACCTTGGCGATCATGGTTGCCGGAGCTTTGGAGTGAAACTCCGCCCCGCGGCCCTCCCAGTCCATGCTCTTCAATTGATCGACAAGCACGGCCCCATCCACGTTTCCAACGGTGATCGCCAAGGTGAAGGGGTACGGCTTGACCTTGCTGGTCAAGGGACAAACCACCGCCAAACCGCTGGCCCGGTTGTAGCGGAGATCGGTCAGCACAAGCGCGGGCCTGCGCTTGGCCTGTTCCCGTCCAACCTGAGGATCAAAGTCGAGGAAGATAATGTCGCCAGTATCCGGGATGTACTGGTTCACCATTCGACAGCTTCCCTTCCGATCTCCGGCCCGGGTGAAATCTCCGCATAGCGATTCTCAGGGGTAATCTGGGCCACCAATTGAGCCAGGGTTGGGATTTCACCTGCCCGGTGGATCTGCACCACTCCATCGGCAGCTACCGCGATTTCCAGAGGGTCGCCCAACTGCAAGTGAGCGTCGTCCGCAACGGGCTTGGGAATTCTCACCGCCAGGCTGTTTCCCCATTTCAACACTTGTGCCTGCATATCTCCTCCTGTAGATACATTGTATCATTCGCGAGTAGCCCCGGTCTGGCAAATAGAAAATGTGGGTGGCCCATGGCCTCGATTTTGAGACCTGGGATTCCTGTTGACTAAGACCGCCGCGCCTCAACATCAAAGATCGCCGGGTCGGGGTCTTGGAAGAAGGTTGCGTGCAGCGAGCGCACTGCTTCGTCGGCGTCGTCTTCGTCGATCATAAAACTCATGTTGATTTCGCTGGCGCCTTGCGAGATCATCCTCACGTTAATGTGGCGGATGGCGCTGAAGACCTGGGCGGCCATGCCGCTTTGTCCGCGGATGTCGTCGCCGACCATGCAGATGAGCGCCTTGCGGCCCTCGTACTTCACATCGGCCAGTTGGCCGAGATCGGCGGCCAGCGCGGGCAGGTTGTCGTTGGAGTCAACGGTGAGCGAGACGCTGACCTCGCTGGTGGAAACCATGTCCACCGCGCACTTGTGCTTGTCGAAGATGGTGAAGATCTCCTTCATGTAGCCGTGGGTCATCAACATGCGGCTGGCGACCACGTCGATGATGGAGAGCCTCTTCTTGACAGCGATGGATTTGAAGGGGCTGCGGCAGTGGGGCGCGAGCGAGGTGATGCGCGTGCCCTCGCAGGCGGCGTTGCGGCTGTTGAGGACCAGCACCGGGATGTTCTTTTTGACGGCCGGCAGGATGGTGGCCGGGTGCAGAACTTTTGCGCCGAAGTAGGCCAGCTCGGCGGCTTCTTCAAAGCTGATGACCTTGACGCGCAGGGCGTTGGGGCAGACGCGGGGGTCGGCGGACATGATGCCGTCCACGTCGGTCCAGATTTCGATGGCCTCGGCTGCCAGCGCGCCGCCGATGAGAGCGCCGGTAAAATCTGACCCGCCGCGGCCCAGCGTGGTGGTGATGCCGGCTTCGTTGGCAGCGATGAAGCCTCCCATCACCGGTACCTGGCCCTGCGCGATAAGCGGCAACAGCTTTTCAGCGGCGCGTTTTTCGATGAGGGCGTCCAGTGGAGCGGCCTTCTGGAAGTGCGAATTGGTGACGATGATCTCGCGCGCGTCGACGTGGGCGGCGCGGATGCCCTGCTCAATGAAGGCGGCGGCGACGATGCGGCTGGAGATGCGCTCGCCATAGCTGACGATGAGGTCGCTGATGCGCGGAGTGAGTTCGAGGATGGCCGCGAGGCCGCGCAGGACTTCGTCGAGCGAATCGAATTTCTGGTCGATGAATTCGATTAATTCGGCGGAGTTGGCGAGCAAGGCGGCGGCGGTTTCGCGATGGTGCACGCGCAACTTCTCGCTGATGGCCAGAGCTCCGGCGCGGTCGCCTTTCTCGCTGGCGGCAGCGGCGCGCAAAAGCGAGTCGGTGACCTTGGACATCGCGCTGACGACGACCACCGGCTGCTTGCCGAGAGCGACGCGCCCGGCGACGATGGCCGCGGTGCGGCGGATGGCCGCCGGATCTTCGACCGAGGTGCCGCCAAACTTCATAACTACGATGCTCATGCGAATTTCCCCAGGCTTGCGAGTAATTCGGCGTTGAGGATCGTCGCGCCCGCCGCGCCGCGAATAGTGTTGTGAGAGAGCACTGTGAACTTCCAGTCGAGCACGCCGCAGGGACGCAGGCGGCCGACGGTGACAGCCATGCCGTTGCCGCGATTGCGGTCGAGGCGGGGCTGCGGGCGGTCGGGTTGCGGCGCCCACTGCACGGGCTGATCGGGCGCGGTGGGCAGCTCTTGTCCGGCCAATGGACGGAAGTCAGCCCAGGCGGCCAGAATCTCCTCGCGGGTGGCTGGCTTGGCGAGCTTGATGCTGACGCTGACGGTGTGGCCGTCGACGACCGGGACGCGATTGCAACTGGCGCTCATGAGCGCGCTGAGTGGCTTGACGGCGTGACCGTCGAGTGTACCCAGCAGCTTGAGCATCTCTTCTTCCATCTTCTCTTCTTCGTTGGCGATATAGGGGATGACGTTGTCGAGGATGTCCATCGAGGCGACGCCGGGGTAGCCCGCGCCGCTGACCGCCTGCATGGAGGTGGCGATGATCTGCTCAATGCCGAAGCGGTCCTGGATGGGCTTGAGCGCCAGCACCGGGCCCATCACCGTGCAGTTGGAGTTGGTGACGATGTAGCCGCCCGATTGCTTGCGCCACGACTGCTCCTCGATCAGATGGAGGTGATCGGCGTTTACTTCAGGTAACACAAGGGGCACGCTGGGCGCCATGCGGAAGGCGCTGGAGTTGGAGACCACGGCGCAGCCGGCGGCGGCGAAGAGGGGCTCCAACTCGCGCGCGTAGGCCGCGTCGATGGAAGCGAAGATAATCTTGGGCGCGCCCGCGGGCTCGGCCGCTACGACGGTCATCGCGGCGATGCGCTCGGGCAAGGGCGTGTCGAGACGCCACTTGGCCGCCTCGCCATACGGTTTTCCAGAAGACCGGTCGCTGGCGGCGAGCCACACCACCTCGAACCATGGATGGTTTTCGAGCAGTTGAATGTAGCGCTGGCCGACCATGCCGGTGGCGCCGAGGATGCCGATAGGGAGTTTGTTGTTCATAGCTTTCAACATTTTAGTTTACAGGAGGACAGGCTCGGATTGTGCGGCTGGTTGGGATTCTGGGATTCCCACTTCAAGAAGGCGCAAGGTTCAGTTTTTCCTCTCGACCAGATAGCGGGCTACGGCCTTCAATCCGTCGGCGCGGCTTCCGTACGGCGCTAGCTCGGCGAAGGCCTCCTCGATCAGGCGGGCGGCGTCGCGCTGGCTCTGCTCAATGCCGTAGACGGCCGGCCAGGTGGCTTTTTCGGTGGCCATGTCCTTGCCCGCAGTCTTGCCCAGGTGCGCCGAGTCCACGGTCAAATCCAGCACATCATCGACAATTTGAAAGGCTAGGCCGGCCTTGCAGCCGAAGAGTGTCAATCGCGCCACGTCTTCCAGATTGGCTCCGCCAAAAACGCCGCCGGCGACGACGCTGACCCGGATCAGTGCGCCGGTCTTGGCGCGGTGAATGGCCTGGACCAACTGCGGAGTGGGCTTTTGGTGTTCGCTTTCCAGGTCCAGCACCTGCCCGCCGATCATGCCCTCGATGGTGCCGACGGCGTTGGCGACGAGGCCGACAATCTGCACGGTGGCCGCGGGCGGGGAGTCGAGCGAGGCCAGCACCTCGAAGGCGCGAGTTTGCAGCGCGTCGCCGGCCAGGATGGCGATAGCCTCTCCGAAGGCCACGTGACAGGTGGGCTTACCGCGGCGCAGGTCGTCGTTATCGAGAGCGGGCAGGTCGTCGTGAATCAGCGAATAAGTGTGCAGCATCTCCAGAGCCGCGCCCAGCCTGGCGATTCCGTAGGGCAGCGTTCCGGCGATGGTGACGGCGGCCTGGTAAGCAAGCACCGGGCGGAGGCGCTTGCCGCCGGCAAAGGTGGAGTGGCGCATGGCGCCATGAATCGAGGCAGGGACGGTTTCTATGCTGGGAAGCAGCTCTTCCAGCGCCGTCTCGGTCAACGCCGCGCCTTCTTTCAAGATCGATTTCACGTCGATGGACATTGCACTCATGATAACCGAGAAGTGGGCGGTTTTTTGAGCTTTCGCTCCAGCAACCAGAGCCCTGTGAGCAGCAACACAGCCAGCGCGCTGAGCCAGCGGCCGGCGATCACATCCGGGGTGGTGGTCCAATCCACGGCCAGATCGACCTGGCCTTGCGGAATGGGTACGGCGATCAGGCCATCATTGCGATGGGGAAGGGAAGCGAGGGGATAGCCGTTGACAGCGACTCGCCAGGCTGGGTAGCTGCGCAGACGCAGAATCAGAAAGCCGGCGTGAGGAATAAGTGCGCGCAGGCGCTTGCGCTCCGGCTGATCGAGCTGCCAGCTCAGAGCTACGTCGCAACTGCCTTGCGCGGCATTCCAGGCGGGGATGGCATCGTCAGCTTCCACTCCATCAGGGAGCATACCCAGAATCGCAGTGGGGTCGGTAACCAGGCAGGCGGCGGGCAGCCCGGTGGCGATCAGGGTGTTATCGGAGCCGGGGGGCGCGTACTCACTGGTTCCTGCGAAGCCCGTGCCGCTGCGATAGACGCTGACCATGGGGGCGACGGCGTCTTGGTCGTCGCAGGCCTGGTAGAAATCCTTTGCGACAAAGGCCGTTGCGGCCAGGAAGAAGGCCGCGCAGAGGGCCACGACGGCCACGCGCAACCAGCGCCGCGCGGGCCAGAGGGCGGCAGCGAAGAAGATTGCCATCGGCGCTTCCAGCACCACCAGCCAGCGCCAGGGAAATTGCAGGTAGCGCAGTTTGGGCAGCAGATTCCAGACAGGCAGCGAGATAGGGTACTGGAGAAAGAGAATAGCCAGCGGAATCAGCGCCAACGGAACCCACCAGCGGCGGGCATCCGACAGCTTCCCGCGCCCCCAAGCGACCAGCAAGCCGATCAGCGCCACGGCAATCATGCTCGCGGCGATGATGGAGACCTTCAGCAACACCGTGTCGTGGTCCGCAAGCGCCGGATCGGCGTGGCGGGCGAAGAGCCAACTGTTTTCGATCCGCTCGCCGGGATCGTCGATGGCCTGGCGCAGATCGATCCAGCGCTGCTCCCAGGCAGCGGGAAGCAGGTAGGCCGCCGTCAGCCCAAGACCCAGCGACGCGGCAAGAACGGCGCGCAGCATCGGCGCCCAGGACCGGGCGAGCAAGGCGGCGGCCACGGCAACGGCGGCCAGTAGATAGCAGGCCATCACGCCCAGCGGAAGATTCGAGAGCCAGCAGCCGGCCACCACCAGAGCCAGCGGCGCTGCCGAGCCGTTCAGCGCGTGCTTCCAGATCGGACCAACCAAAATGCTCCGTGCCCCATCCTTTCCGCGTTCTGCGCGGAAAGGGTGGGAAACATTGCACTCCGGGAGATTGGGGCCCCCGCAGACAGGTCTTCGTCTGTGGGGTGAAAGCGCAAAGAACAGCAGCAGCGGAATCCAACAGCCGCCCGCCAGTTCGCCGAAGGCCGCGCGCTCGTAGGCGGTGAAGAGCGCATAGCCGGAAAAGATCGACGTGCAGCCGGCCAGCGTGGCCGCGCCATCGGTGAACATTCGCCGCGCCAGCGCCCGCGTGGCCAACCCCGTCGCGGACAGCAATAGAAAAGTCAGCGCCGCGGGGACGAATTGCCAGGGCAGAATCAGACCGAGCGCCGCGCCCAGCATCCAGGTCAACGGTGGGTAAAAGACGAAGCGCGGCTCGCCTGCTCCGTAATTTGCGCTGGGAGACCAATGCGGATAGAGAATCCCGTGCCGCCAACTGTTCAGGCAATCAAACCAGGAGACCAGATGGAAGTCGAAGTCGTGGCCGCAAGAGGGGCCGTGCCGGAGTATTGGCGTAACGGCTACGAAGGCCGCCAGCAGGACGACGGCGGGACCGATGAGGCAGCTCCAGCGGGATGGGCTTCCAGACCTCAGAGGCAAGAGCTGGGGCGTCCGGAGCGATTTGATGAAGAAACGAAAGAAGGCCATGCAAACCCTCTCTATCAATATCCCACTGTGAGGGTTAGAGCCAGCAAAAAAACAGCGCTGCGAATTCTCGCGATGGGCAGGATCACCCCAGAGCAGGCCAGCATCGCCTATCGGCGTCTTCATTTCGGGCCGGATGCGCAACGAATTAAGCCAAAATTCATCTCTTCATTAGGACACGCGCCGCGGCAGGCACTATACTCATCTGCGGCAGAGTACACGGCGAGCCGCCTACTCAGAGCGGCACTGGACCGGCAAGGAGCAAGACCCTATGGCTGCGACCACTCCCAATCAGGACGTGGATTTGGACTTCAACAACGGAGTCTTCGATTCAGCCGCATTCGCCGCGGCGGCTCTGGCGAACTGGCAGGCTTTGGCCTCCGTGATCGACCACACTCTGCTCAAGCCCGACGCCACCCGCACCCAGGTGATGAGCTTGTGCGAGGAGGCGTTGCGCTACCGCTTCGCCTGCGCGATGGTGAACCCGGTGTGGGTTTCCACGGCTGTCAGCGCGCTGAACGGCTCCGGAATTCCCGTGGGCGCGGTGATCGGCTTTCCGCTGGGAGCGTCGCTGGTCTCCACGCTGCGCCAGGAAGCGACGGCGCTGCTGCGGCTGGGAGCGCGCGAGCTGGACATGGTGATTCCCATCGGCCAGCTCAAGAGCGGCAACCACCTGGCCGTCGAGCACACCATCCGCACCGTGGCCGACCTCGCGCATCTTCATGGAGCGCTGCTCAAAGTGATTCTGGAGACAGCTCTGCTGAGCGTGGCGGAGAAGCTGCGCGCCTCGGAGATCGCTATTCTGGCGGGCGCGGACTTCATCAAGACTTCGACGGGTTTTGCCTCCGCCGGCGCAACCGCGGCGGACGTGGCGCTGATGCGCGGCGTGGCCGGGGGGCGCTGCGGCGTGAAGGCCGCGGGCGGCATCCGCACCCTGGCCGACGTGCAGGCGATGATCGAAGCCGGCGCCAATCGCATCGGAGCTTCGGCCTCGGTGGCGATAGTGCGCGAACTGGGAGCGGAGTAAGGACAGGGATCAGAGGTCTGAGGTCAGTTCGCTTCCGCTGCGCCGCTGTAGATGGTCAGCTTCACTCCCGGCGGCAAGCTCTTGCTGAAAGACTGAAGCTCGGGTTGCAAAAGGCTTGCAGTGGCGTTATCGGTCGCGTAGAACTGGACCTCTGTCTGGGCGGGGGAAACGCGCTCCCGCGACAAGTCCATGCTCGCAACCTTGATCCAACTGGCCGGAATCTGGTCTTCGAACCACTCGTCGTAGATGATGACCAAATGAACGCCGCTGCCGGCGACGAGAGCGCGATACTGCTCGGCGCTGGCTGCGCTCATTCTGAGGATGCGCGCCTGTTCTGAGGCCAGGCCGCCCAGATCGAGAACAAAGTTGGGGTTATGGTAGGAAACCAGGCCTAGATCGTTGACCGCCACCGGTGCGCGATAGAAGTCGTTGACGAAGCGGTGCATCTGGTACTGCTGTTCGTAGATGTTATTGGAGGCCAGCGGAACATGCCAGGTCGAAAGAATATAGGGCGAGCAAAACACGGAAAGAGCAATGAACGTCAGGCCAATAAATTTGAGGCGCTCTTTCTTGTTCGACACTATCTTGCGGATGGTTTCCCTGCTCAAGTAGATCCCCATCAATGCCGTGCCGAGCATGGCATAGTCCTCATAACGGTCCAGCCAGCCAAATTGACCGGCGACGGCGTGCGCGCCGACCAGGCAAACGAGGAGCAGCGCCATGAGCGCCTGCGAACTCCAGCGCCAGGGCCAGGCCGGAAGCTCGCGCAAGCAGCGCACAGCGGCAGCCAGGCCGATCACGATGAGTAGAAAGCCGATTGGGTGGGAGACCATGCGTAACACGTTCTGACCGATCGAGTGGAAAAGGCCCGTGCTTGCGCCGCTTACACTTATAGCTGCGATGTCGGACTTGGTGAGAACGGAACTGGGCAGCGGCGGCAGCCCCAGGCTGACGAGAAATGCGGAAAAGCCTCCAACGAACAGAACGATGAGCGCAAAGGTTGCGAGCGCGGTGCGCCAGCGTCCGCGCAGGGCAAGCACCACGATCGCGGCAAGGCTCAGAGCCAATCCCTCAAAGCGCAACAATGGAGCGAGAACAATGACCGCGGGCAGCCAGGCAGGCATTTTGTCCTTGTCCAGAAACAGCGTCAGCCCGTAGACGCAGGCGGCGACGGTCGCGATGTGCAGGCTGTGCTCAAAACCGGTAAAGACAACGCCGATGAGATTTAGACAGATAGCCAACAGCAGGAGGGTGGCCGCTTGGGCAACGATTCCAAAAGTCTCCTCCGCAAGGCGCAGATGGACAAAGAGCTTCCATACGATCACGAGCGTCGCAAAGAGGGCCAGTGAGTTGAGGATCAGCGGCAGGTAAGGATGCAGCGGAGTTCCGGAGGCTGGCGCCAGCAGAAGCGGATAGAGAATTGACGATGCGGGCGCCGAATGCAACCCTGCCTCGATTCCGTAATTCCCATGGTGTATTTGGTCGCTGAGCGCAAGATCGATGTACGCATCGTCCATCGTATAGATGAAAGTGCCGTTGTTCAGCCGCAGAATCGCCAGTACAAGGCCAAGCAGGATAGCCCCTGTCACCGTCAAGACAAGCGGAAACGCGAGCCTCGCGCTCAGGGTGGGCGGCTTCACGGTGACAAGTGGAAGATCAACAGGAAGTTCAGACATGATAAAGATCCAGCCTCAGGCGCGCGGTAATCCATTCGGCGCAACTGCCGATTGAAGAAGTTGAAAATTAACCGAGCTTTCATAGCAAGGGTAGCACGATTTACGTGGCTTGTTCGCCGGTGAATGAAATCGTCCCTGCACTTCCGCTCACCCTGTGCGCTATGATTTTCTTCTACGCAGATGACAGAGACTTCTCCATCCCCGCGCCACGAACCCGAGTTGGAGGGCGACTATCGCCCGGCCGACCCGGCGACCCCTGGAGCGCTTCTTGATCCGGCCAATATCCGCGTGGAAGCGGCCGATGTGGCCTACATGATGCGGCTTACCGACGCGCTGAACACCACGCTGGATTTGGAAACCCTGCTGCGCCGCACCTCGGAGCTGGTGGCTGCCGTCATTCCCTACCGCATCTTCGCCATTCTGCTGCTCAACGACCGCACCCACGAACTGCGGGTGAGGTTTCAGATCGGCCACGTCACGCAGATTGAACGGCTGCATATTCCCATGGGCAGGGGAGTAGTGGGCCAGGTGGCGCTCACCCGCCAGCCGGTGCTGCTGAACGATGTGACGGCCTCGGAGGTTTACGTCGAAGTGAATCCCGAAGTGCGCTCCGAACTGGCGGTGCCGCTGATTGCCAAGAACCGCCTGATCGGGGTAATGGACATCGAGAGCGAGCAGGCCGATTACTTCCGCCCCGAGCACCTGCGCCTGCTCACGCTGACTGCCTCGCGCATCGCCCAGGCAATTGAGAATGCGCGCCTCTATGCGCGCGTCTCCCGCCAGGCGCAGACGCTGACGGTGCTCAACGAAATTGCCACCGAGCTGACGTCGATTCTGGATCTGGACCCGCTGCTAGAGCGAGTGGGGCAACTGCTGCGCCGGCTGATCGACTACCAGATGTTCTCCATCATGCTGCTGGACGAAAAGGGCGAGACGCTGATTACGCGCTACGTATGGCGCTTCGGCTCAGCGCAAACTCCACTGCGCAGCCTGCCCATCACCAGCGGGCTGGTGGGCGCGTCGGTGCGCGAGTGGCGGCTGGTGAACGTGCCCGATGTGCGCAACGACGCGCGTTACCTGCCCATGAACCCTGAGACCCGCTCGGAGCTGGTTGTGCCGCTCTTCCACAAGGGACGCATCATCGGCGTGCTCGACCTGGAACACACGCGCGCCGGCTTCTTCAATGAAGAGCACGAGCGTGTGCTGACCACGCTGGCCGCGCAGGTGGCCATCGCCATCGAGAATGCGCGGCTCTACCAGGCGATGCGCGCGCAGGAGGCCCAGCTGGAGCGCGACATGGCGATGGCCCGCGAAGTCCAACTGCGCCTCTTGCCCCCCGTGGCGCCGACCTGGACCAATGCGGACATGGCGGTGCGATTCTTGCCCGCGCGCACCATCGGCGGTGACCTGTACGACTTTGTGCACTACGCGCCGGGCCGCATGGCCATCGTGCTGGGCGACGTGAGCGGCAAGGCGGCGCCGGCGGCGCTCTTTGCGGCACTGGTCAGCGGCATCATGCGCTCGGCGGCGCAGCAGCGGCTGGAGCCGGCGCGGATGCTCGCCACTCTGAACAACACGATCCAGGAGCGCAAGATGGAATCGCAGTACGTGACCATGCTCTTTGCCTTGTGGAACGACGATAGCCGCACCTTGCAGGTGGCCAACTCCGGCGCCGTGCAGCCCATCCTCTGCCGCCATGGACAATCGTCCACGGTGCGCGCCGAGGGATTTCCGCTGGGGCTCTTTCCCAATGTCACCTATGATGAGCTCAACGTGTCTACCGAGCCAGGGGACGTCATCGTCTTTGTCTCGGATGGGATTCTGGATGCGGAGAATGCGCAGCGCGAGATGTACGGCCAGGAGAGGCTGTCGGAGTTGTTATGCAGCCGTGCGACTGAGCCCGCCCAGGAGATCGCCGACGCCATCCTGAACGACGTCAGCCGCTTCCAGGGCGAGCAGGAGCGCTTCGACGATGAGACGATCATCGTGCTGCGGGTGCGGTGATAAGAGGAATTATGCCAACTCCGCCAGAATCTCGGCAACGGCCACTTCGACGGCTTTGGCGATCACCTCGGAGAGTTCCATCGAGATCGGCTGCTGGGGATCGATGGTGATGGCGTAGAGGATCACATCGGGCGAGCCGCCTTGGATATAAAACACATCCAGCAGATCCTTCACGCCGATGTCGTGGGCGGTGAGCGTGGGCGGGTAATCGCGCGAGAAGCGCGGCGTTGTGCGCGTGACCGTGCCGATAGGATTGCCGTCCGCTGCTGCGTCGATGAGGATGATGCGGCTAGCCTCTTGCAGCGGCTCAAGCAGCGTGAAGCCGCCCGTGCCGCCGTCGAGGCACTCCACATTGGCAGGCAGCGGGTGCTTCTCTACTTCGCGCACCACGTGAACGCCGACGCCCTCATCACTCATCAGGACGTTGCCCAGCCCCAGCACCAATGTCTTTTTCTGCTTCGCGCCAGTCTCCAAACCGATATACCTTCCCTTCAAGATGCAAAGTGGCTTTTCATAGAGAAAAGCCACTCGACAATCTTGCATGATTTTGCGGAAAATTCCTAGTCGTGTTTCTCCGTCCGGTCGAACTTCCATCCGCCGATAATAGAGGATACCGTGCCGCGCCCCTCGATGTAATCGTGATAGAAGGCAAGATAGACGTGAATGATCACAAAGGTGACAAAGAACCACAGGAAGGTGTGATGCCAGAAACGTACGCCGAAATCGCCGCCCAGCAGCGGCACGACCCAGGTAAACAAGCGCGGTAGCCACGAGTTGCTCATGCTGGAGTAGAGCGCGAAGCCGGTGATGGTCTGGAAGACAAACGCGAGGAAGGTGCCGAAGTAGATCAGGCCGGCCAGCGCGTTGTGGCCGGTGGAGATCGGCCCGTGCATCTTCACTTCCAGCACGTCGGCTTTGATTACGTCTACGATCTCCTGCTGCTGCGATTTCTTTAGCGGGAAGAAGGCGGTCCACTTGGCGTACTTGTTACCGACGAAGCCCCAGTAGAGGCGCGCCAGGAAGTTGAAGACGTAAACGAATGCGGCCGTGAAGTGAATAAAGCGCACCCAGCCAAACCAGTACTGCTGATAGGCCTCGGCCGCATAAAAAGCGCGAATCGGCGCGCCAATCAGGTAGCCGGTGACACACAACGCCACCAGCGCGATGGCGTTGATCCAATGGTAGGCGCGCACCGGCAGCTCCCACACGTATACGCGGCGGTATTCGACCGGCGCGCCGCCATTCTGTCGAAACGCGTCCTTTACGCCAATGCCCACAGCCGTATTTGGATTACTCATAGCCATCTCACTCGAAGGAAACCTGGTGAAGGTGCCGTCCCTGCGGATCGTACAGATGCACGGCGCAGGCCAGGCACGGGTCAAAGGAATGGATGGTGCGCAGAATCTCGACCGGCTCGTCGATCTTGGCCACCGGCGTGCCAATCAGCGCCTGCTCGAAGGAGGAGCGCAGTCCCTTGGCGTCGCGCGGCGAGCCGTTCCAGGTCGTCGGCACCACCAGTTGATAGTTCTCGATGGCGCCATCGTGGATCTTGATCCAGTGGGCCAGCGCGCCGCGAGGAGCCTCCACCAGGCCAACCCCCTCGGCATCCTTGGGCCAGCTCTTCGGCTCCCATAAATCGCCACTGAACGTAGAGACCTCGTTGATCTTCACCTGCACCATCAACATGCCGTAGTACTCCTTGAGCCACTTCATCGCCAGCGCGGCATCCAGGCCGCGCGCCGCGGTGCGGCCCAGCGTGGAGAAGAGCGCGGGTACTCCAACGCCCAGCTTGCCCAGCGTGTCCTTCACCAGATCCTGCACATCGGTGCGGCCGGAGGCAAAGGCCACCAGCAGACGCGCCAGCGGACCCACCTCCATCGGGTTATCTTTCCAGCGTGGAGTCTTCAGGAACGAATACTTGTCAAAGCCGGCCAGCGACTCGAACGGCGGCTTGGGCCCGGTGTAGTTCAGCTTCGTCTCGCCCGCCCAGGGATGAATGCCTTCGTTGTCGCCGCCGTCGTAGCTGTACCAGGAGTGCGCGATGTACTCCTTGATCTCCTGCGAATCCGTCGCGTTGACCGGATAGACGTGGCTGAGGTCGCGATTGAGAATCACGCCGCGCGGATACTTGAAGGAATCCGGCTGGTTGTAGCCCTTGGTGGGGAACTCGCCGTAGCTGAGGTAGTTGCTCAAACCGCCGCCATAGCCGGCCCAGTCCTTGTAGAAGCCGGCAACAGCCAGCAGGTCGGGGATGTAGACCTCGTTGAGGAATTCATCGGCCTGATCGATCAGCTTCTTCACCAGGTTCAGCCGCTCGCTGTTGATCGCCGCCACTTCATTCATGTTGATGGAGCAGGGCACGCCGCCCACCAGATAATTCGGATGCGGATTCTTGCCGCCGAAGACGGCGTGAATCTTGACAATCTCCTTCTGCCAGGCCAGCGCATCCAGGTAGTGCGCCACCGCGATGAGATTGACCTCCGGCGGCAGCTTGTAGGCCGGATGGCCCCAGTAGCCGTTAGCGAAGATGCCCAACCCGCTGGCGGCAAAGGCCTTGATCTTGTCCTGCACTTCGGCGAAATACGTCGGCGTGTTCTTGTCCCACTTGGAGAAGGTCGCTGCAATCTCAGCAGCTTTCTTGGGATCGGCCTTGAGCGCGTTGACAATGTCCACCCAGTCCAGCGCGTGCAGGTGATAGAAGTGGATCACGTGATCCTGCACATACTGCGTGGTCATCATGATGCTGCGGATGATCTCGGCGGTGGGCGGGATGGTAATCCCCAGCGCGTTTTCGACGGCGCGCACGCTGGCGAGGGCATGCACGGTGGTGCATACGCCGCAGACGCGCTCGGTGATGGCCCAGGCGTCGCGCGGGTCGCGGCCCATGAGAATCTTCTCCAGGCCGCGCACCATCGTGCCTGCGCTGAATGCGTCGGTGATGACGCCATTTTCCACCACTGCCTCGATGCGCAGGTGGCCTTCAATGCGTGTAATCGGATCGACGACGATGCGTGTCATAGGCTCTTATTACTCCTTCTGGTCTTCGGCGTGGACTTCCGCGATCACGCTCCGTTTGCGTATGTTAGTGACCACCGCGTGCGCGGCGACTCCGGCCAGCGTGGCGACTCCCACCACCGTGCCAATCGTGTCTGCCGTACTCTCAACGCCGAAGCCGGGGAACGATGCCAGGTGCTGATAGAAGGGGCCGTTGTCCCAGAAGCCCTCCTCGCTGCAACCGATGCAGCCGTGGCCGGACTGGATGGGGTAGCTGGTGCCCTCGTTCCACTTGGTCACCGAGCAGGCGTTGTAGGTAACCGGGCCGCGGCAGCCCACCTTGTACAGGCAATAGCCCTTGCGCGCGCCTTCGTCGTCAAAGGACTCAACGAACAGGCCGGCGTCGTAGTTGGGA